>NZ_JAVYAB010000008.1:0-139393 GCF_032337075.1 Novosphingobium sp. APW14
ACGATCTCCGCTTCACGCAGCTTGCCAATGATGTCTTCCGGCTTGTGCTTTCTTGCCATTCCATTCCTCCTTCGTGGCCATTCCTAAAATAGAAATTGGGCCACTCAGAAGGGGGCAGATCACGCAACCCGATGACAGTCAGCCAAGTTTACGGGCGGACCGCCATCATCGATGAGCAGGAAATTGATTGCCGAAGGCCCGACCAGGCGTCGAATGAGTGGTTCAAAGTTGTACCGCGCCCAAACAATCAAGAGCAGCGCGGACACGCAACCCAGCCCAAATCCGAACCGGGAAAGGAGTAAGCTGCTACGTGCGAGGAAGAGGAGCACCACCACCAGCATGCCCGTGAAGAGCAAACCTATTGTTGCACGCTGGACCCCATATTCCGGCGCGACCAAAGCCTGAACCCCATACGTTCGATTGAGGAGGGCCACTGTCCAGAACAGCGGCAATGCCAATTGGGCCGATCCCCAAACCGCGTCATCGAATGGGCTGCCAAGATAAAGCCAAGTCGATAATGCGAACCCCGTCAGCAGCATGGCGCCATCGAGCAGCATCTGGATCAAGTAAATCCGAAGCCGGGTGCGCTCGAGCGATTGAGGAATGGTAAAGGATGCGGCCGTCACGAGGGTTGAATGCCGGTGCGAGAACACCGAATTGAAACTATAAGTGATAACGCGTATTCTTTAGCAGCGTTAACGCCTTGGCCAAGCCTCTATTTTCGCGGCGCGGCAACCCTAGCGATCTCGGTCAGTCCCTGGGCAAGCAAGAGCTCGGCCTGTTGGCTGTTGGCGAGCAGTGCACGGTGCAAGCCAATCAGTTTCTCGACCAGACGTGACAGCCGTGGGCCGCGCCACTTCTGCAATTGGCGCAGGATATCGCCCTTGTCCTTGAAGAAAATCCGGCGCGCCGCGGTCTCGGCTTCGACAAAGCGTTCGATATCGCCACTGCGCCCGATCTTCGCCGCCAATTGGGCCAACTGCGCCGCACGCCGTTCGACGGCGAGCAGCAGACCAACCGGGTTGAGGCCAAGTTCACGCATTCGCCGCAGTTCCCCGGGCAGGCGTTGGACATCACCAGACAAGACGGCGTTGACCAACGGCATCAGTCCGTCGTCCTCGGTCCGGGCGCCAATTGCTTCAAAGGTCTCGGCATCCGCGGTGCGTGGGGCCTGCGGCGTTGCGTCCAGGTAGAGCGCAAGCTTGGCCACTTCGCTGGCCGCAATTCGCGTATCGAGTGCGGCTGCACGGGCGATCCGCTCAGCCAGATCGCCGCCTAGCTTGACCCCGGCGGCCCCGGCCATGTCACGAACCGCGCTGCTTACGCTGCGCAGGTCCGGCGGATAGAACATCGCCATCAGCGCGTCGGGTCGGCCGGCCAGCAATTTGGCCGTGCGCGACTTGTCCGTCGCGCTGCTGGCCATGACGATCACCGGGCAGGGCTCGCTTTCACCCTGGAGCATGGCCTCGATCGCATCGTGGGCTTCATCGCCACTGGCGCGGACCAGGATATGGCGGCTCCCGCCGAACAGGGAGGTAGAGCGGGCCTCATCGCCCAGCCGGGCCGGATCCTTGCGCAGGTCGGCACCGGCCAACTCGATGCGTTCCCCGGCATCGGGTAGCAGTTCGACCAGCAGCTGAGCCGCATCCTGAATGCCGGCATCATCCTGCCCACACAGGAAGAACACCCGCGCCTCGCGCACGGCGCGGGGGGCGATTGACTTGAAATCCTTCTGGGTGGCCTTCACTGCCCGCCTGCTTGGCCTTCACGCAGCTGCAAGGCCAGCCGCGCCACGATCTTGTCTGCCACGACCTTTGCCAGATTTTCGAGCGCGGTCTGCTCAGCGGCGATTGTCGCATACTCCGAGCTGACCACGTCGATCCCGGCATCCGATCCTGCCGTCGCATCCAGGACAATCGCGCCGCTCACGGTATCGACCAATTGATAGCGCGCGCGCAGCGTCCGGCGTTCGCGGCCGATCGCATCGTTGGAAAGCAGGCCAAGGCCTTCAAGCTTTTCATCAAGCCGGACATCAAGCCGGTAACGCGGCACGGCCGATCCGGCCGCGCCCAAACGGTCAACCAGCGCATTGCGGACCAGCCAGCCGGCCTTGCCCTCAATTGCCGGAACCTCGACCGCGGCGAGGCCTTGGGCAACTTGCCCGCCCGCCCCGCCGGCATACATCGGCTTCAACCCGCAGGCTGATAGCAGCATCGCGCCGGCAAGGATGCCGACATGCCTCATGCGACGAGATTGACCAGCCGGTCGGGCACCACGATCACTTTCTTTACAGGCTTGCCATCAAGCGCACGCTGCACCTTGTCGCTGGCCAGCGCAAGCGCCTCCAGTTCCTCGCGCGGCATGCCCTTCGCCACGGTGATCGTGTCGCGCAGCTTGCCCAGCACCTGGATCGCGATGGTGACTTCGTCTTCAACCAGCAGCGCCGGATCGACTGCCGGCCAAGCCGCATCGGCCACCAGACCCCCAGATTCTTTGGCGCCGCCGATCGCGGTCCAGGCTTCCTCGGCCAAGTGGGGCATCATCGGTGCAACCAGCAGCAGCAGGGTGCGGATCGCGGCCGAACGGCTGGCGCTTGGCGCCGCCTTTTCGACTGCGCCGGTCAGTTCGTAGATCCGCGCCACGGCCTTGTTGAAGCCCAGTGCGGCAATGTCCTGCGTTGCCGCATGGACCGTCTGGTGGGTCTTGCGGTCCAGGGCCTTGTCTTCACCGCTTGCGCCGCCATCGTACTGGCCAAACAGGCGCCACAAACGCTGGACAAAGCGGGCGCAGCCTTCGATCCCGGCTTCGGACCACGGCAGGTCGCGTTCAGGCGGGCTGTCAGAGAGCATGAACCAGCGCACCGCGTCGGCACCGTACTGGGCAATGATGTCGTCAGGGTCGACAACGTTCTTCTTGCTCTTCGACATCTTGATGACGCGGCCGATCTCAACCGGCTGACCATCGGCCTTGAGCACTGCGCTATCCCCGCCGCGGTCGACTTCGCCAGGGCTGAAGTAGACCGGCTGACCGTTGGTAGGATCGATCCGCGAATAGGTCTCATGCGTCACCATGCCCTGGGTGAACAAGCTGGCGAAGGGCTCTTTCACATCGATCAGACCTATGTGATTGAGCGCACGCGTCCAGAAGCGGGCGTAGAGCAGGTGCAGGATCGCGTGTTCGATCCCGCCGATGTATTGCTCAACCGGCAACCACTGCTTGATCACTTCCGGATCGAATGGGCGGTCGCCCGGCTGGCTGGCAAAGCGCAGGAAATACCACGATGAATCGACGAAAGTGTCGAGCGTATCGGTTTCGCGCTCGGCGGGCTTGCCGCACTTGGGGCAGTCGACGTGCTTCCAGGTCGGATGGCGCAGCAGCGGGTTGCCGGGCACATCGAAGCTGACGTCCTCGGGCAGGGTGACCGGCAGCTGGCTCTTCGGAACCGGCACCACGCCGCAGCTATCGCAATGGATGAACGGGATCGGCGTGCCCCAATAACGTTGGCGCGAGACGCCCCAGTCGCGCAGGCGGTACTGGGTTTCGCCCTGACCCCAGCCATCGTGGGCCGCCTTGGCGATGACAGCGGCCTTGGCTTCGTCGATGGTCATACCATCAAGCCATTCGGAGTTCACGATCCGGCCCGGGCCAGTATAGGCCTCGTCACCATCGAACGCGGCATCGGTCTGCTCGCCTTCGGCGACCACGCGGGTCACCGGCAGCTCATACTTGCGGGCAAAGTCCAGGTCGCGCTGGTCATGCGCCGGGCAGCCAAAGACCGCGCCGGTGCCGTAGTCCATCAGCACGAAGTTCGCGACATAGACCGGCAGGTGCCACGATTTCTTGAGCGGATGTTCAACCGAATAGCCGGTGAAGAAGCCCTTCTTTTCCGCGGTCTCCAGTTCGGCTGCGGTGGTGCCGCCCTGCTTGCATTCGGCAATGAAGGCTTCGAGCTCGGGCGAGCCGGCGGCCAGCTTCTGGGCAAAGGGATGATCCGCGGCGATTGCCACGAAGCTCGCCCCGAACATGGTGTCGGGCCGGGTGGTATAGACCTCGATCCCGTCCGTGCTGTCGACGAAGTGGAACTTGCAGCGCAGGCCCTGGCTCTTGCCGATCCAGTTTTCCTGCATCAGCCGGACTTTTTCGGGCCAGTCCTTGAGCTCACCCAGGCCGGTCAGCAGATCGTCGGCGAACTGCGTGATCTTGAGGAACCACTGGTTGAGCTTACGCTTTTCGACCAGTGCGCCCGAGCGCCAGCCCCGGCCGTCGATCACCTGCTCGTTGGCCAGCACGGTCATATCGATCGGGTCCCAATTGACCGCCGATTCCTTGCGGTAAACCAGGCCGGCTTCATAAAGGTCAAGGAACAGAGCCTGTTCCTGGCCATAGTAGTCCGGCTCGCAGGTTGCCAATTCGCGGCTCCAGTCGAGCGCGAAGCCCAGCCGTTTCAGCTGCGCCTTCATGTTGGCGATATTGTCACGGGTCCAGCCGCCGGGGTGAACGCCCTTTTCCATTGCGGCATTTTCGGCCGGCATGCCGAAGGCGTCCCAGCCCATCGGGTGGAGCACTTCAAAGCCCTGCATCCGCTTGGTCCGCGCCAACACGTCGCCCATCGTGTAGTTGCGCACGTGGCCGATGTGGATGCGGCCCGAGGGATAGGGAAACATTTCGAGCACGAAGGAGCGCGGCTTGGCGCTGTCATCGTTCGCGCGGAAGGTCTGGCGTTGGTCCCATGCCTGTTGCCAGCGCGAATCGGCGCTGGACGGATCGAAGCGTCCGGACTCTGGATTTTGGCTCGTCATGGCCTGCCCTCTAGCCGCTGTGCGCGGCTTGTCGAGGGGGCGATTATTCAGCGACGGCACCCCGGCGCAGGTCACGGGCCTTGGTCAGGATGATGTCTTCCAGCTTCTGGACCGTAGCGGCCTGGACCGGGGCATCAACCCAGACGCCATTCTGGGCAACCTGGCGGCTGGCGGCGACGCGCAGGGCATCGGCACGCAGGTCCTGGTCAAGGATCGTGACGGTCACCTTCATCCGCTCACCCGGGTTGTTCGGGTTTGCATACCAATCGGTCACGATCACGCCGCCGTTGCTGTCAGTCTGGAGCATTGGCATGAAGCTCAACGCCTCAAGGCTGCCGCGCCACAGGTAGCTGTTGACGCCGATCGTGGTGATCTTGGATGCCGCCAGGTCAGCCTTGGGGCGATCCTTGCCGCCGCAGCTGGCAAGCGTGATCGCTGCCATGGCAACCAGGCCGGCGCGGCCGATGCGGGAAAGGGTGCTCTGGCCGGAAAAGACGGTCATCATGGTCAAGGTACGATCCTGTTATTGCGGAAGCTGCAGCCACCGCGCGAAACCTGCGTTGCTTCTATAGCCAAGGCGGCAAAGGCGGCAAGTGCGCATTGGCCGCCAGCGGCGTGAACCGCCGCTGAATGTGGGGCCGTTGCAAGCGGTTCAGGCCGAATTCATCGGGCAGCGGACAGTTTGTGCTTGGATTCTGAAGCCAGTCGCGCGAAAATCCGCGAGTCTCAAGCTGGATAGCTGCCAAGCATAATGACTGTTACCAGAAGCATCGCCGGCAATCAGGCCAAGGGGCGCAACACCGCCTCGGCTATGTTGCTGACTGCGGCCGTCACGGTACTGGCATTGCCCAGTGGGGTTCTGGCGCTGTCAGTTGGTATTGGTCCAAAGTTATCCGTCCCATCTGGCGACGCTGATATTGGCTTCGAACCGGCCCGGGTCGATCCGCGGCTCGCGCGGTCAATTTCAGTCCGCGCGCTTGGTGCCGGGCAGACCTTCCGTTTTACCCCCGGCGCGGCGCCCAACCGGCTTGACCGTTCGGTAACCGTCGCGGTGCGCGTTGACGGGGGAATGAGCCGGTCTGGACGCAATTCCCTGGCCGCTAGCGACGGCGGGTTCCGCATCGCGCCAACGGCCTATAGCCTGGGCGTTTCGCGGGGCTACCGCGGCTTTGCGCAGAACGGTACCACAAGCAGCGAATTGCGCCGGGTCGAGTTGCCAGACCTGGCCAGTTTCAAGCCCTCCCCGGGGGCAAAGGCCGATCCTTCGCGGTTTAGTCCGCGCATCGCACTCGATGGCCGCGAGCCTGCCGGCCGATCTCCGCGCACCCTGCAAGGTCAGCCAGAAGAAGTCGTCGATCTTGGCGGTTCCTATCGTCTGACCCGCAATATCAATGTGACGGCCGGCGTACGCAGCACATCGGACCGCGATCGGCTTGCGCCGCTCAGCGATGGTCGCAAGGACAACCAGGCCGTCTACGTCGGCACCCAGTTCAAGTTCTGATTTCAGGCCTGCGAATAGCTATGCTTAAAGCTTGTCGGACCTGCGGGTCTTGCATAACCTGACGCTACGTCTTCGCGGTGTAGGAGTGGGTCTGATGGCACGTGTGGCAGTGGTTACCGGCGGTACGCGCGGGATTGGTGAAGCGATTTGCCAGCGGCTGAAACGACAGGGTCACCTGGTGATTGCCAACTATGCCGGCAATGAAGCAAAGGCCAGCGCCTTCACTGCGGCCACCGGGATTCCTGCCTATCGCTGGGATGTCGGTGACCACGAAGCGACATTGGCTGGCTGCGCCCGGATCGAGGCGGAACACGGCCCGATCGACATTGTCGTCAACAACGCTGGTATCACCCGCGATGGGACGCTGCACCGCATGAGCTTCGAGGACTGGAACGAGGTCCTGCGGATCAACCTGGGCGGCTGCTTCAACATGGCCAAGGCCACCTTCCCCGGCATGCGCGAGCGCGGCTGGGGCCGGATCGTCAACATCGGTTCGATCAACGGCCAGGCCGGGCAATACGGCCAGGTCAACTATGCCGCGGCCAAGTCTGGCATCCACGGCTTTACCAAGGCGCTGGCCCAGGAAGGGGCCAAGTTCGGCGTAACCGTCAACGCCATCGCGCCGGGCTATATCGATACCGACATGGTGGCGGCGGTCCCTGCGCCGGTGCTGGAAAAGATCGTCGCCAAGATCCCGGTCGGCCGACTGGGCATGGCCGAGGAAATCGCCCGCGGTGTTGCTTTCCTGACCAGCGACAACGGCGGCTTCATGACCGGTTCGACCATGAGCATCAACGGCGGTCAGCACATGTACTGATTGCCGATCCCGTTGGCGAAAGTGAACACAGTGGATACCGAGTCCACTTTTTCCAACAGCCAGTGCCGGTCATTTATCGTCAGATTTTCGGGCTTTTGGCGCGGATCATCAGGGCGATGGGCGTTCGAACAAAGAAAAGATTTTCTGCCCGTCCAGTTCGCGCCAGCCTTTAGCCAACGATGTCAAAGACTGACTGCATATTGCAGGCTGCGGCCAAGTTGGAAAATGGTTCCCGCCCGGCGGCGCGCGAGCTAACACTTGGCCATGACCACCACCTATCACCCCCCGGTCAAACGCTCGGTCGAAATCGCCGGGCACAAGACCTCGATCAGCCTGGAACCGCTGTTCTGGGAACTGCTCAAGCAGGCGGCGGATGCCGAAGGCCTGCCGATCAGCGCGCTGGTGGCCCGGATCGACAGCGAACGGATCGTCGCGCCGACTCCGCCGGGGCTGGCCGGGGCGGTGCGGGTATGGCTGGTCGGACGGCTGGCGTCAAAATTGGGTCAGAACCAGCCCACCAAGGGCCGCGGCCCCCAGCACCGGCAGCACCCCCCATTTCAGGCGGAATAGCAGCACAGCGCATATCATGCTGAGCACGGCCGCGCGCCAATCAAGGCTGGCCCAGACCGGCAGGCCATTGGCATAGCTGCGGAACAGGACATGGCCGCCAAACCAGAGCGCAAGGCTGGCGATCACCCCGACGACGGAGGCAGTGACTGCCGCCAGCGCGCCCTTCAATCGCACCGCCTGTTCCATCCGCTCGATCCACGGCGCAAAGGCAAAGATCCACAGGAAGCAGGGGGCAAAGGTCACCCAGGTGGTCAGCGCAGCGCCAAGGATACCGGCGACCAGCGGCGTGAACGGCTCCGGTGCGCGGAAGGCAGCGAGATAGCCCACGAATTGCGTGACCAGAATCAGCGGCCCGGGCGTGGTTTCGGCCAGGCCCAGCCCGTCGGCCATTTCACCCGGCTGCAGCCAGCCAAACCCGCTGACGGCTTCCTGCGCCATGTAAGCGAGCACGGCATAGGCCCCGCCGAAGGTCACTACGGCAAGCTGCGAGAAGAAGCTGCCGATCTGCCACAACACATGATCGCGCCCCAGCAGGGTCAGGACCAGCGCCATCGGCAGCGCCCAGATCGCGCCCCAGATCAGCACGGCTCTCAGCGAGGCCGCCCAGGGACGCGGCGGCAATCGCCTGGCTTCCCCGGCTGGCTTCAGCGCCAGCAAGTCAGGCCGCAACGCAGCAACAGCAAACCCGATCAGACCCGCACCCAGTACGGCGACTGGAAAGGGCAGGGCGAACAGCGCCAGTGCCAGGAAGGCGGAAACGGCCAGTGCTTGCTTAAGCCGCGTATCAAGCGCGCGCCCGGCGATCCGCAGCAGCGCCTGCACCACCAGCGCCAGCACGGCCGCCTTGACCCCCAGGAACAGCGCCGCAAACCAGCCCAAGTTTGCTGCCGCCGCATAGAGGACCGAGAGTGCGAGGATCACCGTTGCGCCGGGCACCACGAACAGCAGCCCCGCCGCCAGACCCCCGCGCCACCCGTGCAGCTTCCACCCGATCCAGGTGGCCAGCTGCTGCGCTTCTGGCCCAGGCAGGAAGTGGCAGAAGTTGAGCGCGTGGAGATATTGCGCGTCGGTCACCCAGCCGCGCTCTTCCACCACCTCGCGGTGCATCAGGGCGATCTGGCCGGCCGGACCGCCAAAGCTGAGGCAGCCGATCCGGGCGAAGGTTTTGACGAGTTCGGCGAAAGTCGGGGTCGGTTGCGCAGTCACGCCATGCTCCATGCCTAACGCATCGCCGATAGGCGATGCATTTCAGGCAACGCTTGGGCGGACTGGCGCCTGACCGGGAGGTTGCGTGGCCCCGATGCCGCAGAAAATGCTATGGCAGCGGGGCCCGGTCAAGCGGCTTCAGGTAAACTTGCCGGCGGCCGGCGGGTCGCTTGCCGGGAAGCTTTCGTCGCTGGCTTCGTCAACCTGGTCCCAGTGCTTGGGATCGCTTTTCATCGCTTCGGGCCCGGCATTGCGCACCGGGGCAAAGCCTTCGGTAGCCTCACCATTGGCAAAAGCGGCGGAAGCCTTGGGTTCGGCGCTGCGGGTGGCGTAGCGATAGATGCCGTAGCCAACGGCACCGGCGAAGGCGAGTTTGAGCAGCATGGCATGGGCTCCTTCCATAAGTTTGCCCCATGCCTAACGGCTTTGGCACCGCCGGGTTCCGGCGATGATGTCAGTCCCCGCCGACCCGTTCGATCTCTGCGCCGACCAGCGCCAGTTTCTCTTCCAGCCGCTCGTACCCGCGATCAAGGTGGTACAGCCGGTGGACCTGTGTCTCACCCTCGGCGGCAAGGCCGGCGATCACCAGGCTCATCGAAGCGCGCAGGTCCGTCGCCATAACTTCGGCGCCGGTCAGCTTCTTCACGCCGTGGACCACGGCGGTGCGGCCCTTGGTTTCGATATGCGCGCCCATCCGGTTCAGTTCGGGTACGTGCATGTAACGGTTCTCGAAGATCGTCTCGGTCAGCACCGAACTGCCATCGGCCAGGCACAGCATGGCCATCAGCTGGGCCTGCATGTCGGTGGCAAAGCCGGGATAGGGCGCGGTCGAAAGCGTCACCGCCTTCATCGGTCCGTCGCGCCAGACTTTGATCCCATCGTCCGCGGGCTCAACTTGAACCCCGGCATCGCGCAGTGCTTGGAGCGTTGCATCCATTTCGTCTGCAACTGCGTGCTTAAGGAACACCTCACCCCCGGTTATCGCCGCCGCGCAGGCGTAAGATCCGGCTTCGATCCGATCGCTCATGACGCGATAAGTGGCGCCGTGGAGACGCGGTACGCCGTGGATTGTCAGGTCGCTGGTGCCGATCCCTTCAATCTGCGCGCCCATCGCCACCAGCAGCTTGCACAGGTCAACGATCTCCGGTTCCCGCGCAGCGTTGTGCAGCACGGTCTTGCCGGTGCAGAGCACGGCGGCCATCAGCGCATTCTCAGTTGCACCAACCGAGACCACCGGGAAGGCATAGCGCCCGCCGGGCAAGCCGCCATCGGGTGCGATTGCGCGGACATAGCCGGCTGCCAGTTCGATTGTCGCGCCCATCGCTTCCAGCACCTTGAGATGCAGGTCGATCGGGCGGTTGCCGATTGCGCAGCCACCGGGCAGTGAAACGGTCGCCTCGCCCATTCGCGCCAGCATCGGCCCCAGCACCAGGATCGAGGCGCGCATCTTGCGCACCAACTCATACGGCGCGACCGAAGAGGTCATCCGCGTGGCCGACAGGGTCATGACCCGGCCAAATTCTTCGGGCCGTGACCCAGCGATAGCGGTAGAAACACCGAATTGATTGAGCAGGTGCTGGAACCCGTCAATGTCCGCCAACCGCGGCAGGTTGCGCAGTGTAAGCGGCTCTTCGGTCAGCAGCGCGCAGGGCAGCAGCGTCAGCGCAGAGTTCTTGGCGCCCGAAATCGGGATGGTGCCAGACAGGCGCTTGCCGCCCTGAATGATGATCTTGTCCATGGAGGCCTGATTTAGCTGGTTTCCGGGAACCGGCAAGCGCCCTGCAATGCTATGCACAGCCTGGCACATCCGGGTTGCCAAGCGGCCCGTGCTGGCCTTAACCCGGCTGCAACAACTGAAGGATAGACGGCCCCCATGACTGAAGCCGCCAACCGCAAGCCGATCAAAAAAGCCGTCTTTCCCGTTGCCGGGCTTGGCACCAGGTTTCTGCCTGCCACCAAGGCGATCCCGAAAGAGATGCTGCCGATCATTGACCGACCGCTGATCCAATACGCGGTGGACGAGGCGCGCGAGGCCGGAATCGAGCAGCTGATCTTTGTGACCGGACGCGGCAAGAGCGCGCTGGTTGAGCATTTCGACATGGCGTTCGAGCTTGAGAAGACCATGGCCGATCGCCACAAATCGCTCGAAGTGCTGGAGCCCACCCGGATCCAGCCGGGTAATCTTGTGGCCGTTCGTCAACAGGTCCCGATGGGGCTGGGCCATGCGATCTGGTGCGCGCGGGCGATCGTGGGCGATGAGCCCTTTGCCATCTTCCTGCCGGACGAATTGATGATCGCCCACCAGGGCGGGGGCGGCTGCATGAAGCAGATGGTCGAGGCTTACAACGCGCACGGCGGGAATGTGATTTCGGTGCTGGAAGTGCCGGAAGCCGAGGTGTCCTCTTACGGCGTGATTGCCCCAGGCGCGCAGGTAAGCGCGCAGGTTACCGAAGTGGCCGGCCTGGTTGAAAAGCCCCGGCGAGAGGAGGCGCCCAGCAACCTTATCATTTCGGGCCGTTACATCCTGCAGCCCGAAGTGATGCGCGTTTTGGAAGGTCAGGCCGCCGGGGCGGGCGGGGAAATCCAGCTGACCGATGCCATGGCCCGAATGATCGGTCAGCAGCCGTTCCATGCCGTCACTTTCAATGGCCGCCGATTTGACTGTGGCAGCAAGACCGGGTTTGTCGAAGCGACTTTGGCCTTGGCGCTGGAACGCGATGACATGGCCGATGAAGTTCGTGCCATGGCCAAGCGGCTGCTGGCGCAAGGCTGATTATTGCGCCAATAGGTCGCGATGCGGATTGCCCTGTTCGAGCCCGAGATTGCCGGAAACGTTGGCGCGGTGATGCGGCTGGGCGCCTGTCTCGGCGCGCAGATTGATTTGATCGAGCCGCTGGGTTTTGCCTGGGATGATCGCCGCGTCCGTCGCACCGCGATGGACTATATCGATCACGTTTCGGTTACGCGCCACGTCAGCTTTGCAGCCTTCCAGGAGACGCTGGGGCAAAGCCGGCTGGTGCTGTTCACCACCAAGACCACGCAGAGCGCCTATGACGTGACTTATCGCGCGGACGATGTCCTGCTGTTCGGCAAGGAAAGCGCCGGGGTTCCGCTGGAGGTGGTTGGCGCTGCCCATGAACGCGTCCGCCTGCCGATGCGGCCGGAAGTCCGTTCGCTCAATCTCGCGACCTCGGCCGCGCTCGCATTGGGTGAGGCGTTGCGGCAGACGGGTGGATTGCCGGGTTAGCCCCGCACTTGCCCCGGCGTCACCCCGTGCCGCGCGCGGTAGGCGCGGATGAAGGCTGTGCTGGAAGCATAGCCGAGGCGCGTTGCGACATCGTCAATGGTCAGCGAACGATCGCGGAGCAGGGTAGCGGCAAGGCTGTCGCGGGCGTCGGCCAGGAGATCGCGAAAGTCACGGCCGGCAGCCGATAGCTCGCGCTGGAGCGTCCGGGGGTGGCGGCCCAGCGCGCGCGCAACGTTGGCCAGCGAGGCGCCGCCCATCGGCAGAAGGGTGTGAATCAGCCTGACCACGGCGATCTCCACCGCATCGGCCTGCTGCGCGGGCAGGGCATCAAGCAGCGCTGCGGCATAGCTGGCAAGCGCGGTGTCGGCGCCCGGGTTGACCCGATCCAGATCGGCAGCGGGAAATTCGAACCCGTCAAACACCGCGTCAAACTGGACCGGGCAGCCGAAGAAGCGGCGGTGCAGGGTGGGGCCGCGCGGCGGCGAGTGCGAGAAGTGCACCGCATCGGGCTGCCAACCCTCGCCCAGCTGCAGGCGGAACAGGTGAACGAAAGCCGCCAGTCCCAGCTCGCGCGATTGGCGCTGCGGCGCGGCGCTGCCGATCGCGAGGCCCAGCATGGCCGTTGCCGTGCCTCCCGCCTCGGTCAGGTGCAGGCTGAGCGAATCGCTCATCAGGTGGCGATAGCGTTCGACCATCGCCAGCGCGCCGCGCACCGTTGGCTGCTGGCCCAGCACCAGCCCGGCGACCCCGATGTTGGCCAGTCGGCGACGCGAAGCCAGGCGCAGGCCAAGGTCGTGGATGCCGCAGCGCTCGGCCAGTCCATCGAGCAGCCAGGCCACCGTTTCCGCCGGAATGGTCAGGTCGGCCCGGGCCAGGATCGCCGGATCGATCCCCGCCGCGCGCAGCGCCGGGTAAGGATCGCCGCCTCGTTCCAGCACGACGGCGGGCAGGTCGAGCAGCGCCGTGGCGCGAACCTGGGTCGTGGCGGACATGAAATGAGTGTCGCAAACTATCTATCATTTGTCACGAAATGATAGCTCCTGCGGCTAAGGCCGGGTGTAGCACTGCTGCCAAGCGAACGAAGGCTTGGGAGAGCCCCCATGAAAGTTGAACAATTGACCTGCGCCCTGGGCGCGGAAATCAAGGGCATTCGCCTGGCCGAGGCAGCTACCAATGCTGACCTGGCGGGTGAGATCAACGCGTTGCTGCTGGAGCACAAAGTCCTGTTCCTGCGCGATCAGGACATGACCGACGCCGAGCATGCCGGGGTTGCCCGCCAGTTCGGTGAGCTGGAAGACCATCCGTTGGCGAACAGCGCGGAAGGTGAGCCGGGTATCATCCATATCTGGAAAAGCCCGGAAAGCCCGCCGTTCCGTTATGAGAACGCGTGGCATCACGATGCCACCTGGCGCGAGATCCCGCCGATGGGGGCCGTGTTGCGCTGCGTTGAATGTCCGCCGGTGGGCGGCGACACGATGTGGTCCAATATGGAGCTGGCTTACGATCAGCTGCCCGATCACGTGAAGGAAGAAATTGCCGACCTGCGCGCGCGCCACTCGATGGAAGCCAGCTTCATGGCGGCCAAGCCGATCGAGGAGCGGCTGGCGATGAAAGAGCGCTATCCCGATCCAGAGCATCCGGTGGTCCGCACGCACCCGGTAACCGGCAAAAAGTCGCTGTTCGTGAACAGCTTCGCCACCCATTTCACCAATTACCACACGCCCAGTCGGGTGCGGGTGGGGCAGGACTTTACCAATGGTTCGGGTGAATTGCTGCGCTATCTGACCAGCCAGGCGGCGATCCCCGAGTACCAGGTGCGGTGGCGCTGGACCCCCAACAGCGTGGCGATCTGGGATAACCGCTGCACCCAGCATTATGCCGTGATGGACTATCCGTCCTGCGTGCGCCGGATGAACCGCGCCACAATCGTCGGTGATCGACCCTTCTGAACCCAATCAAGAACAAGACTTCCGGGAGAATGCCAATGACCTTTTTTGCCGACAGCGTCGGAACCGCACTGGTTGATGTCGATGCCCTGCCATGGATCCCGTTCACGCCCTATTCGGACGAGGTGTTCCTGAAGCTGATCAAGATCAACCCGATCAACGGCGAATGGACTACGCTGCTCAAGCTGCCGGCCGGGATGGCGCTGCCCAAGCACCACCATGCAGGCACGGTCCACGTCTATACCGTCGCCGGGCGCTGGCGCTATCTTGAGCATGACTGGGTGGCGGGCCCCGGCTCGATGGTGTTTGAAACTGCGGCCTCATCGCATACCCCGGTCGCCCTGCCCGAGGCCGACGTGATCGCGCTGAACATCATCATCGGGGATTGGAACCTGCTTGATGAGAATGACAACATCATCGCGGTGGAAAATTGGCGCACCATGCTGAAGCGCTATGCAGACTATTGCGCTGCCACCGGGATTGAGCCGGTCGACGTCACCAGCCAAGCGGGCAACTAAGTCACCATGCCGGCGCGCTTCGAACATGCCTGCATCGCCGTGTCCCGCGCCACGCTGCATTGCGTAAGCGCGGGCCCGGCGGATGGCGCGCCGCTGCTTTTGCTGCACGGTTGGCCGCAGACCTGGTTCATGTGGCGCGATGTGATGCCATTGCTGGCCGCGGCAGGCTACCGCGTGATCGCGCCGGACCTGACCGGGCTGGGGGATTCGACCCGGCCCGAGGACGGCTATGACAAGGCCACGATCGCCCGCGACATGGCAGAGTTGATGACGGCGCTGGGTCATGAGCAGTTCGGCGTTGTGGCCCACGATTGGGGCGGCCCGGTCGCCTTCTTCCTGGCCGCGCAGTTCCCGCAGCGCGTGCAGGCCATGGCCGTGTTCGATGCGCCAGTGCTGGGCGATGGCGGGCCGATCGAGCATCACGGCCGCTGGCACTTTGGCTTTCACGCCCTGCCAGGCCTGCCCGAAGCCCTGACCGCCGGACGCGAGGATACCTACCTGCGTTTCTTCTTCCGCTTCGCCGGAGCGAGCCAAGATGCAATCGCGGAAGCGGCACAGGCTGAATATGTGCGCGCCTATTGCCAGCCAGGGGCAATGACGGCCGGTTTCAACTATTATCGCGCCGTGCCGCAGGACATCGGCGCGGTCACCGCCTTTCGCGAATCCGGCCAGCGGCTGGCCATGCCGCTGCTGATCTATGGCGGCGATCCCGCCACCCGCGGCCGCGGCATGACCGCGCTGGAAAGCTGGGCGCGGGTAGCGGACAATGTCAGCGGCGGGGTGGCGGAGAACTGCGGGCACTGGATCCCCGAGGAGCGACCCGATTTTGTCGCGGGCGAGGTGCTGCGGTTCCTTGCCGGACTGACAGGCTGAGTGCGGCCAAGGCTGATCGGTAATACCCCTTAACTTTCGCCAATTGAGCGATAATGCCGATTACTGTGTGCCGGAAATCCCGTTGGGCTCGGCTGCTCTGCCAAATTAGCGGATCCTCCATGCTGGCCCGTGCCAGCGAAACAGGAGGAGAGATACCCCATGCAGATGCGCAAGATCGCGTTGGCCGTGCTGATGGCCGCCGCTTCGCCGCTGGCGCTGGCCGGCACCGCCCAGGCCGAAACCGCCACCCCGGCTACCGATGCCGCCAAGGAATGGTACCCCAAGACGCTCGACCTGGCTTCGCTGCGCCAGAACGAGGCCCAGTCGAACCCCTATGGCGCCGACTTCAACTATGCCGCCGAGTTCGCGAAGCTCGACCTTGATGCGGTCAAGGCCGACATCCGCAAGGTGCTGACCACCTCGCAGCCGTGGTGGCCGGCCGACTACGGCCACTATGGCCCGTTCTTCATCCGCATGGCCTGGCACAGCGCCGGTACCTATCGCTCGGGCGACGGCCGCGGTGGTTCCGATGGCGGTGAGCTGCGCTTTGAGCCGCTCAACTCCTGGCCGGATAACGTCAATCTCGACAAGGCCCGCCGCCTCGTCTGGCCGATCAAGCAGAAGTATGGCCGCGCGCTGTCGTGGGGCGATCTGATGATCCTGTCCGGCACTGTCGCGATGGAAGACATGGGCTTCAAGACGCTGGGCTTTGCCGGTGGTCGCATCGATGCCTGGCAGCCGGACCTGGTGTTCTGGGGCCCGGAAAAGAAGCTGCTGGCCGATGAACGCCGCGATGCCAAGGGCAACCTCAAGGGCCCGCTCGCTGCAACCCAGATGGGCCTGATCTACGTCAATCCGGAAGGCCCGAACGGCGTTCCCGATCCGTTGGCCGCTGCCGCTGATATCCGTCGCGCTTTTGGCGGCATGGCGATGAATGACGAAGAAACCGCCGCGCTGATCGCGGGCGGCCACACCTTCGGCAAGGCCCACGGTGCCCGCAAGCCGGAAGAGTGCGTGGGCAACGATCCGGGCACGGCCAGCATTGAGCAGCAGGGCAAGGGCTGGGTCAACAAGTGCGGCAAGGGCCATTCGGAAGACACGATCACCAGCGGACTGGAAGGCGCCTGGACCGCCAACCCGATTGCCTGGACCACCCAGTACCTCGACAACCTCTATGGCTTCGAATGGGTCAAGACCAAGAGCCCGGCCGGTGCCACCCAGTGGGTGCCGAAGGACGGTGCCGCTGCCAACATGGTGCCCGATGCGCATCGGGCCGGTGTGCGCCACGCGCCGATCATGTTCACCACCGACCTTGCGCTCAAGGAGGATCCGGCGTTCCGCAAGATCACCCAGCGCTGGCACAAGAAGCCTCAGGAATTCGCGGACGCCTTCGCCCGCGCATGGTTCAAGCTGACTCACCGCGATATGGGTCCGCAGGCGCGCTATCTGGGCAAGGATGCCCCAAAGGTGACCTTCGCCTGGCAGGAACCGCTGCCCAAGGCCGACTATCCGCAAGTGGATGCAGCGGACGTTGCCACGCTTAAGGGGCGGATTGCCACTTCGGGCCTGAGCACGGCCGAACTGGTGCGCACGGCCTGGGCTTCGGCCTCCACCTTCCGGGCCACCGACATGCGCGGCGGGGCCAACGGCGCCCGCATCCGCTTCGAACCGATGAAGACCTGGGCGGCCAACGATCCGGCCGAGCTGAACAAGGTGCTGGCTTCGCTTGAAACGATCCGGGCCGAGTTCAACAAGGGCGGGACGAAGAAGGTTTCGCTGGCCGACCTGATCGTGCTGGGCGGGACTGTTGGCATCGAACAGGCGGCCAAGGCGGCCGGCCATGACGTGACCGTGCCGTTCTCCCCGGGCCGGGTCGATGCCCTGCCGACCCAGGCTGATGCCAAGGCGCTTAACGACCTGCGGCCGACCGCCGATGGCTTCCGCAACTATTATGGCGCGGATGCCCACTTTGGCCCGACCGAGGCGCTGATCGACAAGGCCGACATGCTGAACCTGACCGTGCCGGAAATGACCGTGCTGGTTGGCGGGATGCGCGCGCTGGGTGCCAATGCCGGTGGTTCGACCGCGGGGGTCTTTACCAGCCGTCCGGGCAGCCTGACCAATGACTTCTTCGTCAACCTGCTGTCGATGGACACGGTTTGGAACAAGTCGGCGGCGACGCCGGGCCTTTATGAAGGCAAGGACCGTGCGACCGGCGCGGCCAAGTGGACCGCCACCCCAGTGGATCTGGTCTTCGGTTCGAACTCCGAACTGCGGGCCGTGGCCGAAGTCTACGCCTCGAACGACGCCAAGGAGAAGTTCGTGGCCGACTTTATCAAGGCCTGGACCAAGGTGATGAACGCGGACCGCTTCTGATCCGCGGATAACGGCAAAGGGGGCGATGGCTGGCAATGCCGGTCATCGCCCCTTGCGCGTCTAGATTGGAGAATAGCGTGCGCGACCTTGCCCTGATCCCGCTGCTGACCATGCTGGCCGCTGTCCCGGTGCAGGGGCAGTCCCGCCCGCCGGCCTTCGCGCAGTGCGCATCGTGCCATTCGACCGAGCCGGGCAAGACCGTGTTTGGCCCCAGCCTGCACGGCGTGGGCGGGCGCAAGGCTGGCAGCCTGCCGGGCTATGACTATAGCCCAGCGCTCAAGAAGGCGAAGATCACCTGGAATGCCGCCTCGCTTGATCGCTGGCTGGCTTCGCCGCAGAAGACCGTGCCCGGAACCCGGATGCCCTTCGGCGGGATCCAGGACCCGGCTGCGCGCCGGGCCCTGGTTACTTATCTGCTGACGCTCAAGTAATCGTTTACCCGGCGCGGGCGGCGATCCATTCATCAACGCGGCGCTCAAGGATCGAGAGCGGCTGCGAGCCGGAAGCGATCAGCAGGTCGTGGAAGGCCTTTACATCGAACTTCGCGCCCAGCTTCTGTTCGGCCCGCGCGCGCAGTTCCATGATCTTGAGCATGCCGATCTTGTAACCCGTCGCCTGGCCCGGCAGCGTCAGATAGCGGCGGATTTCGGAACGCGAGCGCTCGATCGGCTGGCGGCCGGTGGTGTTCATGTAAGTCACCGCCTGATCCTCGGTCCAGCCCTTGGCGTGTAGGCCGGTATCGACCACCAGTCGAGCCGCGCGGAACAGTTCGGCGTCAAGCCGCATGAAATCGGCCGCGATATCCGGGAAGGCGCCCATTTCCTTGCAGACCGCCTCGGCATAGAGGCCCCAGCCTTCGCCAAAAGCGACGTAGCCGGTGGCCGAGCGGAACTTGGGCCCGCCTTGCTGGCGCACCTGGATATCGCCCTGGGTGTTATGGCCGGGCACAGCTTCGTGGCACATCAGGGTGTAGAGCGCCGCCGGATCTGGGCGGGTGCCGACAAGGTGGACATAGGTTCGGGCCGGGCGCTTGCCATCGGGGCTGGGCTGGCTGGCATGGGCCGCACCGCCGGGGACTTCGGAAAAGGCCGGCTCGCGCACTACCTCGATCCCATAGGCCGGGAGCATGCCGAAATAGCCCGGCAGCAACTTGCGGGTATTGGCCACGAATTCATTCGCAGTCTTGAGGTATTCGGCGCGGGTTTCATCCGTAAAGGGCTGCGGTGGGTAAAGCCGCTTGCGTTCCTGGTAGAAGGCTTCGCGGTCCTTGAACCCGGCCTGGCGGGCAAGCGCGTCCTGCTCTGCTTCAATCCGGGCAACCTCCTTGAGACCGATCTGATGGATCTGGTCCGCGGTCAGGTCGGTGGTGGTGACGAGCTTCAGTTCGTTGGCATAGTAGTCCAGCCCGCCTGGCAGGGTTACCGCGCCGACCTTGCCGCTGGGGGCCGTGGCGAGGTTGCCCTTGGCCCAGTCGATCACGCGGCCATAGGCTGGCTTCAGGGCAAGGATCGCGTCCTTCGCCTGACCAAGCAGCAGGTCGGCATCGGCCTGGCCAAGCTTGCCGGCGCTGACCAGCGCAGCGGTCTTGGCCTTGACGTCAGCCCACAGCGCAGCATCCGGGCCGGGGCCGAACGGTGCGCCGCTGGTCAGCTTTTCGCTGGTGGCTATGATCGTTTCGATCTGGAACTTGGGCGCGCGGATCCCGGCCTGTTCACTGGCCTTGGTGCGGGCGAGCGCAAGATCAAGCACCGCCGGCATGCCGCGCAGCCGGGCAATGTAGTTGTTCAGGTCCGTCGCATCGGTAACCGAATGCGTGTTGATCAGGAAGTCCGGCAGCTGGCTGTGCGCCGAATAGAGCCGCGAATAGAACGGCGGCCGGTAGACACGGTTCTTGTTGCTCAGCGCGGCCCGGTCGGCTTCCAGCGCCCAGATGTCATAGTTGACCTGGCCTTCGGGGGAGAGCCTGGCGCGATCGAACTGTGCCTTCATCCGTGCCACGCTGGCCTGGCGCCAGGCCACCTGGGCATCGGCGGCAGCATCGCTGATGTCGCTCCACTTGTCGCCGCCGTCCTTGATGCCAAGGCGGGTGGCGAGCTGCGGCTGAGTCTTCACATAGGCGGCGAATTCGGCGTCGAGGAACTGGGTCAGCCGGGCATCCTCGCTGGCCTGGGTGCTCGCCGCTGCGGGGGCGGTCGGCGCGGTCTGGGCGGACAAGGCCGTCGAGGCAAACAGGGCGAGCGTTGCGGCGGCAAGGCCGGCATAGATTGGGCGGGTCGAAAGCTTGGTCATGTCGATTCAGTCCCTCTTGTGGCGCGCTTGATGGAGCGCTGCTCCATTCCGCTGAAGCCGGTTTAACCGCTACAGGCCATTGGCGATCCTGCCAATCGCCCTTCCGCTTCGACCAATGGCGCACTAAGCCGGACCGCGATGACGCTGATTGCCTTCAACAAGCCGATGAACGTGCTGTCGCAGTTCACCGATGCCGGTACGGCTGGAAGCCCGCGGGCTACCCTGTCGGACTATATCGACCTGCCGGCTGTCTATCCCGCCGGGAGGCTCGATCGCGATAGCGAGGGGCTCTTGCTGCTGACCGACGACGGCCGGCTGCAGGCGCGGATTGCCGATCCGAAGTTCAAATTACCCAAAACGTACCTTGTCCAGGTAGAGGGTGAGATCACTGACGAGGCGCTGGCTGCGTTGCGCGGGGGGGTGATGCTCAACGACGGGATGACCCGTCCGGCCCAGGCCGAGCGGATCGATCCGCCGCAGCTGTGGCCGCGCGATCCGCCGGTGCGGTTTCGCAAGACCGTGCCCGATGGCTGGCTGCGCCTGACGATCAGCGAAGGCCGCAATCGCCAGGTCCGGCGCATGACGGCTGCGGTTGGCCATCCCACCTTGCGGCTGGTGCGCTGGGCGA
Source organism: Novosphingobium sp. APW14 (assembly GCF_032337075.1). NCBI lineage: Bacteria > Pseudomonadati > Pseudomonadota > Alphaproteobacteria > Sphingomonadales > Sphingomonadaceae > Novosphingobium > Novosphingobium sp. APW14. Next base: position 20,771 of record NZ_JAVYAB010000008.1, read on the forward strand.
TTGGCGATTGGTCGCTCGATGGGATTGCGCCGGGGGAATGGCGGCAGATTTAGACCGTCATCATCCTGCAACACGGCCATGAGACCTTTTGGACCATGGACCAGACAGAAACCCGCTTCGACTGGATCAGCTGGCTCGCCAGCATCCCCGGCATCCCCGCCGACTGGGGCAACCAGGCGGTAGAGTGCCCCGCCGACGATGACCCCTTGCCGTTGGCCGCCTAGCGCGCAGTAAAGCGCAGCGGCAGGGTCTTCAGCCCGCCGACAAAGGTGCTCTTGGCGCGGCGCGGTTCGCCGGCCAGTTCGACGCTTTCGATCCGGTCAAGCAGCGCTTCGAACAGCAGCTTCATTTCCAGCCGCGCCAGGTGCAGGCCCAGGCATTGGTGCGCGCCCGCCCCGAAGGCGAGGTGGCGGGTCTGGTCACGGGTCACGTCGAATTTGCGCGGATTGTCGAATTGGGCGGGATCGTGGTTGGCGGCGACATAGTTGATCATGATCCAGTCGCCCTTGGCGATCTTCACGCCCGAAAGCTCGACGTCCGCATTGGCCATGCGCATGAAGTGCTGCACCGGCGTGGTCCAGCGGATCGCTTCCTCAACGATATTGGCCAGCAGGCTGCGGTCCGCCTTTACCTTGGCGAACTGTTCCGGGTCCTTGGCCAGGGCCAGCATCGCCCCGGCTGTACTGGCGCTGGTGGTATCGTGCCCGGCGCTGGCGGTGATGATGTAATAGCCGGCGCGGTCACGGGCCGAGATCGGCTCACCATCCACTTCGGCATTGGCCAGGATGGTTGCCACATCATCGGTGGGGTTGGCGCGGCGCTGGGCGGCCAGGCCTTCGAAATAGGTTTCGAATTCGGCCACGGCCCCGAACACGATCTGGCTGATCATTTCAGGCGTCATGTCGGCCATGCCGCTTTTGGAAAGATCCTCGTCCTGCCCACCGAACATCTGCTGGGTCAGGAACAGCATCTTCGGCTCGTCTTCCTCGGGCACGCCCAGGATCTGCATCACGACATGGAGTGGATAGGGCGCGGCGACATGGGTAACGAAGTCTGCGCTGCCGGTTTCCCCGCCGGCGGCGATGAACCGATCGACCGTGGCCGCCGCCAGCTCGCGCACCCGGCCTTCCAGGCTGCGCAGGTTCTTGGGCATGAACCAGTCCTGCGTCAGGCGGCGCAGCTTGGGGTGCTTGGGCGCGTCCATGGCAACCAGCGATGCGACAAGGTTGGGGCTCTCGTCGCCCTGCTGCGCGGTGACCTGGCGGGCCAGCGCTTCACCCCCGCGATTGGTGAAGACCACCGAACGCGGGGCATTGAGGAAGGTCGCATTGTCCTTTGAAATGCGCATGACATCGTCATACTTGGTAACCAGCCAGAACGGCTCGTGATCATTCGTCGGGCTTTCGATCCTGACGACCGGGGTTTCGGCCCGCAGCCGGTCAAACAGGTCCAGCGCCGCGTTCCAATCGGCATAGGACTTGGGATCGATCACCGCCAGGGCATCGGCGGGGCTGGCAACGGGTCCGGTCATCGGTCTTACCCCTTGGCTTGCGCGGCTTCATAGGCCGCCTTGTATTCATCACGCAGCAGCCGCTTGTAGAGCTTGCCGGTCAGTTCGCGCGGAAGCTGTTCGCGGAAATCGATCTGGCGCGGCATCTTTACGCGGCTGAGCTGGCCAGAAAGGTAGGTGCGGATTTCGTCCGCCAGCGCCTCACCGGCTTCGGCCATGTTGAGCGGCTGGATCACCGCGACCACCTTTTCGCCCATTTCCGGATCGGGCGCGCCGATCACGGCGGCGTCGGCCACCTTGGGGTGGGTGACCAGCAGGTTCTCGATCTCCTGCGGGTAGATGTTGACCCCGCCCGAGATGATCATGAAGCTCTTGCGGTCGGTCAGGAACAGATAGCCGTCCTCGTCCTGGTAACCGACATCGCCAAGGCTCGACCAGCCGTGCTTGTTGCGCGCATCGCGGGTCTTGTCGGGATCGTTGTGGTATTCGAACGGAACCATGCCTTCGGTCGGTTCGAAGAAGATCTGGCCTTCGGTGCCGCGCGGCACCTCGTCGCCGTTCTCGTCGCAAACGCGGATGATTCCGGTCAGGGCCTTGCCGACCGTACCCGGCTTTTGCAGCCATTCCGGGCTGGTGACGAAGGTGAAGCCATTGCCCTCGGTCCCGGCGTAATATTCATAGATCACCGGCCCCCACCATTCGATCATCGCCTGCTTAACCGGCACCGGGCAGGGTGCCGCGGCGTGGATCGCGCATTTGAGGGTGGAGGTGTCGTACTTCTTGCGGACATCTTCGGGCAGTTTGAGCATGCGGACGAAGTGCGTCGGCACGAACTGGCTGTCGGTCACTTTGTACTTCTCGATCGCGGCCAGCGCGGCTTCGGGATCGAACTTTTCCATCACCACCACGGTGCCGCCCAGCTTCTGGATCGTCATCGACCAGCGCAGCGGCGCGGCGTGGTACAGCGGGGCGGGGGACAGGTAGACCGAATCCGGCTTGATCCCGAAGGCCATCATGGTCAGCCCGACCAGTGCGTTGGCCTGATCAATCGCCGGGTCTTCGGGCAAGGGGATCTTCACCCCCTTGGGCCGGCCGGTCGTGCCCGAGGAATAGAGCATGTCGACCCCGGCGCGCTCATCGGCGATCGGGGTTTCGGGCATGCCGGCCAAGGCATCTTCCGCCGAAAGCGCACCTGGCGTGTCAAAGCGCAACTGCTCAACTTGCGGTGCCAGCTTCGCAACGTCATCGAGCGTGGGGGCCAGATAGGCCGAGCCAAACAGGATTTTCGCACCGCTATCCTCAAGGATATAGGCAATCTCTGGTGGGGTGAGGCGGCTGGATATACCGACATAATGGACGCCCGAACGCTGGAAGCCCCAGGTCAGGCAGAAGAACCAGGGGTGGTTCTCCATGCACAGGGCAACCGTATCGCCGACCTTGATCCCGCGGGCGCGAAGCAGGTGCGCCACCTGGTTGGAACGGCGGTCAAGCTCGGCAAAGCTGATCGTCTGGCCGCTGCCGGCCATGATGATCGCGGGCTTGTCGGGATTGCTCTTGGCATGGATCGACGGATGCATCGGGAATCACTCTCCAGTGGTGGCAGTTACCATCCGGGAGTAACTTTAACCGGTCGATTAAACCCGGCAAGCGCAAAAGAATGGCGGGCGGCCCTTACGCAAAGAAAAAGGGCGGCGGTTGCCCGTCGCCCTGCTTTCTTGCGCAATGCTGTGATGGCTTACTTGCTGCCGCCCTTGGCGGAAGAGCCTGCGTCGTCCTTGGCGGCGAGCGAGCCGCCCCAAGCATCGCCCTGCATGTAGGGAACCGGGTTTACAGCGGTGCCGGCGATGCGGACTTCATAATGCAGGTGCGGGCCAGTCGAACGGCCGGTCGAGCCAACATAGCCGATCAAGTCACCCTTGCGGACAGCCTGGCCTTCGGCAACGTTCAGGCGCGAAAGGTGGCCATAGCGGGTTTCCAGCGCGGCACCGTGATCGAGCGAGATGTAAAGACCATAGCTTGAGTACCAGTCAGCCCGGGTTACCACACCATCGGCGGTGGCATAGATCGGTGTCCCGATCGGGCTTGAAAGGTCGATGCCCTTGTGCTGGCGGCGACCACCGAGAACCGGATGGGTGCGCATGCCAAAGCTGCTGGTCAGGCCGGCGCCTTCAAGCGGCATGCGCGACGGGATCGATACGGTGCGGCGGCGCGCCGGCACCGAAGTGCTCGAAGTGCTGCTCCAGCTCGCGAAGAGGCGGCGGAATTCTTCGTCGCCGTGCACGCCAGACTTTGCAGCCTGAGCTTCACGCAGGGGGGCAGCGATATCGGCTGCCGTGGCGCTGGCATTGGCCAGGGCCGGCGTGGCAAGCCCAAGGGCGGCGAGGACAGCGAGACCGCCGACCATGCTGCGAACCTTGGCAATAAATGCGAAACCGACCACTAAAAAACCTTAAAGTTAGGCAGGCCAACCGTTGCCGATCGGTCCACCCGGACCCCTGTATGCTTTGCCTGCCACGAAGGCCTGCAACTGGAATTTTGAGATGGTCGGACCCCCCGCCGTCTCGTTGGGCGTGGTTAAAGAGGCGTCATTCCGATGTCGCAACCCCTTCGTAGAAAGAGCGCGATAAACCGGCAGTGAGACGCGCTGAGTCGTTGAATGGCGGCTTAATCGCCCCTCTAAAATGAGTCGTCACCAACGATTTCCATAGGATTTGCGGAGATTCTCCGCGTGATTCGGCCAAAGCGATAAAATGAGTTGTCCCGAATCGAACATGGGCGATTTCATCGTCAAGGATTCGTTGCAGGACCCGCGCGCCGGTTTCGTCCCCCAGGCTGCGGATGCGTTCGAGGGTGTGGGGTGTCACATCCAGCCCGCGTGCTTCGAGCACCATCGGCACCACGGCCAGCCGCGCCGCGACATCGTGCCGCGTTTCAAAGGCGGCATCCCACAGCCCATCGTGGGCCGGGAGGGCGCCATAATGCGATCCCAGGCTGCGCAGCCGGCGTGCGAGCAGCGCGAAATGCATCGCTTCGTCTGCTGCGACCGAGAGAAAGTCGGAAACGAAGCCCGGTCCCATCTCCGCCCCGAACCGTCCGGCCATGTCGAGCGCGAGGTCGATGGCGACGAATTCAATATGGGCGAGCGAATGCCACAGCGCGATCCGCCCGCGTTCGGAGCCCGCCTTGTTGCGCTTGGGCATGCGGTTGGGTGGCAGCAGTTCGGGCTGTGCCGGCCGGGCCGGACGATCCGGCATGGCGCAGTCGAAGACGAATTCCAGTTTATCGGCCACCCAGTCACGCGCGACCGCGCGGGCGGCAAAGGCCTTGTCGGTCGGGTCTGCGGTTAGCAGCGCGGCGCGGATGGCCGCGGCAACGGTGGTCACAACGCCTTGGCCGCTTCCAGCACTTCGGCGGCGTGACCCTTGACCTTCACCGGGCTCCACACCTGGGCAACCTTGCCGTCCGTGCCGACCAGCACGGTTGAACGGACCATGCCCATGTAGGAGCGGCCATACATCGATTTCTCGGTCCAGAAGCCCAGCGCATCGGACAGGCCGCCTTCTTCGGGGTCGCTCGCCAAGGGCGCGGTTAAACCGTGCTTGGCGATGAACTTTGCGTGCTTCTGGGGCGGATCCTTGCTGATCCCCAGCAGCGCTGTGCCGGCCTTGGCGAAATCAGCCGACAGGGCCGAGAAATCAAGGTTCTCGGTGGTGCAGCCGGGAGTGTCATCCTTGGGATAGAAGAACAGCACCAACTTCTGTCCGGCATAGTCGGCCGGGCGCACGGCGGCGCCATCGGGTCGGGCCAGGGTCACGTCGGGCAGGCTGTCACCGGGGGCAATGGCCATTATTCGATCTCCAGTTCTTCACCGAAGGTCGCGGTCCAGGCCGCGGCCAGGATCCGGCGCGATTCGGTAAGCTTGTCAGTCAGGGCGCGCCAATCGCCAGATTCGCAAGCGCTGGCAAGTACGGCCTTTGCGCCGGGGTCGGGTTCGGTCCCTTCAGGTGCAAGCAGGCGCGAGGCAATCAGGAAGCGGGCAAGGGTGCGATGCGTCGGCAGAATCGCCTGATCCAGCTTGCCCGCCGCAACCAGCGCTGCCAGCGCGACCGGGATCGACGGCTCCAGCGCCACGTGATCGCGCAGTTGCAGGTAATGGACAATGAACTCCGCGTCGACCAGCCCGCCGCGTGCCAGCTTGACGTCGAGGGGCCCCTTGGCCGGCTTGTGCTGCGCCATCGTGGCGCGCATTTCCAGCACATCGGAACGCAGCTTTGTCGGATCGCGCTTCATCGCCAGCACGCCGCGGATGATGCCGGCCAACTGGTCGCGGGCCGCATCCGATCCATACAGCGGCCGCGCGCGGGCAAGGGCCATATGCTCCCAGGTCCAGGCGCTCTCACGCTGATAGCGTTCGAAGGAATCGAGGCTGACCGCCATCGGTCCCTGCGCGCCAGAGGGGCGCAAACGGGTATCAACTTCGTACAGCGCGCCCTCAGCCGTGGGGACAGAGAGCGCCGCAATCACCCGCTGGGCCAGCCGGTTGAAATAGAGCGTCGCGCCCAGCGGGCGGTCGCCCTCGCTTTCCGCAGCGTGGTCGCCAGTAAACAGGAAGACAACATCCAGGTCCGAGGCATGGGTCAGCGCTCCACCGCCCAGCCGGCCATAGCCAACGATCAGCAGCTCACCGCCCGGCACCCTACCATGCACGCGCTCAAATTCGGCCGTGGCGGCGCGGGCCAGAACCTGGATCGCGGCCTGGGCCACCCGGCTGAGCGCCTGGCCAATCTCCATCGGATCGCGCGTGCCTTCAATCAGCTGGACGCCCAGCGCGAAGCGGATTTCGCCCACCTTGCGGCGAACCCGGCCGAGCAGGGCTTCGTAATCGTCACCGGCCTCGCCGCGGGCCATGACCTCGGCCAGATCGTCAACCGCACCCGGCAGGTCAAAGGCGCTGGCGTCGATCAGCGGATCGAGCAGGTCTGCCCGCCGCGCCAGGGCATCGGCCAGCGGCGGGGCGAGGCACAGCACCCGGGCGACCAGATCGGCCAGGCCGGGCCGGGCCTCAAGCAAGCGGAACAGGTTGACCGCGCTCGGCAGATTGGAAAGCAATTGCTCCCACCGCAGCAGGGCATGGAGCGGCTCGGGCGCAGCGGCAAAGGCGGCCAGCAGGCGCGGCTGGACCGCATCAAAGGCGGCGCGGGCGGCCTCGCTGCGCAGCACCCGCAGCTTGCCGCTGCGCCAGCCCTCGATCCGGTCGGCCAAGGCATCCGGCTCCGGAAAACCAAGCCGCGCGATCTCTGCTGCCAGCGCGGCGCCGCTGCGCGGGGCGGAAACGGCAACGCTGGTCTGCTCCCCCGCGTGTTCGGCCACCAGCCGGTCGTACCGCTGGCCGACGGCTTCGGTGATTTCGGCCAGCTCCGCCACCAGCGCGGCGCCATCGGCCAGGCCATCCAGCTGCGCGACATTATCGAGCGCGGCAGGATCGATCGGCAGGCTGTGGGTCTGGTGGTCAGCCACCATCTGCAGCCGGTGTTCGATCACACGCAGCCGGTCATAGCTTTCGCCCAGCAGCGCGGCATCGCCGCCATCGATGATCCCGGCTGCGGCCAGGGCATCGAGGCTGGCGCGGGTCCCGCGCAGGCGCAGTGCCGGATTGCGACCGCCGTGGATCAGCTGGTGGATCTGGGCGAAGAATTCGACCTCGCGGATGCCGCCACGGCCCTTCTTCAGATCAAAGCCCGGACCGGGTGCGGTCGGCCCGTGGTGATTGGCCCGAATTCGCCCGGTCAGCCGCCCAACTTCGGCAATTGCCCCGAAGTCGAGGCTCTTGCGCCAGACAAAGGGGCGGATTGCGGTAAGGAAAGCCTCACCCGCCGCAATATCTCCGGCACAAGCCCGCGCACGGATAAAAGCGGCGCGTTCCCAGGCCAGGGCTGAGCTTTCATAGTGTGTCAGCGCCGCGCCGATCGGGATTGCCAGCGGGCTGACCTCGCTCGCCGGACGCAGCCGCAGATCGACGCGGAAGACATAACCTTCATCATCGACATGGCTCATCAGCTCCATCAGGCTGCGTGCCACGCGCTGCGCCGCTTCACCCGGCTCATCCCGGTCACGCCGGGGAAGCAGGGCGGGATCGTAAAGCAGGATCGGATCGATGTCGGAGCTGTAGTTCAGCTCCTGCGCGCCGTGCTTGCCCAATGCGAGGGCCAGGAACCCGGCGGGTTCGGCATCGGGTACGCGGCGGCGGATAGCCTCGGCAATTGCGGCATCAAGGGCGCGGTCGGCAAAGGCGGAGAGCTCCCCTGTTACCCGCAGCAGCGGGAAGGCACCCGCCAGGTCACCCACGGCCAGTGCCACGGCCAGCGCCAACTTCTCGCGCCGCAAGGCGGAACCGACCGAGGGCGCGCCTTCACCCGCGCGCTTGGCCCAATCGAGCGCGGCTTCGCCGTCTCCGGCTGCGAGCAGCGCTTCCAGTTCAGGCAAGCGCGCTAGCCCCCGCTCCAGATAGGGAGCGTGGCCACGGGCGCGGGCCAGGGCATAGGTCCAGTCGGCTTTCATCCTGCCTGTGCTTGCGAAGGGGGCGCGGCTCTGTCAATCGGCGGACCAAACTGTCGCTCCGAAAGGTTAGTGCAAAGATGAAACTCCGCGCCCTGCTGCTTGCCTCCCTGATGATCCCTGCCGCTGCCCAGGCAAAGGCCCCGCCGGTCCCCGTGGTTCAGCCGGTAGCGCTGAACCAGCCGGCGCTGGCCGAGATGGTGAAGACCCTGTCTTCCGACGAATTCGAGGGCCGCGCGCCCGGCACCGCGGGTGAGCAGAAGACGGTTGCCTACCTGATCGACCGGTTCAAGGCTGCCGGCCTGCAGCCCGGCAACAAGGGTTCGTGGACGCAGGACGTGCCGATCGTTGAGATCACTGCGAACAACGTGGCGGGCCTGGCGATCACCGGTGGCACCCAGACCATGCTGTTCGCGCCGGGCAAGGATTTCGTTGCCGGATCCTATCGCGCGGTCGATCGTACCGCGATTGCCGATGCGGAGCTGGTCTTTGTCGGCTTCGGGATCAATGCCCCTGAACTCGGCTGGAATGACTATGCCGGGATCGACATGAAGGGGAAGGTCGCGGTGATCCTGGTCAACGATGCGGACTTTGAAACCGCGACCGAGGAAGGCCCGTTCAAGGGACGGCGGATGACCTATTACGGCCGCTGGACCTACAAGTTTGAGGAAGCCGCCCGGCAGGGTGCGCGCGGCGCGTTGATCATCCATGACACGTTCCCGGCGGCCTATGGCTGGAACGTGGTCGAAAGCTCGTGGACCGGGGCGCAGTACTTTGTCCAGAAGGCCAACAAGGGCATGGACCAGACCGAAGCCAATGGCTGGATCCAGAAGCCAGTGGCCGAAGCGATCCTCTCCGCCGCGGGGCAGGACTTGGCCCGGCTGACCGCCGCGGCCAAGCAGCGCGGGTTCAAGGCCGTGCCATTGGGGCTGAAGGCCAGCCTGAACTTTGACAACCAGCTGCGCACCGCCATGTCGAAGAACGTGGTCGGGATCCTGCTGGGCAAGAAGCGGCCGGATGAATATGTCCTCTATACCGGCCATTGGGACCATCTTGGTCGCTGCAAGGCCAACGAAAAGGGCGATGACATCTGCAATGGGGCGGTCGACAATGCCACCGGCACGGCCATGCTTGCGGCGCTGGCCGAAGCGAACGTCAAGGCCGGACCGGCCGATCGCAGCCAGGTCTTCCTGGCGGTGGCGCTGGAGGAATCGGGCCTGCTCGGCAGCGAATACTATGCCGCAAATCCGATCTATCCGCTGGCCAGGACCGTGGGCGGGGTGAACATGGATGCGCTATCGCCCGGTTCTGCCTCGCGCGATTTCGAAGTGGTCGGCGGCGACAAGAGCGAGCTGACCCGCTACGTCAAGGCCGTGACCAGGGCGATGGGCCTGACCCAATCGGCCGAAAGCGATATCGAGCGTGGCTATTACTATCGCTCGGACCACTTCAGCATGGCCAAGCGCGGCGTGCCGATGTTCAACCTTGGCCGCGGAAGCGACTGGGTGAAGGGCGGCAAGGCCGCTGGCGAGGCCGCCGCTGAGCGCTACAACAAGGAAGCCTATCACGGGCCGGCCGACGAATTCGATCCCAATTGGGACTGGTCGGGCATGCTGCAGGATGGCGAGCTGTTCTATCGCCTCGGCCGCAGCCTGGCGATGACCAGTGACTGGCCGAACTGGCACCTGACCGACGAATTCCGCAGCATCCGCGACAAGAGCCTGAAGGGCGGCAAGTAATGGAAAATCCGAATGTGTGGATGCCGCCCGAATGGCATCCGCAGGACTGGATCTGGATCGGCTTCCCGCATGATCCGGTTGAATGGCCGGGCTTTCTGGAGCGCGCGCAGGAGCAGATCGCCGCTTTCGCCAATGCCGTGGCCGAAAGCGGGCAGGAAGTGCGCCTGATCGTGCGGAATGAGGCCAACCGGGCCCGCGCCAGCGCCCTGTGCAGCGCGGCGGTGAAGCTGGAAGTGCGGCGCTATGGCGATGTCTGGCTACGCGATACCGGGCCGCTGGTTGTGCAGCGCCAGGGCCAGCCGCTGGGCCAGCGCTTCGGCTTCAACGGCTGGGGCGGCAAGTACCTGATGGATGGCGATCAGGAGATCGGCGCCGAACTGGCGTCAAGCGCCGGGCTGCCGGTGGCTGCGGCTGACTGGATCCTGGAGGGCGGGGCGCTGGATTGCGATGGCACCGGCCTCGTCGCCACGACCGAGCAGTGCCTGCTGAACCCGAACCGCAACCCCCAGCTGTCGCGCGCCGACCTTGAGGCGCGGCTGGCCCGCGATCTGGGCTTCGACAAAGTACTGTGGCTGGGCGATGGCCTGATCAACGATCATACCGATGGCCATGTCGATAACCTGGCGCGGTTCGTTGCGCCCGGGGTGCTGGCACTGCCGCGCGCGACCGGCGCGGATGATCCGAATGCCGAGATTTACGCCGATGCGAAGCGCCGCGCCGAGACGGCCGGGCTGAAAGTGGCCGAAGTTCCTTCGCCGGGCCGGGTGGAAAGCGATGGCGGGCGGATCGAGCCGGCCAGCTACATGAACTTTGCCGTGACCAGCCATGTCGTCGTTGTGCCGATCTATGGCACGAAGCACGACGATGAAGGGGTGGCGGCAATCCAGGCGCTGTTCCCGGATCGTGCGGTGGTGGGCGTGCTGGCCGATGCGGTGCTGGCCGGTGGCGGTTCCTTCCACTGCGCCAGCCAGCAGATGCCGCAGTTCTGACTTAGGCTGTTTGCCTGACCCGGCTTCGACAAGCTCAGCCGGAGCGGTAAGAAAAGCCAAGGTGGATGGGCCATGCCCGCTGACCCTATGCCCCGCTCGCCCTGAGATTGTCGAAGGGCCAGCTCAATCGCCAGCGATCCTTGCGAATCCTTGACTCTGGCCTCATGCGCATTTAGTTTCAATTGAAACCGGAAGCGCGACAGGAGCAAGTCCCCCCATGGCCGACCTTTTCGAAAACCCGCTGGGCCTCGATGGGTTCGAATTCGTCGAATTCTGCGCGCCGGCAAAGGGCGTGCTCGAACCGGTATTCGCCGCTATGGGCTTTACCGAGATTGCCCGTCACCGCTCCAAGGACGTCCAGTTGTGGCGGCAGGGCGATATCAACCTGATCGCCAATTACGAACCGAAGAGCCCGGCCTGGTACTTCGCGCAGGAACACGGCCCTTCGGCTTGCGGGATGGGCTGGCGGGTGCGTGATGCAGCCAAGGCTTATGCCGAGGCGATTGCGCGCGGGGCCGAGCCGGTGGAAAGCCGCACCGGGGTGATGGAACTGCGCCTGCCGGCCTTCCGCGGGATCGGCGGATCGATGATCTACCTGATTGACCGCTATGGAGATGACCTGTCGATCTATGACATCGACTTCATTTATCATCCGGGGGTTGATCGTCATCCGGTTGGTACCGGGCTGCACGTGATCGATCACCTGACCCACAACGTCTATGGCGGGCGCATGGCCCACTGGGCCGCGTTCTATGAGCGGATCGCCGGCTTCCGCGAGATCCGCTATTTCGACATCAAGGGCGAATATACCGGCCTGACCAGCAAGGCGATGACCGCGCCTGATGGCAAGATCCGCATTCCACTGAACGAAGAGGGCGCCGGCGGCGGCGGCCAGATCGAGGAATACCTGCGCGCCTATAATGGCGAGGGGATCCAGCACATCGCCTTTGCCTGTGATGATCTCTACGCCGTCTGGGACCGACTGGCCGCGCTGGGCACGCCCTTCGCGCCCGCGCCGCCCGCGACCTATTACGAGATGCTGGATGAGCGTCTTCCCGGCCATGGCGAGCCGGTAGCGGAATTGCAGAAGCGCGGCATCCTGCTTGATGGCTCGACCGCCAATGACGATCCGCGCCTGCTGCTGCAGATCTTCAGCCAGACCATGATTGGCCCGGTCTTCTTCGAATTCATCCAGCGCAAGAAGGATGAAGGCTTTGGCGAGGGCAACTTTACTGCCCTGTTCAAGTCGATCGAGGCGGACCAGATCCGCCGCGGCGCGCTGCAGGTTGAAGGGGCGGAGCAATGAGCGCGATCCAGCTCGAGCGCATCCACCATGTCGCCTATCGCTGCCGCGACGCGAAGGAGACGGTGGAGTGGTACAGCCGCGTGCTGGGCATGCGCTATACGACCGCCTTTGCCGAGGATCACGTGCCCTCGACCGGCGAATTCGATCCCTACATGCATGTCTTCCTCGATTGCGGCGGGGGCAATGTGCTGGCCTTCTTCGAGCTGCCCAACCAGCCGGAGATGGGCAGGGATCCGAATACCCCGGCCTGGGTCCAGCACCTGGCTTTCAAGGTGCCGGATCTGGATGCGCTGCTGGCAGCCAAGGCGCACATTGAGGCGCAGGGCGTCGAGGTTCTGGGGCCAACCTATCACGGCATCTTCCGCTCGATCTATTTCTTCGATCCCAATGGCCACCGGCTGGAATTGGCCTGCGATATCGGTACGCCCGATCAGTATGCCGAACTGGCGGCAGTCGCCCCGGCCATGCTCCACGAATGGAGCGAAACCAAGCGCGCCCCGCGCCATGCCGCCTGGCTGCATGAAGATCCGGCTGAGCGCGGCGACAGCTGATATTGCCGGCAAGAGACGGATTGCCTTGGTTCTTAGGGTTTCATCGTGCAATTAATCGGCTAAGGGCCGCGCGTGCGCTCGCTTGTCTTGATCCCGCTCTGCCTCGCCACTGTTTCCGCTCCGGCCCTGGCCCAGCGCGCGGGTGACAACGCCGCGACCCAATCGAGCGATGCTTTTGGCCGCTCGGTCGGCAGCGAGAAGACCGGACTTTACAACAGTGAAGACGTGCGGGGGTTCAATCCGGTCGATGCCGGAAACATGCGGCTGGAAGGGCTCTATTTCGACCAGGTTGAGCGGATTTCATCGCGCCTGGCCGATGGCAACACGATCCGGGTTGGGGCTGCTGCACTGCGCTATCCCTTTCCCGCTCCGACCGGCCTGGTCGACTATAACCTGACCCAGCCACGCAAGGACACCAGCTATAGCATCAATGCCGAACTGGGCTCGTCCAACGCGATAGGGCCCGGTGGTTCGTTCGAGTTCAAGCAGCCGCTAACCGGCACCTTTGGGCTGTCGGGCGGGGTGGGCTTTCGCAATGCGACCCGGTTCGAAGGCGGGCACAGCCGGTATCGCACCTGGGGCTTTACTTCGGCCTGGCGGCCGCGGACGGGCACCGAGCTGCTGCTGTTCCTTGGCGATTTCATTTACCGCAGCGACGAACTGCGGCCCTATTACTATCCGGCGGGCACCACCCCTCCGCCCAAGGCCGAGCGCGGCCTTGACCTGAGCCAGCCCTGGGCCAGCCGCAATCAGGACCTGTGGACCGGGGGCGCAATCGTCAAAACGCCGCTGTTGGGGGCTCGGCTGGAGGCGGGGCTGTTTTACTCGGCCAAGGACCAGCACAGCACCTATGCCGACCTGATGCGCGGCGTGGCGAGTGATGGTTCGGTTGCCAACCGCCGGATTATTGCCGAGCAGGACAATTATGATGGATCGTGGTCGGGCGAAATGCGCCTGATCAAGGAATGGGTTGGCGGCACAGTCAACCATCGCCTGATCGCTTCGGTCCGTGGTCGCGCGCGCAATCGTGATTTTGGTGGCGGCAGCGTGCTGGCGCTGGGTGCCTCAACGATCCTGCGGCCTGACCTGCGCAGTGAACCGAACTGGACCCAAGGGGCCAAGAACCGGGATGAGGTGCGCCAGATTACGGGTGGCGTTTCGTGGTCGGTTGTATCGCCGCAGCACTTCAGCCTTGATCTGGGCCTATCCAAGAGCCGCTACCGCAAGGCGCTTGATTTTGCCGATGCGGCGCAAGTCGATCCGGTGACGCGCGACAATCCGCTGCTGCTAAACGTGGCCGGTTCGGTCCATCTTGCACGAGGGCTGTCGGTTTACGCCGCTTACACGCGCGGACAGGAAGAGGCCCTGGTCGCTCCGGATATCGCGACCAACCGGTCAGAAGCGCCGCCAGCGCTGCGCACCAGCCAGGTTGAGGCCGGCGCGCGCTGGGCAGTTACGCCGCGCCTGACATTGATCGCCGGGGCCTTTTCGATCCGCAAGCCCTATTACAACCTCGATCCGTCGCTGCGCTATCGCCAGCTTGGCACCCTGACCAACCGCGGGGTGGAGCTGTCGCTGACTGGTCAGCTCGCCCCCGGGCTTACGGTCGTCAGCGGCTCGCTGTTCCTCGACCCAACGATTTCGGGCGAAGCGGTTGATAGCCGGCTGATAGGGCCGCGGCCGGTCGGCCAGATCCGTCGTCGCTCGGTCGCAACGCTCGATTGGCGGATGGATGGCGGGCATGGGCCGCTGTCCTTCGATGCAACAGTCGAAAGCCTGTCGAGCCGGATGGGCAATGCCGCCAACACGCTGCTCGCCCCGCCGCGCGCCACGCTCAATCTGGGCGCGCGCTATCGGTTCAAGATGGCGGGCGGCACCTGGCTGCTGCGCCCCGTGGTGCTCAATGCCTTCAACGAATACAGCTGGAATGTGAATGCGTCTGGCGGGTTCACCTATTCCAACCCGCGCACGGTGACGCTCCAGCTCGTCGCCGACTTTTAGGTAACTGCCGGCGCGGCGAATTAACCCGGACCAACCACACCCGCCCCTCAACCCGCTCAGGGTGAGCGGGGATGCGGGAGACAATGGTTTTTGGGGGCGTGTGCATAATAGCCCGCGCCAACTCCAGCCCCCAACCGGAAGAGCTATGGGTTTAGCCCGGTTATTCCCCAGGCACCTTCACGCGCAGCATCGCCGCTGCGGCCAGCACCAGCGTGACCGCGGCGAAAGCCATGGTCCAGATCGGCTGGTCGGGGAAAAAGGCCTTCATGATCGAACCCATCACCGTGGCGACCAGCAGCTGCGGCACCACCACGAAGACGTTGAACAGCCCCATGTAGATGCCCAGCTTGGCCTGCGGCAGGCTGCTCGCCAGGATCGCATAGGGCATGGCCAGGATCGAAGCCCACGCAATGCCAATGCCGATCTCGCTGATGATCAGGTATTCCGCCGAGGTAAAGATGAAGAAGCTGGCGAACCCTGCAGCCCCCGCCAGCAGGCACGCGATGTGGGTCCTGGCCTTGCCGATCCGGCGCGAAAGCAGCGGCAGCAGCGTCAGCGCGGCGATCGCCGCGACGCCGTTATAGACGGAAAAGAGCAGGCCGACCCAGTTGCCGCCTTCCTGATAGGCGGCGCTGGCCGGATCGCCCGATCCGAAGAAGTTCTGGGCAACGACCGGTGTGGTGTTGATCCACATGATGAACAGTGCCGACCAAGAGAAGAACTGAACCACCGCCAGCTTCTGCATGATGTCCGGCATGCCTGAGAAATCGCCGACGATGGCAGTGAGCATGTTGGCGCCCTTGCCGGCCCGGGCCAGCCGGATCGCAAGGTAGCTCAGCACGCCATAGCCAACCAGCAGCATGGCCAGAAGGTAGACTTCCTTTTCCAGGCCCCACTGCTCGGTCGCCAGGGCCAACAGGCCGCCGCTGGCGATCCACCAGAACGGACCGCCCGTGTTGCGGTCTGCCAGGGCGCGCAGGGTCGGGGCCTCGGCATCTGCGGCCTCGCCAAAGGTGCGCATTTCTTCGGGTGAGTATTCCTTGGTGGTCAGCACGGTCCACAGCACAGCGGCAAACAGCGCCAGACCGCCGGCCCAGAAAGAATAGCGCACGGTATCCGGGATCTGGCCCAGTGGCGCCTCGTTGGCGACGCCCCAGTGATCCAGCAGATACGGAAAGATCGAGCCGACCACCGCGCCCGCACCGATGAAGGCGGTTTGCACGGCATAACCCGCAGTGTGCTGGTCCTTGCGCAGCATATCGCCGACGAAGGCGCGGAACGGCTCCATCGAAATGTTCAGGCTGGCATCCAGCACCCACAGCAGCACGGCTGCCATCAGCAGCACGTTGCTTGCAGGCATGGCCAGCAGCGACAGCGCGGCCAGCACGGCGCCAAGCAGGAAGAAGGGCCGGCGGCGGCCAAGGCGGCCCAGCCAGGTCTTGTCAGAGAGATGGCCGATGATCGGCTGGACCAGCAGGCCGGTCAGCGGGGCCGCGACCCACAGCGCGGGCAGATCATCAATCGACGAGCCAAGCGACTGGAAAACACGGCTCATATTTGCGTTCTGCAACGCGAAGCCGATCTGGATGCCGAAGAAGCCGAAGCTGATGTTCAACAATCCGGCCCAGCTTTGCCGCGGTTTTTCGATGCCCATAGCTCTCCCCTTTATGGCCAGCAGGGCTGGCATGCCCGCTGCCGGCAGGCAATAGGCATACGAATACGTAATCCGGCTTCAGCCGGCAGTGCTGGCCCGCACGATCAGCCGCGGCGGCAGGCTGCGGTTGGCGCTGACCCGGTCCTCGATTTGCTCGGCCAGTGTTTCGACCAGCAGCTCGCCCGCGGCGACCAGATCCTGCTGGACAGTTGTCAGCGGTGGATTGGTAAGGCTGGCGGCCGGAATATCATCAAAGCCGACCACGGCAACATCGTCTGGCACCTTGCGCCCGGCCTCGGCCAGCGCGCGCATCGCGCCGATGGCGATCAGATCGCTGGCTGCGAAAACGGCATCGAATTCGGCGCCGCGTTCCAGCAGTGCCCGGATCGCCGCACGGCCATCGCCCTCGCTGGACAGCGCCGCGACCTGGAGCGCCGGATCGGCGGTCAGCCCGGCGTCTGCCATGGCCTCGCTCATGCCGCGATAGCGGTCGGCAAATTCGGGGTAATGTTCGTCGGCCTGACCCAGGAAGGCGATCCGCTTCCGCCCGAGACTCAGCAGATGTTCACCCGCCAGGCGCCCGGCGGCGACATTGTCGGTGCCGACGGTCGAGCCGATCCCATCGGTTCGGACCGAGCCCCACCGTACGAAGCGGGTATCGTGTTCAACCAGTTCGGTCAGACGTTGGGCATAAAGCGTGTAGTCCCCATAGCCGAGCAGGATCAGGCCATCGGCCCGGTGGCTGTCCTGGTAACGGGTATGCCAATCGTCTTCCATCTTCTGGAACGAGATCAGCAGGTCCAGCCCACGGTTCGCCGTGGCCCGGGTGATCGCGCCCAGCATGGCCAGGAAGAAGGGATTGATATTGGCCCCGTCCGGGGTCGGGTCTTCGAAGAACAGCAGGGCGATGGTGTGCGAACGCTGCGAGCGCAGCGACGAGGCGTTCTTGTCGACCGAATAGTTCAGTTCGCGTGCGATCTCCTGGATCCGCTGGCGCGTCGCAAGACTGACCGATTTCGAACCACGCAGCGCGCGGCTGACGGTGGGCTGTGAAACCCCCGCCAGATAGGCGATGTCAAAGCTTGTCGGCTTGCTGGAGGGCTTGCGGCCCATCTGCTCTCCTGCCCCTGCGTGCTCCCGGTCTTTGGCCAGGATCGATTGCGGGAATAGCCGCTCGGACGCTTACCGGCAATGGCACAGGCCAAACCATCGCTGCCAACCCGGTGGCGTCCCGCAGTGCCAGTCTGAGGCGGGCCTAAGCCGTTGCCGAAACGCCACGCGGCCCATGTTGCATAATATGCGTATACGTATGCCTTCTTCCTGCTGGCCGCGATTGGCCCGTATCTGGACGCTTCCACGGGAGGAGGAGCCGCATATATTCGGCCCAATTCCGCATGGGGCATTGCGCCGAGGGATTGGACCTGTCGGCGCGGTTTAGGGAGAGTACATCGTGGCACTTCGCACCCGTTTTGCCGGTGGCCTTGGGGTTTCGGCCATCGCACTTGCAATTTCCGCTGTGGTTATGCCCAGCACCGCCTTCGCGCAGGATCAGGCTGCCGGAGACGCTAACGCCGACGACGCGATTGTCGTCACCGGCTTCCGCGCATCGATCGATTCATCGGCGGCGCAGAAGAAGTCGAACAGCTCGATCGTTGAAGTTGTTTCGTCCGAAGATCTGGGCAAGCTGCCCGACCTGTCGATCGCTGAATCGCTGTCGCGCCTGCCGGGCCTGGCCACCCAGCGCCTTGATGGCCGCGCCAACGTCGTTTCGATCCGCGGCCTTGCGCCGGACTTCACCACCACGCTGCTGAACGGCCGCGAGCAGGTCAGCGCCGGCAACAACCGCGGCGTTGAACTGGACCAGTACCCGACCGAACTGCTGAACGGCGCCGTGGTCTACAAGACCCCCGATGCCAAGCTGATCGGCCAGGCCCTGGGTGGCACGATCGACATGAAGACGATCCGTCCGATCGCCTATGGCAAGCAGCAGATCGTGGTTGGCGCCCGCGCCGAACTGAACGACCTGGGCAAGCTGAACCCGGACATCTCGAACAAGGGCTATCGCGCCAACATCTTCTACGTCGATCAGAATGCCGATGGCACGATCGGCTGGGCCTTCGGCTATGCCCGCATGCAGTCGCCGACCCAGGAAGAGCGCTGGAACGCCTGGGGCTATCCGGACCTCAATTCGACCACCAAGGTGATCGGCGGCGCCAAGCCTTACGTGAAGTCGAACGAACTGAAGCGTGATGGCTTGATGGGCGTGCTGGAATTCCAGCCGAACGATCGCGTCCACACCACCTTCGATGGCTACTGGTCGAAGTTCAACGACGAACAGCGCCTGCGCGGCATCGAACTGCCGCTGCAGTGGTCGGCTGCCTCGCTCCAGTCGGGCTACACCACTTCGGGTGGTCTGGTCACCTCGGGCCGCTTCAACGGCGTCGAGGCGGTGATGCGCAACGACATCGTCAACCGCAATGCCGAGATCTGGGCGGTTGGCAACAACACCTCGTTCAAGGCCAACGACACGCTGACCCTTGAGCTGGACCTCAGCTATTCGCGTCTGAAGAAGACCGAAGAGAACCTTGAAATCTACCTCGGCACCGGCCGTGGCGGCGGCGTCGGCGCAACCGACAGCCTGGGCTTCACCATGCCGGCCGAAGGCGGCGTGATCAGCTTCAAGCCGACCATCAACTATGCCGACCCGACCCTGTTCACGATCACCGACCCGCAGGGCTGGAACAGCTGCGGTGGCACCGTGCCGAACTGCCAGGACGGCTTCGTTAACCGTCCGACGGTCAAGGATCGCCTGCAGTCGATCCGTCTCCAGGCTATCCAGGCGCTGGACGGCTTCGTTGAAAACATCACTGTCGGCGCGAACTATTCGGATCGCCGCAAGCAGCTGATCGACGAAGGCTATGTGCTGACCAACAAGTCGTACCCGGCCAGCCCCGCCGTTCCGGCCAGCTACCTGTACCAGCCGGTCAGCCTTGGCTTCATCGGCATCCCGGGCATGGTCTCGTTCGATGCCTGGCGCTACTACAACGAAGGCAACTACAAGCTGACCAGCGAAGCGCTGTGGACGCCGAGCCGCCTGACCAACAGCTTCACCGTGCGTGAAAAGGTCCTGACCGGTTACGTCCAGGCCAACTTCAACGACGGCGCGCTGCGCGGTAACGCGGGTGTCCAGGTGGTTCACACCAACCAGCAGGCTGATGGCTTCGCCGCTTCGAACCCGGGTTCGGGTACGATCTCGAAGGCGATCACCGATGGCACGAAGTACACCGACTTCCTGCCGAGCCTGAACGTCTCGTACGAAGTCGCTCCGCAGACCCTGCTGCGCTTTGGCGCGGCCCGCATGCTGGCTCGCGCCCGCATGGATCAGCTGAACCCGGGCGTTGGCTACGGCTTCAACGCTGCCAACAATGTCGCCGGTGCTAGCATCACCCGTTCGCCCTGGTCGGGTAGCGTTGGCAATGCCAAGCTGCGCCCGCTGATGGCCGATACGCTGGATCTGGCGGTTGAAAAGTACTTCGGCCGCGGCGCCTATGTCTCGGTCGGTGGCTTCTACAAGCACCTCGAAAACTGGATCTATCGCCAGGATTCGACCTTCGACTTCACCGGCACCCCGACCCCGGGCAACGTCACCCCGACGTTCAACCAGGGCATCGTTTCGCAGTGGCAGAACGGTAAGTCGGGCAAGGTCTATGGCTTCGAAGGTTCGCTCTCGCTGCCGTTCAGCACCTTCTCGTCGACGCTCGACGGCTTTGGCTTCCTCGCCAGCGCCTCGTACACCGATAGCCGCGTGACCGAAGGTGGCGCCGCGCCGATCAACATGCCGGGCCTGTCGAAGTGGGTGGTGAACAGCACTGCTTACTACGAAAAGAACGGCTTCCAGGTGCGCGCTTCGGCCCGCTACCGGTCGGACTTCCTGGCCGAGGTCTCGGGCCTCAGCCTGGTGCGTGACAAGGTGATGGCGGCTTCGGAAGTCGTGTTCGATGCCCAGATCGGCTATACCTTCAAGGAAGGCATGCTGAAGGGCCTGGGGGTCCTGCTGCAGGGCAGCAACCTCACCAACGAACCGTTCATGACCTACTACAACAACGACAAGCGCCAGGTTCGCGATTACCAGAACTATGGCCGCAACGTCATGCTCGGCATTACCTACAAGTACTGATGCTGATCGGTGGGCCCGGCCGGTGGTCGGGCCCACCATTCCCTTCTTGGGGAAACCGTACCAGAATAGTCTAATCGTCCCTGAATGGGTGGGAGCTGGATTGTGAACGATAGTCGCATCCGCGACGTCGTCATCGTGGGCGGCGGAACGGCAGGCTGGATGGCAGCGGGCGCGCTTTCGGCGACGATGGGCGAACAACTTCGAATCCGCCTGATCGAGAGCGACGAGATCGGCATCGTCGGCGTCGGCGAGGCCACCATTCCCGCGATCCGCTTGTTCAACGGCCTAGTCCGGATCGATGAGGACGAATTCATCCGCGCCACCCAGGGCAGCTTCAAGCTGGGGATCGAATTTCTCAACTGGGGCCGCATTGGCGAAAGCTACATGCACGTCTTTGGCCAGATCGGCCAAAGCCTCGACCTGATCGAGTTCTGGCAATACTGGCTGCGCGGCCGCAAGGAAGGGCTGGCTGGCCCGCTTGGCGAATATTCGCTGAACGAGGTCGCCGCGCGCGCCGGCAAGTTCGGTCGGCTGCCGCCGCATCCGGGCGGGCAGATCGATGGCATTTCCTATGCCTTCCACTTTGATGCCGCGCTCTATGCCCGGTTTTTGCGCGGCCATTCCGAGCGCAACGGCGTGGTGCGAACCGAAGGCAAGATCACCGGCATCAACCGCAACGCACAGAACGGTTTCATCCGCTCCGTCACCCTGGAAACGGGCGAAGAGATCGCGGGTGAGCTATTTATCGATTGCTCGGGCTTCCGCGGCCTGCTGATCGAGCAGGAGCTGGAAACCGGCTATGTCGACTGGAGCCATTGGCTGCCCAGCGACAGGGCGATTGCGGTGCCGACCGCCAATGTCGGCCCGATCCGCCCCTATACCCAGTCAATCGCCCATCCGGCCGGCTGGCAGTGGCGCATCCCGCTGCAACACCGCACGGGCAACGGCCACGTCTTTTCCAGCAAGTTCATGAGCGAGGACGAGGCGACCCAGATCCTGCTGGATACGGTAGAGGGCGAAACCCTGGCCGATCCGCGCACGATCCAGTTCAAGACCGGCATGCGTAAGCTGGCGTGGAACCGCAACGTGATCGCCCTGGGGCTTGCCTCAGGATTTATTGAGCCACTGGAATCAACCTCGATCCACCTGGTGCAGAATGGCATCGCCCGGCTCATTTCGCACTTCCCCGACCGGCATTTCGCGCAGTCGAACATCGATACCTATAACCGCCGGATCGCCTATGATTATGAGCGGATCCGCGATTTCATCATCCTGCACTACACCGCCAACCAGCGCGACGAGCCGTTCTGGCGCCATGTGCGCGAAATGGAATTGCCGCAAAGTCTGCGCGATAAGATCGAGCTGTTCAAGGCGACCGGGCGGATCTTCCGCGAACAGGAAGAACTGTTTGCCGAAGTGGGTTGGTTCCAGGTCCTGATCGGGCAGAACATCCTGCCGGAAACCTATCATCCGCTGGCCGATGCGCTGACCCGCGATGAACTGGCCGGGTTCCTGAATGACCTGAAGACGATCCTGGCAGCGCCGGTGCCGCGGCTGCCAAGCCATGCCGAATTCATTGCGCAAACCTGCGCTGCCGAGCCGGCCCATGCCGGCTAACCTGTTCCTTCAAGCCAGAGGCATTGCCCGATGATCCGTTCGCTGCTCACCGCTGCCAGCCTGCTGGCCATGGCCCCTGCCGCGCTGGCGCAGGCGGCCCCCCCGGTGGCCGCGCAATCGGTGGCCGCGCAATCGCTGGCCGAGGTGCGCGCCCGCACGCCCAACCAGGAGGTGGTTTACTTCGTCCTGCCGGACCGGTTCGAAAACGGCGATCCGAAGAACGATACCGGCGGTCTGAAGGGTGATCGGCTGAAGACCGGTTATGATCCGACGAGCAAGGGCTTCTTCCACGGCGGGGACCTGAAAGGTCTGACCAGCCGGCTCGATTACATCCAGGGAATGGGCGCGACGGCGATCTGGTTTGCGCCGATTTTCAAGAACAAGGTTGTTCAGGGCCCCAAGGGTGATGAGAGTGCCGGTTACCACGGGTACTGGGTAACCGATTTCACCCAGGTTGATCCGCACTTTGGCACCAACGCCGATTTCAAGGCCTTTGTCGATGCCGCCCACGCGCGCGGCATGAAGGTCTACATGGACATTCTGGTCAATCACACGGCGGACGTGATCCAGTATCGCGATCCGGGTGACTATGCCTATCGCAGCAAGGCGGATTATCCCTATTCGCGCCGCGGCGGGCCGGGCGGGGCGCCGATCAATCCCGGCTTCAACGGGGACAATGATCCGCGGCCGGAAAACTGGGCGAAGCTGACCGACCCGAGCTGGGCCTACACGCCCTACGTTCCCAAGGAAGAGGCCTCGGTCAAGGTTCCTGCCTGGCTGAACGATCCGATCTATTACCACAACCGGGGCAATTCGAACTGGGTGGGCGAAGGCGCGGTCTATGGCGATTTCGTAGGCCTCGACGATGTGGCGACCGAGCATCCGCGGGTCGTGGCCGGGATGATCGAGATCTACGCCAGCTGGATCGAGCGCTTCGGCATTGACGGGTTCCGGATCGACACCGCCAAGCACGTCAATCCCGAATTCTGGCAAGCTTTCGTCCCGGCGATCCTGCAGGTTGCCAAGAACAAGGGTATTCCGAACTTCCACATCTTTGGCGAAATTGCGACGCAGGATATCGATCCGGCGCTGCTCGCGCGCTGGACCCGCGTTGCCGGGTTACCATCAAACCTCGACATGGCCTTTGCCAGCGCGGTGGTGCAAGCCAGCTCGGGCAAGATCGGCACCAATGTGCTGGCCCGCCTGTTCGAGGATGACGCGCTCTATGAAGGTGGCGAGAAGGCGGCGCTTAACCTGCCGACCTTCCTGGGCAATCATGATTTCGGCCGCTTTTCGATGTTCGTGAAGCAGTTCAACCCGGGCATCAGCCACGATGAACTGCTGGCCAGAGTGATGCTGGGCAATGCCATGCTGCTGACCCTGCGCGGGGTGCCGGTGGTCTATTATGGCGATGAGCAGGGCTTCATCTCGGATGGCAATGATCAGCTGGCGCGTGAGAACATGTTCCCATCAAAGGTTGCGGTCTATAACGACAACGACCTGATCGGGACCGAGGCGACCACCGCCCAATCCAATTTCGATCGCAATCATCCGCTTTACCGCCAGATCGCCACGCTGGCCGAAGTTCGCAAGGCGACCCCAGCGCTCTATGCCGGTTCGACGATTGGCCGCGCCTTCATCGATAAGCCCGGCCTGTTCGCCGTGTCGCGGATCGACCCGCAGACCGGGCAAGAAGTCGTGCTGGCATTCAATACGTCGAACCAGCCGATCACCCAGCGTGTTGCGATTGAGCCGCGCAGTTTGACTTTCAAGCCGCTTGCCGGTCAGTGCGCACGCAGCGCCGACGCACCCGGCAGCCTGACCATTACCCTGCCGCCGCTCGGCTATGCCGTTTGCGCCGCGCAGGAAACCAGCGTGAGTAATCGATGAACCGCCTGACCCGAATTGAAGCGTCTGGCCAGGACCAGGTCGGGAGCGAATGGTGGCGCGGCGCGGCGATCTACCAGATCTATCCGCGCAGCTTCCGCGATTCCAACGGGGATGGGATTGGTGACCTGCCCGGGATCACCGAGCGGCTGGACTATGTGGCCAAGCTGGGTGTCGATGCGATCTGGATTTCGCCGTTCTTCACCTCGCCGATGGCTGACTTTGGCTATGACGTTGCCGATTACTGCGGCGTCGATCCGATCTTCGGCACCCTGGCCGATTTCGATGCGTTGGTTGCCCGCGCGCATGAACTGGGCATCCGGGTGACGATTGACCAGGTCTATTCGCACACGTCAGACCAGCACGCCTGGTTCGTGGAGAGCCGCGCCAGCCGGGATAGCGCCAAGGCTGACTGGTATGTCTGGGCCGATGCCAAGCCGGATGGTTCGCCGCCGACCAACTGGCAGTCGGTGTTTGGCGGCCCGGCCTGGACCTGGGATGCGCGGCGCTGCCAGTATTACCTGCACAATTTCCTTTCCAGCCAGCCGCAGCTCAACTGCCACAACCCGGCCGTGCAAGAGGCGCTGCTGGGCGTGGCGCAGTTCTGGCTTGATCGCGGGGTCGATGGCTTCCGGATCGACGCGCTGAACTTCGCAATGCACGATCCGCTGCTGCGCGATAATCCGCCGGCCGAATCCGATGGCAAGCCGCGCACCCGCCCGTTCGATTTCCAGCAGCAGCTGTTCAACCAGTCGCACGCTGACATCCCCCGCTTCATCGAGCGGATCCGCGGCCTGACCGATAGCTACGACGGTATCTTCACCGTTGCCGAAGTGGGCGGCAAGGATGCCGAGCGCGAGATGAAGCTGTTCACCAGCGGCGAGGCCCGCCTCAACAGCGCTTACGGCTTCGATTTCCTTTACGCCCAGCAACTGACCCCCGCCGTGGTGGCGCAGGCGTTGGGCCAGTGGCCCGATGCGCCGGACATCGGCTGGCCGAGCTGGGCATTTGAGAACCACGATGCCCCGCGCGCCCTGTCGCGCTGGTGCGCACCGGATCAGCGCGATGCCTTTGCCCGGCTGAAAGTGGCCCTGCTGGCTTCGCTGCGCGGCAATATCATCGTCTATCAGGGCGAGGAACTGGGCCTGACCCAGGTCGACATCCCGTTCGAGCAACTGCAGGACCCTGAGGCGATCGCCAACTGGCCGCTGACGCTGGCCCGCGACGGCGCGCGGACCCCGCTGCCGTGGCAGGCGCAAAGCGAGCAGGGTGGCTTCACCGCCAGCGCCGCGCCGTGGCTGCCGCTGGGCGAAGAGAATATGGCCAAGGCGGTTGACCGGCAGGAGAGTGATCCGGCCTCGCTGCTGAACCTTACCCGTACCCTGCTGGCGCTGCGGCACCAGACCCCGGCGCTGCGCAACGGCACCTGCGAAGTGGTACTGGCCGACGAAGCGCGGCTGGTGCTGCGTCGTAAGTCGGCCGGGCAGGTTGTGGTTGCGATTTTCAATCTTTCATCAGCCGATGCGGCCTGGCCCGAAGACCAAGGAACCAGCGGCGAGGTGATTTTTGCGGCCAACGGGGCAGAACCCGGCCGCTTGCCGGCCTTTGGTACCGTGCTTATCCGGGAGAGCAATTGACATGAAGCCAATCCGTTTTGCGCTTGGCCTTGGCCTGGCGTTGGCAGCTGCTCCGGCGCTGGCTCAGCAGGCGCCCGTTACGGCCAGCTCACCCGATGGCGCGGTCAGCGTGGCGGTGACGATCGATGGCGATGGCCGCGCAGCCTATGCCGTAACCCGCAAGGGCAAGCAGATCATCGCACCATCGCGCCTTGGCTTCCTGTTTACCGATGAGGCAAAGATCGATCGCCGCCTGACGATCACCGGCCAGGAAGTGCGGGACTTTGACGAGACCTGGACCCAGCCGTGGGGCGAGTGGGCGAATATCCGCAACCGTTACCGCGAGTTCAAGGTCCACCTGAAGGAAACGACGGCCTTGGCGCGGGTCTTTACCGTTACCTTCCGGCTTTATGAAGACGGGGTCGGGTTCCGCTATGAGTTTCCGCAGCAGCCCAACATGGCGAAGACCAACATCGCCGACGAGCTGACTGAGTTCGCCTTCGCCCAGGATGGCACAGCCTGGTGGAAGCCTGCCTTCCTGTGGAACCGCGAGGAATACCTTTACAACAAGACCCCGCTTTCGGCGGTCAGCACGGCCGATACTCCGGTCACGATCAAGCTGGCTGACGGCACCCATGTGGCGCTGCATGAAGCGGCGCTGGTCGACTATTCAGGCATGGCGGTAACCCGCACCGAAGGCACCACGCTGCGCGCCAACCTGACGCCCGGCGCGGGCGAGGCCAAGGTTCGCAAGACGGGGGGCTGGAGTACGCCCTGGCGCACGCTGATTATCGCCGATGATGCACCCGGCATCTATCACAGCCACCTGATGTTGAACCTGAATGAACCCAACAAGCTGGGCGACATGAGCTGGTTCAAGCCTGGCAAGTTTGCCGGGGTCTGGTGGAACATGATCAAGGGCGAATGGTCCTGGGCGCGCGGGCCGAAGCACGGCGCGACCAATGCCAACGTCAAGAAGTACATCGATTTCGCCGCTGCCAACGGCGTGCCGGACGTGCTGGTCGAAGGCTGGAACGTAGGCTGGGACGGTGATTGGTTCGGCAATGGCTGGGACATGGACTTTGCCAAGCCGACCGAAGACTTCGACGTGAAGGCGTTGGCAGCCTATGCTAGGAAAAAGGGCGTTCGCCTGATCGGCCACCACGAAACCGGCGGTGCCGCGACACACTATGACAACCAGCTCGACAAGGCGTTCAAGTTCGCCGCCGACAATGGCTACATGGTGGTCAAGACCGGCTATGTCACCGACGCCGGCCAGATCGAACGGGTTGATGCCGATGGCAGGAAATACCGCGAATGGCATCAGGGCCAGTGGATGACCAACCACTTCGTCCGCGTGGCCGAGGCGGCAGCCAAGTACAAGATCGCCTTTGACAGCCACGAGCCGGTCAAGGGCACGGGCCTGCAGCGGACCTATCCCAACTGGGTGGCGCGCGAGGGCATGCGCGGGATGGAATACAACGCCTGGCTGGGTGGCAAGAACCCGCCGGAGCATGAAGCAAACCTGGTCTTCACCCGGATGCTCGAAGGGCCGATGGACTTCACCCCGGGCGTGCTGAGCCTGAAGGGTGCGGAGAACAGCGACCTGCTTTCGACCGTGGCCAAGCAGCTGGCGCTTTACGTGGTGATCTATTCACCGGTGCAGATGCTGGCCGATACGCCGGAGAACTACGCCAAGTTCCCGAAGGAGATGAAGTTCATCCGCGACGTTCCGACCGACTGGCAGGAAACCCGCGTCCTCAATGGCGAGATTGGTGACTATGTCACGATCGCCCGCAAGGAGCGCGGCGGCGAAGGTTGGTATGTCGGCGCGGTGGGGGATGAGAATGCCCACACCGTGTCCTTCAAGCTGGACTTCCTGACCGCGGGCAAGCGCTACAAGGCGGAAATCTATCGCGATGGCGATGATGCGGATTACCGCACCGACAAGCGCCATTCGATCGCAATTGAAAGCAAGGTGCTGACCAGTGCCGACAGCCTGACCCTGCGGATCGCTCCGGGCGGTGGCTTTGCAATTCGGCTGGTACCGGCCAAGTGAGGGCGCTGGGCGGCCTGCTGGCGCTGATCGGCGCTTTGCTGGCCGCCCCGGTGCTTGCCCGCGAGCAGACCGGGCGGTTCCTTGAATACGAACACGTCGCCGCCGCCGGCCTGCCCGAGCAGCGGCTGACGATCTGGTTGCCGCCGGGCTATGATCGCGGCAAACGGCGCTATCCCGTGCTCTATATGCACGACGGGCATAACCTGTTCGATCCGGCCAAGAGCAACTTCAACAAGGTCTGGGCCGCCGACCAGGCGATGTTGGCGGCGATGAAGCGCGGCAAGGTTGCGCCGCACATTATCGTGGGCGTGTGGGCGCCGGGCCGGGACCGCTATCGTCAGTACCTGCCGCAATCGCTCTATCAGGCTTCAACCGGTACCCCGCGCGCGGCGATGGACGCGATGACGGGCGGGCCAGTGCTGAGCGAGGCCTATCTCGATTGGCTGGCCGGTCCGCTCAAGCAATGGGTCGACGCCAGGTTTCGTACCCGTCCGGGCCGCGATGATACGGCGATCATGGGTTCAAGCATGGGCGGGCTGATGAGCTGCTATGCCTTTCTGGAACGGGCTGAGACCTATGGCCGGGCGGGCTGCATTTCGTCGCACTGGCCGGCAGCTGATCCGGCGAAAGTTGGTTCGGCAAATCCGGAACTGATCGCGCTTTGGGATGGCTGGTTCGCAGCGCGGCTGGGCCAGGCCAATGGCCGCCGGGTGTGGATGGACCACGGCACGGCCACACTCGATGCCTTCTATGCGCCTTACCAGCAGGCGATCGACGCGCGCATGGCCGCGAGCGGCTGGCAGCGCGGACGCGATTGGGAAAGCAAGGTTTACAATGGCGCCGAGCACGAGGAAAACGCCTGGGCACGCCGCCTGTCCGAAGTGTTCGGCTGGCTGCTGCGCAAGTAGCCCGATCAAGTAGGGCGGGGCAGGGCGGTCGTCGCCTTCATCCGCTCCATCGAAAAGCTGGAACTGACATCGGCCAGGTCGGGGATCGCGGCGATCAGCTTGCGATAGATCCGATCATAATGGGCGATATCGCGCACCACCAGCTTGAGCAGGTAATCGACATCGCCGGCCATGCGGTGGCATTCGACGATCTCGTCGATCGCGGCCACCCCGCGCGAAAAGGCTTCCAGCCACGCCGGGTCATGGCGGTTGGTGCGGATCGAAACGAAGACCGTGGTGGCAAGGCCGAGCTTTGCCGGATCGACCAGCGCCACCCGGCGGGCAATGATCCCGCTATCCTCCAGCCGCTTGATCCGCCGCCAACAGGCGTTGCTGGACAGGCCGACCCGGTCCCCCACGTCCTGGACCGCCAGCGAGGCATCACTTTGCAAGACCGCCAGGATCGCCCAATCAATCGAATCCAATTGCGATGAATTGTCATTCATTGGGATAAAATTGCATAAATTTGGCAATTAGTCCATAAAAACGGTGAAGATTTTGCATCATTTTCGGCATATTCTTGCAGCAGAAACCGGGAGAGCATGCCATGTCCCTCAAGACCCTCTTCACCGAGCACCCTGCCAGTGTTGATGAAACCTATGGCGAACATCTGGTCATGGCGACCGGCTTTGGCGCGCGGATGATCCTGGGCGGCTTCGCCTGTTTGCTTCACGGGATCTTTCCGTTCCTGTTCGTGAAGACCGGCAGCGCGCAGATCAGCACCCTGCACGAACGCATGGTCACGAACCGCCGCACCAAGCAGCTGCCGGCAATCCTCGATTTCGTGATCTGAACAAAAAACCGGCCCGGCGCTGGGCCGGACCGGTTTTGTGTTTCAGCCTTGCGGCGTGGGTCTAGTCGCCCAGCGCCTTATCCTCGTGCGCCCGCTTGATCACGTAATGGCGGATCGCTTCGGCCTGCTGCGGCGTCAGCTCGTTCTTCCAGCTGACCATGCCGTTGGCGGAGAGCGCGCCGCCGATCACGATATCGTTCCACATCTTCGCGTCTCCGAGCGATCCTGCGCGGCGCAGGTCGCGGGTCAGCGAGGTGCCGATTGCCGCATCGCCGTGGCAGACGGCACAGAACTGGCCGAATTGCTTCTGACCTTCAGCCAGTTGAGCCGGAGTGCCGGTCAAGGCCGGAGGATCGAGCGGCGGCGGAGCGGCCGAATCCATATCGGGCAGCTTCGCCTTGCCGCCCAGCTTGAAGACCAGCAGCCGCGACTGGTTGCGGATCGGACCATTGGGTTCAGACAGGTAGCCCGCGGTAATCGGCCAGGCGCCGCCCCATCCGGCCAGGACCGCAACATACTGCTCGCCCTTCACCCGGAAGGTTGAAGCCGGCGCGACAATCCCGGTCTGCGCGTTGAAGCTCCACAGCTTCTTGCCATTGGCAGGATCAAAGGCGTTGAATTCGCCAGCCATGTTGCCCTGAAACAGCAGGTCGCCTGCGGTCGAGAGCAGGCCGCCGTTCCAGGCACCAGGATACTTGATCGTCCAGCGCGCCTTCTGCGCGACCGGATCCCAGGCCACCAGTTCACCCGTGGTGACCGCCTTGGCCCCGGCCCGGACCGCCTTGTCCGCCGGCAGCATACCCGAGGCCAGGTCCAGACCGACATTGAAGCCCTGCTTGTTGGCCTTCCAGTTCGGGTTGTGAATGAAGGCGAACGAGTTGTTTATCGCGGGAATATAGACCAGCCCGGTTTTGGGGTTGAAGGCCATCGGGTGCCAATTGTGTGCGCCGATCGGACCCGGCGTGCCAAGCCACAGCTTGCCGGTGCGGTAATAGCGCGAATCCGGATTTTCGATCGGCCGGCCGCTCTTCATATCGAAACCGGTCGCCCAGTTGACGGGCACATAGTTCTTCGCGCTGATCAGCTTGCCGGTTTCCCGGTCAAGCACGAAGAAGAAGCCGTTCTTGGGCGCTTGCATCAGCACCTTGCGCTTGGCTCCGTCAATTTTCAGGTCGGCCAGCATGATGTGCTGGGTGGCGGTATAGTCCCAGGTCTCGCCCGGGGTGGTCTGGAAGTGCCAGACATACTCACCCGTTTTAGGCCGCAGCGCGACAATCGAGGAGAGATAGAGGTTATCGCCTTCGCCAGCCGAACGGTAGAACTGGTTCCAGGGGCTGCCATTGCCCACCCCGACATAGAGCAGATCGAGCTCTGGGTCATAGGCCATGGCATCCCACATGGTGCCGCCGCCGCCCTGCTTCCACCATTCGCCCTTCCAGGTGGCTTCGGCTTTCTTGAGATGCTCTTCCTTGTTCTTACCGGGCGCATCGGGCACCGAGTAGAACCGCCACAATTCCTTGCCGGTATCGGCATCATAGGCGGTCAGGAAGCCGCGCACACCCATTTCCGCGCCGCCGTTACCAATCAGGACCATGCCATTGATCACGCGCGGGGCGCCGGTGATCGTATAGGGCTTGGACTGATCAAGCGTAACCACGCTCCACACTTCCTTGCCGGTCTTGCGATCCAGCGCCACCAGTCGCCCGTCGAGCGTGCCCATGAACAGCTTGTCGCCCCAGGCGCCAAAGCCGCGGTTCACCACATCGCAACAAGCGGCAACGCCCCGCTCACCCGGGACCTTGGGATCGTATTCCCATTCAAGCTTGCCGGTTACTGCATCATAGGCCTTGGCCTTGGACCAGGCCGTCGTGATGTAGATCTTGCCATCAATGGCCAGGGGCGTGGCTTCTTGTCCGCGCGCGGTATCAAGATCGGCGAACCAGGCCAGCCCCAGGTCCTTGATGGTAGTCTGGTTGATCTGATCGAGCGGCGAATGGCGCTGTTCGTCATAGGTACGGCCATAAGACAGCCATTCATCCGGATTGGCGGCGATGATCCGCTCCGCATTGACCGCGCCAGGCATTTCCGAACTGGGCTGCTGCTTGCATGCTGCCAACGGCAGCGCCAGTGCCAGCAGCGCCACTTTCAGGCGCATTCCATCAATCAAGCGGGCCATCCCATCCCTCCAATTCTGTACGCCCGGTGAATCCGGGTCGCTCCCTTGGCGGCAATTGTGCCGTTAATCGCCCAGTTAAGCTAGCCCTCTTGTGCAACCCGGGTTATCACGAGGTATCGAGCAAAAGGAGCTTGGCGATGTGTGACGATCTGACCGCAATCGAAGAAGAACGCGCGCTGGAATTCCAGGGGATCGATCGCCGCGGTTTTGCTGCGCTGGGCGCGGCGGGGCTGGGTGCCCTGGCTGCACCGCTGGCTGGGTCCGTTCCGCAAGGTCTGACGGAACGGATGGTCACCCTCGCCACGCCGGATGGCAAGATGGATGCCTTCTATGTGCATCCCGCCAAGGGCAAGCACCCCGGCGTGATCCTGTGGCCAGACATTGCCGGCCTGCGCGATGCCTACAAGGTGATGGCGCGGCGCCTGGCGGCCGATGGTTATGCGGTGCTTGTGCTCAACCAGTATTACCGTTCTGCTCCCGCCCCGCATTTCAAGGCCATTGCCGAATGGCGGACGCCGGAGGGGCAGGCCAAGCTGCGGCCGATGATCCCGTTGCTCACCGCCGGAGCGATAGGGCGTGATGCGCGCGCCGCGGTTGGCTGGCTCGACAAGCAGGCTGCGGTCAACGTGAAGCGCGGGATCGGCGCGGCGGGATACTGCATGGGCGGGCCGTTCACCGTCCGCACGGCCCACGCTGCACCGGGCCGGGTTCGCGCCGCGGCATCGTTCCATGGGGGTGGCCTCGTAACCGACAAGGCGGACAGTCCGCACCTGCTGCTGAAGGCAACCAGGGCCGGCTACCTGTTTGCCATTGCTCGCAATGATGATGCCCGCGCTCCTGCAGACAAGGACGCCTTGCGCGCGGCGGCAAATGCCGCTGGCCGGGCCGCGGAAGTAGAGGTTTACCCCGCCGACCACGGCTGGTGCACGATTGACGCCCCGGTCTATGACAAGGTTCAGGCCGACCGCGCCTGGGCCCGGATGCTGTCGCTGTTCCGGGGGCTTTAGGCTCCGGAGCAGAATTCGCGGCGGTTGTCGCACGCCTCTCCCGCTCCCATATTCACCCAGCAAGGAGACCGGACATGGCAGACAAGCTGAACCTGACCGAAGCCGAATGGCTGGAAAAGCTGGGGCCCGAGCGGTACCACATCCTGCGCCAGGCCGGGACCGAGCGGCCCTTTACCGGCAAGTTTGAGCGCAACAAGGAGACCGGAACCTATACCTGTGGCGGCTGCGGCGCGCCGCTGTTCGCTTCGGACGACAAGTTCGATTCCGGCTGCGGTTGGCCCAGCTACACCGCGCCGCTGCCGAGCGCGCCGATCGATGAGCTGGTTGATACCAGCCACGGTATGATCCGCACCGAAGTGCGCTGTGCCCGCTGCGATGGCCACTTGGGCCATGTTTTTCCCGATGGTCCGGCCCCAACCGGGCTGCGCTATTGCATCAACAGCGCCAGCCTGGATTTCGAGCCGGAGGAATAAGCGCGCGCCCTGCATCAATTCTGCGATTCACCCCAGGTTACAAATCGCCTATGCAGAGCAGGACTGAGCCTTTGCCGGCTCGCTGGAGGGATTAGCAGACCGCAATGGCGCGCAAGGATGTAAAGGGGCGCGGTACGCCCGAACGCGAGGAACCGTCAGGATTTAGACGGTTTGTCCGCAGGCTGGTTGTCTGGGCAGTGTCGCTGGCCGTAGTTGGTGTGCTGGCGCTTGGCGTGGCGGTCGGCCTGACGGCGCGTTCGCTGCCGGAGTTTGAAGAGCTTAAGGGCAGCCAGGTTGGCCAGACCATTCTGGTGCGTGCCCGCGACGGCACCGAACTTGTCTCGATCGGGCCCAGCTATGGCCGTTGGCTCAGCCATGAGCAGATCCCGCAAATTATGCGCACGGCGATGGTTTCGGTAGAAGACCGCCGCTTCCATTCGCACCCCGGGATCGATCCGATCGGGCTTGCCCGTGCAGGTTTCGTCTCGATTTCGACCGGCAAGTCGGTCCGGGCGACCTCGACGATCACCCAGCAGCTGGCACGAACCGTCTTTCTGAACAACAACCGCAGCTATACCCGCAAATTGCGCGAGGCGGTGCTCGCCCTGGCGATGGAATGGAAATTCTCGAAGGACCAGATCCTCGAGCTTTACCTTAACAAGGTCTATTTCGGTGGCGGGGCCTATGGCGTCGATGCGGCCAGCCGCAAGTTCTTTGGCCATCCGGGCACCGAGATCACCTTGCCCGAGGCGGCGATCATCGCCGGCCTGGTCAAGGCGCCGTCGCACTATTCGCCCACTGCCGACAGCGAAGCCGCAATCGGCCGCGCCAAAGTGGTGCTGTCGGTGATGAAGGACAATGGCGATGTGACCCCTTCGCAGGCCGCCGCTGTCGATTTTGGCGCCATCAAGTTCGCGGCTGAAAAGGGCCAGAATTCGGTGCGCTATTTCACCGACTGGGCACTGCCGCAGCTTGACTTGCTGCTGCCTGACAACACCCAGGCGATCGAAGTCTGGACCACGCTTGATCCCAAGATGCAGGCGGCGGCGACCCAGGCAATCGAAACCAACACCCCCAAGGGTGCGCAAGGCGCGCTGGTCAGCATGGACCGCGATGGCGCGGTGCTGGCGATGGTCGGGGGCACGGACTACATCTCGTCCAACTATAACCGCGCCGTTAACGCTGTACGCCAGCCGGGTTCGGCCTGGAAGCTGTTCGTCTATCTGGCTGCGCTTGAGGCCGGCTATACGCCGAATGACCGGGTGGTCGATGAGCCCGTCACGATCGACGGTTGGAGCCCGCGCAACTCAAACGGGACCTATGCCGGTGAGATCGATGTTCGCACGGCCTTTGCCTATTCGAAAAACACGGTGGCGGCGCAGCTCGGCAACGAGGTGGGCTTCAGCGCGGTGGCGGGGATCGCCCGCCGCTTTGGCATCAGTACGCCGATTTCGACCGTGCCGTCGATGGTGCTGGGTACCAACGATGTCCGCGTGATTGATATGACCCGCGCCTTCGCCGCCGTTTCGGCCAAGGGTCGCGCGGTTGATCCCTATGGCATTACCAAGGTCCAGACGGTCGACGGCAAGGTCCTGTACCAGCGCGAGGTCCGGGAAGGGCCGATGCTGGTTCCGGCCTATGTATCGGCCGGGATTACCGACCTGCTGCAAAGTGCGGTCAGCACCGGCACAGGCCGCGCGGCCAGCATTGGCCGGCCGGTTGCGGGCAAGACCGGCACGACCAATTCGAACAAGGACGGCTGGTTCCTTGGCTTCTCGAGCGGGATCACCACTGGGGTTTGGATGGGCCGCGACGATGCCAAGGCGGTGCCGGGCCTGCAGGGCGGCACCGCCCCGGCTCGCGCCTTTGCCGCATATATGACCACTGCCGTGGCGAGCCGACCGGTCGAAAAGTTCGATACCGAGGTGACCCTGCCGGCCTGGCAACTGGAGCCGGACGACGAGGCGCAGCTTAGCGGCAATCCGGACGAATACTATTATGCCGACGATCAGGGGAACATGGTTGAGCCTGACCGGCAAGAGCAGCTTCCTGCAGGGGGTGCGGAACCGAAGGCTCAGCCGCCTGCCGCAAATGATGAGTTCCTGCGCGAGGCAACCGGCAGTCGTCCCGGATGACGCACAACAAAAACCCCCGCCGGTCACAGGGCGGGGGTTGTTGTATGCAGCAGCTTATAAGCCAGTTAGCGAATGCGCACCGGCAGGTAAGCAGCCGGCTGGCCGCGGCGCTGGACACGCAATAGCACCGCAGCGCGGTTCTCAGCCTTAGCAGCGCGGATAATCGATTCCAGATCGGCAATGGTAAGCACGTCGCGATAATTTGCCGAGAGGATCACATCGCCGCGCTGCAGGCCCTTGGCCCCAGCGTCTGACGTGCCATCGACCACCGAAATCACCAGTCCGCGGGTGTCGGCAGGCAGGCCAATCTGGCTGGCGATCTGCGGGGTCATCGGCAGAACCGAAAGGCCCAGCGCACGCTCGGCCAGCCCTTCGCCCTGCTTTTGCGGCGCGCGGTTATACCGGTCATCCGCGTCAGGGGTTGCCGGCGCGAACGTCTGCTTGGCCAGTTCCTCTTCGCTCGGGCGCTTGCCGACCGTGGCAGTCAGCGTCAGGCGCTTGCCATTGCGCATCACCTCGATCGGGATCCGCTTGCCGGGGGCTGTATTGGCGACGATGAACGACAAGGTGTTGTCAGGCGCAACTTCCTTATTGTCGACCTTCACCACCACATCGCCCGGCTGCAGGCCCGCTGCGGCGGCAGCCTGGCCCGGCTGAACGGTCTGAACCAGTTCGCCCCGGTTGCGGGCCAGACCCAGCGAGTCGGCCACGTCTTCGGTCACGGGGACGATCGTAACGCCAAGGTAGCCGCGCTCGATCGCCTGGCCGCGCATCAGCTTGTCGACGACCGGGGCCGCAATATCCGCGGGAATGGCAAAGCCGATCCCGACATTGCCCCCGGTGGGCGAGAAGATGGCATTGTTGATGCCGATCACATTGCCCTTCATGTCAAACAGCGGGCCACCCGAGTTGCCGCGGTTGATCGAGGCATCGGTCTGGATGTAGCGGCTGGCGCCCGATGAGCGGTGGACCGCCGAGACGATCCCCGAAGTCACCGTGCCGCCCAGGCCGAAGGGATTGCCGATGGCGATCACCCAGTCCCCAACGCGGGCTGCTTCGCTGTTGCCAAACTTGACGAAGGGCAAGGCTTTGCCCGCATCGATCTTGAGCACGGCCAGGTCCGATTGCGCATCGCGGCCGATCAGGCGGGCGGTGTGCTCGCTCCCGTCGCTCAGCGTTACGGTAATCGACTGGACTTCGCCCTGGCCATCGGCCGTGATCACATGGTTGTTGGTGACCACATAGCCATCGGCCGAAATGATAAAGCCCGAACCGAGCGACTGTGCCTCACGCGTGGTGGCTCCGCCGTTGCCACCGCCGAACAGGTCTTCGAATGGGGTACCGGCAAAGGGATTGCCATTGGCCACGCGCACGCGCTGGCGCGTGGCGATGTTCACCACCGCAGGCTGCAATTGCTGGGTCAGCTCGGCAAAGCTGGCTGGCGCACCGGCGCGGGGCACAACAGCTTCCATCCGGGCGGCGTCGTTCTGCGCAACCTGTGCCCCGGCGGGAATGCCGGTCAGCACCGAAACGGCCGCACCTCCAACCAGAAGTGCACTCGTTACTCCATAGGCGTATCGCACGTGTTCAGCTTCCTCTTCAAATTCGTTACACCCTGCACCGGGCGCGGGATGGATTCAATCGTTCCAGCCTGAACCGGAATTGAATGGTTCCACCAACGTCACTTACCGGCCTTTGAACTGCCGCAGGTATTCGTTGTTTGGCGACAGGATGATCGTGCTGCTGCCCTTGTTCGCCTGATTGGCGAAGGTGGCGTCATAGCTCTTCATCGCCCGGTAGAAATCATAGAAGGCCGGGTCCTTGCCAAAGGCGGCGGCATAAATCTGGGTTGCTTGCGCCTCGGCTTCCGAGGTGATCAGCTGAGCCTGTTTCTGGCCCTGGGCCTGGATCGTGGTTGCCTCCTGCTCACGTGCGGCCTGCATGCGGGCGAACGCGGATTCAAGCGCGCCGGCGGGCAGGTCAGCGCGTTGGATCCGCACGTCGATCACCTGGGCGCCATATTCACGGGCCTGCCGATCAAGGTTCTGCTTGATCTGCGTCATCGCTGCGCCGCGTTCGGCATTGAGCAGCGATTGGAAGGTGCGCTTGCCCAGTTCCTGGCGCAGAACCGAAGTCATGATCGGCTGGAGCTGGCTCATCACCCGGTCGGTTGTGCCGGCGGTCTTTACCATCTTGACCGGGTCGATGATCCGGAAACGGGCATAGGCCGTGACTTCCAGCCGCAACTGGTCGGTCGATAGCACGGTCTGACGCTCCATCGGGAAGGAGAGCAGCCGCTTGTCGATCCAGACCAGCTGTTCGATGAACGGAATGCGCCAGCTAATCCCCGCGCCGGTCGAACCGAAGGCCTGGTTGGGCTTGAAGGCGTTGATCTTGCGGACCGGCTCACCCAGTCGCACGACCACCACCTGCTGCGTTTCAGGCACGATCACGATCGAGGACATCGCCACGATCGCGGCTGCACCCAGCGCCAGCACGGCGCCCTTGTTGCGTTGCCACAGGCTGGTCAGCATCACTGGCCTCCCGCGGCAGGCGCCGCTTCCGGCGCACGGCGGCGCAGTTCAGGCAAGGGCAGGTAGGGCGTTACGCCATTGGCTTCGACAACGACCTTGTCGTTTGATGACAGCACGCGTTCCATGGTTTCGTAATACATTCGCCGCTTGGTTACTTCGGGGGCCAGCCGGTACTCGGCATAGACCTTGTCAAAGGCCGCGGCCTCACCCTCGGCGCGGGCCAGGGTCTGCTGCGCCCAGGCCTGGGCATTGTTCTTGTCGCGCTCGGCCAACTGCTGGGCAACGTTGACCTTCTGGAACGCGTCAGCAACCTTTTCTGGCGGATCGGCCTTTTTGATATCGACCCCGATTACGTTGACGCCGGTGCGATAGGCATCAAGGATGTCCTGCATCCGGCGGCGGGTGTTTGCTTCCAGCTGGCCGCGGCCGGTGCCATCCCACACGGCCTTCAGCGGCACTTCGGCCACCGACAGGCGCATGGCCGCTTCGGCCACGTCGCGCACGGTTGACTGGGGGTCGGTCGAAGCGAAGGTGAACTGTTCCAGGTTCTTGATGTTCCAGCGCACCTGATAGGACAGGTCGATCAGGTTCTGGTCGCTGGTCAGCACCAGGTTTTCGCCCTCGCCCTCGGGGATCACATCATTGGTGACCGAGGTGACATCGCGTGTCTCAACCTTCT
Organism: Novosphingobium sp. APW14; assembly: GCF_032337075.1. Lineage (NCBI taxonomy): Bacteria > Pseudomonadati > Pseudomonadota > Alphaproteobacteria > Sphingomonadales > Sphingomonadaceae > Novosphingobium > Novosphingobium sp. APW14. The sequence goes on from NZ_JAVYAB010000008.1 coordinate 59,176, forward strand.
GGAATGGCCAGGGCGCCGTGAAGTTAACGCCCGAACCGATCGTGCGGCTGTACTTGCCAAAGGTTGTGACGATGCCCTGCTCCTTGGGGCTGAGCTGGTGGGTCGAGCTGCTGAACAGCCACAGCAGCGCCACGCCACCCAGGATCACCGGCCACCAGCTCTTGCCGTTGGCGCGCGGTGGGAGCGAGGGGAAGCCCCCACCGCCGCCGCCTCCACCACCGGGGCCCTTGCGCTTGGCGCGGAAGATGTCCTCTATATTGGGCGAACGGCGTTCACCGGCATAGTCGTCCGGCTTGAGCCACGGATTGCGCGGGCCCGATGGGCCGGGCGGATCGCCGGCCGGTGCGCCATCGCCGGGCGGAGTTGCAGGAGGCTCTTCGCCACCGCCGCTGCCGCCAGCATCGTTTCCATTGCCCCACGGGCTCTTGCGCCCAGCCATAGCCAGCCACTGACCCGGCCTGAAACTGCCATTTGCACTCATGCACTTCGTTATAGGTAGTACTGGACCAAAAAACAGGGTCTCGCTGCGCTTTTTCCTTGCTAGGGGGCAGGCCATAGCAAACGGAGCCCCCAATTGAGCAATACTGATGCACTGAAGTCCCTTTTGCCCCCCCTGGCCCAGGCCCGGTTGCAGTCACTGCGGCTGGCTGATGGCGCGGCCACGGTGATCCTTGATGCCAGCGGCTTTGACGGGATCGAGCGAGACCGGCTGGAGGCAGCGGTGAAGGAAGCGCTTGGCGCTGCGCCAGACGTAAACGAAGTCCGCGTGGCGATGATGGCAGACAAGCCCAAGCGGCGGATCGTCGCGGTCGGTTCAGGCAAGGGGGGCGTTGGCAAGTCGACTGTTTCGGCCAACCTGGCCGTTGCTCTGGCCCGGTTGGGCCGCAAGGTCGGACTGGTCGATGCCGATATCTATGGCCCGTCGCAGCCACGTCTTCTGGGCACCGAGGGCAAGCGCCCCGATGCCCGTGAAAAGCAATTGCTACCGGTGCCCAGCGCATTCGGTGTTGGCGTCCTGTCGATGGGCAACCTGATTGAGCCAGGCAAGGCGATCGCCTGGCGCGGACCGATGGCGGGCAATGCCCTGGGCCAGCTGGTTGATGCCGATTGGGGCGCGGCCGAGATCCTGGTGGTTGACCTGCCGCCCGGCACGGGCGACGTGCAGCTGACCATGCTCCAGCGCCACAAGCCGGCCGGAGCCGTGATTGTCTCTACCCCGCAGGACCTCGCGCTGATCGACGCCACCCGGGCGATGCAGCTGTTCGAAGTCGGCCAGGTGCCGGTGATCGGGCTGGTCGAGAACATGGCCGGCTATGCCTGTCCGCACTGCGGCGAAGTGTCCGATCCGTTCGGGCGCGGCGGCGCCGAAGCCGAAGCGGCAAGGCTGGGCCACGCTTTCCTCGGACGGATCCCGCTTGATCTCGCGATCCGTCAGGCCAGCGATGCCGGTGTCCCGCCGGCTGCAGGCGATGGCCCGCAGGCCGAAGCGTTCCTCGCCCTGGCCCGTCGCGTGGCGACCTGGTTGGACAATAGCTGATGCAGCTGACGCGGCGGGGCGTTCTGATCGGAGCCGGGGCAGCCGGGGGCCTGTTGGTCGCCTGGGCACTGACCCCGCGCCGGTTCGATCCGCCGCTCGCCGCGCGAGAAGGCGAAACCGCTTTCAATGCCTGGCTCAAGATCGGGCGCGATGGCGTGGTGAGCGTTGCAGTGCCCGATCTGGAGATGGGGCAGGGGATCACCACGCTGCTACCGCAGGTCGTGGCCGTGGAACTGGGCGCGGACTGGCGCCAGATCGCGGTCGAACCGGCTCCGGTCAGCGGTGCCTATGCCAATGCCCCGCTCGCCGCCGAATGGCGCAGCATGTGGATGCCGCTGCTGCCGGATATGGCTGAGGGCGAGGATAGCGTTCTTGCCAAGCGCTTTGGCGAGCGCGAAGCTTTCATGGTCACGGCAGACGGCACCAGCCTTGCCGCGCACGAAGCCGCTGCCCGCGCGGCGGCCGCAACCGCCCGCGCGATGCTGGCCATGGCTGCCGCTGCGCGCTGGGACGTCACATGGGAGGAGTGCGAGGCGCGCGCCGGGTTCATCACCCACGGCAAACGGCGTGCCAGCTTTGCCGATCTGGTTGGAGAGGCCATGGCCTTCGATCCGCCCAGTCCGCCGGTGCTGCGCCCGCTGGCTGCGGCCGAGCGCGCAGTCGATCAGCCCGCTGGCGTCCGCCCGGCCTTCCCGCGTCTGGACCTGCCCGCAAAAGTTGACGGCAGCTATGCCTTTGCCGGCGACATTCGCCTGCCCGGCATGGTCTTTGCCGCGATCCGCCACGCACCGCAGGGTGAGGCAAGGCTGGGTACCCATGCTGCAGAAAATGCTGCACCGGTAAGCGGCCTGCTGCGTCTGGTCGAAGGGCCAGATTGGCTTGCGGCCGTGGCGCATGACTGGTGGTCGGCCGAACGTGCCCTGACCCTGATTGCGCCCAATTTTGCTGCGCAGCAAAAGCCCGACAGTGCCGTGATCGACCGACTGCTGGGCGAGGCGCTGCGTAGCGGCGATGGCAGTGAAATCGCGGCATCCGGAGATGGCGATCTGCTCCATGCTCCCTTTGACCATGCGCGGCTATACCGCATTGCCCCGGCGCTCCATGCCGCGCTTGAAACGGCCAGCGCCACGGCCCGCGTCAGCGTGGACCGGGTTGAATTGTGGGTCGCCAGCCAGGCCCCACAAGCCGCGCGCAAGGCCGTGGCGAAGGCGCTCGATCGCCCGCTGGAAGAGGTGGTGCTTTACCCCGTTGGCGCTGGTGGCAGCTTTGATGCCCGGCTTGATGCGCCCCATGCGGTTGAGGCCGCGATCATCGCGCGCGAAGTCGGCAAGCCGGTGCAGCTCAGCTGGTCGCGCTGGCAGGAAGCGGTGCGCGACCTGCCACGTGCCCCGGCGCAGGCTGCGCTGGCTGCCAAGACCGCGCCCGATGGCTCGCTTGCCGCGCTCAAGCTGCGGGTGGCCATGCCGGCGACGACGGCCGAATTTGGCGCGCGGCTGTTCAAGGGGGCTGATCCGCTGTCTGCGCGCGCCGCGCAGGGGCGGGCCGATCCGCTGGCGCTGGCGGGTTGCGTTCCGCCCTATACGATCCCGCACCTGTTGGTGGAACACGTGCCCGTGGCGCTGCCGCTTTCGACCGGGCGCTTGCGCGGCAATGCCGCAGCCCTGGGCTGCTTCCTGATCGAAACTTTCGTTGATGAGCTGGCCGTGCGTTCGGGCCGCGAAGGCCTGTCCTATCGCATGGCCATGCTGGGGCAGGACATCCGGCTGGCGAATTGCCTGCAACGCGCCGCGACTCTGGCCGAATGGAGCGGCGGCCGAGGCGGCTCAGGGCAGGGCCTGGCCTGCCACCGGATGACGCTTGACGACCGCGTAGGGCGCATCGCGCTGGTCGCCGCTGCCCGGCACGACGAACGCGGCATCCGTGTCGACAAGCTGACTGCCGTGCTCGATATCGGGCGAGTGATGAACATGGACATTGCCCGCCAGCAGGTTGAGGGCGGGCTGCTGTTCGGGCTGGGCCTCGCCCGCGGGCAGAGCACTGCCTATGCCGATGGCCTGCCGCTGTCGGGCCGGCTCAGCCAGCTGGGCCTGCCGCTGCTGGTCGATTGCCCGGAAATCGAGATCGAGTTCATCGAAGGCGATGCGCCGCCGTTCGATCCGGGCGAACTGGGCGTGGCTGTGGCCGCTCCGGCGATCGCCAATGCGCTTTATTCTGCGGGATCCACCCGCATGCACACCTTACCGCTTACCGGGGAACTTGCATGAACCTGCCCGCTGGCCACCCTCCTGTTGTCGCACCGCGCGTCGGCGTGTTGCTCGTCAACCTGGGGACGCCCGACGCACCCACGCCCAAGGCGGTTCGCCGCTATCTGAAGGAATTCCTGTCCGATCCGCGCGTGGTCGAGATTCCCAAGCTGGTCTGGTGGCCGATCCTCAACGGGATCATTCTCAATGTCCGGCCAAAGAAATCGGCTCATGCCTATGAACAGGTCTGGGGGCCCGATGGATCCCCGCTTGCCACGATCACCAAGGCCCAGGCAAAGTTGCTCCAAGGCCAGCTGGGCGAAGGCATCATGGTCCGCTGGGCGATGCGCTATGGCAATCCGGCGATGGGCACGGTGCTGGCGGAAATGAAGGCCGCCGGGTGCGAGCGGATCCTGATCGCGCCGCTTTACCCGCAGTATTCGGGCGCGACGACGGCAACGGTGGTTGATGAGCTTGGCCGGCAGCTGGCGGCCATGCGCTGGCAGCCCAGTACCCGCACCCTGCCGCCCTATTACGATGATCCGCTGCACGTGGCCGCGCTGCGTGACAATCTGGCCCGCCAGCTGCGTGCGCTGCCGTTCGTACCTGAAGTGCTGCTGCTTTCGTTCCATGGTATGCCGGACCGGACCTTGCACCTTGGCGATCCCTATCACTGCCAGTGCCGCAAGACCGCGCGGCTGGTGGGCGAGGCGCTGCGGGCAGAGTTCCCCGCCTTGCGAATCGAGACGAGCTTCCAGTCGCGCTTTGGCCGCGCCAAGTGGCTGGAGCCCTATACCGAAGAGACACTGACCGCCCTGGCCAAGGGCGGGGTAAGGCGGCTTGCCATTGCCGCGCCGGGCTTCTCCGCCGACTGCCTGGAGACCCGCGAAGAGCTGGCAATTCGCGGGCGCGAGGTGTTCGCGGAGGCCGGGGGGCTTGATTTTGCCGCGCTAGACTGTCTCAATACGTCATCTGCGGGGATGGCCATGCTCGAGGCGCTGGTGCGGCGCGAGCTTGGGGGATGGATTTAATCGTTCGATTAAGTTACATCAGTGTCAGTAACGGCAAAAGGACCCCCCCATGGCCACGCTTGCTCCTGAAGCCCCGAAGTTTACCCATTGGAGCCAGTCCCAGCCCAAGGATGCGCTTGCGCATATCCCGGGTGAGGATGGCTGGCCGATCCTGGGCAACACCTTGCAATTGCTGGCCGATCCGGCCGGCTTCGGCAACCGCATGCGCGCCAAGTATGGTGATATCTATCGCAACAACAGCTTTGGTCGCCGCGGCGTGATCATGTTCGGCGCCGATGCGAACGAACTGGTGCTGTTCGACCGTGAAAAGATCTTCTCGTCGGAACAGGGCTGGGGCCCGGTGCTGGATCTGCTGTTTCCGCGCGGGCTGATGCTGCTCGATTTCGATCATCACCGCGCTGATCGCCGTGCGTTGTCGATCGCTTTCAAGCCGGGGCCGATGCGCCACTATGCGGGTGCGCTCAACCGCGGCATTTCCGAACGGGCGGAGGAATGGCGCGGCCAGGAAATCCTGTTCTATCCGGCGATCAAGCAGCTGACGCTAGATCTTGCCGCCGATAGCTTCCTGGGCGTGCCGCTGGGGCCCGAAGCCGATGCGATCAACAAGGCCTTTGTTGACATGGTCCAGGCCTCGATCGGCGTGGTCCGCAAGCCGCTGCCCTTCACCGCGATGGGCCGCGGGGTGGCGGGGCGCAAGTTCCTGCTCGATTACTTCACCCGCGAAACGCTGAAGCGGCGCGAAGCGGGGGGCGGGCAGGACATGTTCAGCCAGTTCGCCACGGCCACGCGTGAGGATGGCTCGTTGCTGCCGGTTGACGAAGTGGTCGATCACATGATCTTCCTGATGATGGCCGCGCATGACACGATCACCAGCTCGGCCACCTCGCTGGTTTGGCTGTTGGCCAAGAACCCCGAATGGCAGGACAAGTTGCGCGCTGAAATCCTGGCCGTGACGGGCGGTGAAGGGCGGCCGCTGTCCTATGACGATCTGGGCAAGCTGGACCTGACCGAAATGGCCTTCAAGGAAGCACTGAGGCTGATCCCGCCGGTCCCCTCGCTGCCGCGCCGCGCGCTCAAGGACTTCACCTTCAAGGGCGTGCGCGTGCCTGCGGGAACCCCGGTCGGCATCAGCCCGGCGGCGGTCCACATGGAGGAAGAGCACTGGCCCGAGCCGGCCAAGTTTGATCCCATGCGCTTCACGCCCGAACAGGTCGCCAAGCGGCACAAGTACGCCTGGGTGCCGTTCGGCGGCGGGGCGCACATGTGCCTGGGGCTGCACTTTGCCTATATGCAGGTGAAGGTGCTGATGGCCCACCTGCTCAGCCGCTACCAGATCGAGATCGCCCCGGGTTATGAACCCGAATGGCAGCCATGGCCGATCCCCAAGCCCAAGGACGGGCTGAAGGTGACCTTCAAGCCGGTCTAATCGGCTTTCGGCAGGTACTTGACCGGATCAAGTGCGACGCGATTGCGCCGTACTTCGAAATGGAGCTGTGGCTCATTCGCTAGACCGGTTTCGCCGACCAGGCCGACGCGTTCGCCTGTCTTGACCTTGTCACCGTCCCGCACGGTGATCTTGTCGAGGAACGAGTAGGTCGTCGTCCAGCGGCCACCGTGGTGGATGATGACGGTCAGGCCGTATTCCTTTGGCCCCTGCCCGGCGAAGATCACCGTTCCAGCCGCTGCGGCGCGGGCGGCCGTGCCCTTGTCCGCCTTGATATCGATCCCGTCGTGGAAGGACGCATTGCCGTTGCGGGTCGCAAAGCCGCGGCGAATATCGCCGTTAAGCGGCCAGGCAAACCGTGCGGGCGGCTGAGTGCTTGTAACAGGCGCGCCGGGCGCCGGCCCTGGATCGGGCGCCATCCGCACCGATGTTCCCGCTGGGGGTTTGAAAGCAGTTGAGGGCAAAGCCGCAGGCGCGGCATCTGCCAACGGCGGCTTTGCCTTGGTCAGGGTGGGGATCACCAGCTTTTGCCCGGTCTGGATCGGTTTCTTGGGATCAAGTCCGTTGGCGGCAGCGATGGCTGACCAGGTTACGCCATAGTCCAGCGCGATGCCCAGGCTGGTTTCCCCATCCTTCACCGTGTGGGTGCGGCGACGGGGGATGACCAGCTTTTGGCCGGCACGGACCATGTAGGGTTCCTTGAGCCCGTTGGCCTCGATGATCAGCAGGCGCGGCACCGCCGCGCGGTTGGCAATGCCGCCCAGTGTCTCACCGGGCTGCACGACATATTCGGTTGCCGTCTTGGGATCATCGTTTGCCAAGAGCGGGGCGGCGGCCAGCCCGATAAGGGCCAGCGCGATACCGGCCCGCCGCATCAGCTGAAGCGTCCCGCCAATTCGGAAAGCGAACCCTCGTGGGTCAAATCGAGCTGCAAAGGTGTTACCGCCACAAAGCCATCCTGGATTGCCTCAAGATCGGTCGCATGACCGGGGGTATGTTCTATACCATTAAGACCAAACCAGAAATAGCGATATCCGCGCGGATCGATTCCTTCCACAACCGTCCCGCGCGAGTAGTCGTGGAAGCCCTGCCGGACCACGCGGATGCCCTTGACCTGATCCGCCGAAATGGCCGGGAAATTGATGTTGACCAGGGTGCGCGGGGCGAAGGGCAGGTCTAGCAGCGGGGCGATCACCTTGGCGCCCCAGGCCTCGGCCGCGCCGAAGGGAACGGCATCGCCCATGCCTTCGCTGGCGTAGACCTGGCTCAGCGCGATTGAGCGGATTCCGGCCAGCGCGCCCTCGATCGCGGCCGAGACCGTGCCCGAATAGGTCACGTCATCGCCCAGGTTGGCACCGCGGTTTACGCCGGACAGGATCAGGTCGGGTGCGGCGGGCATGATTTCCCGCAGCGCCATCATCACCGCATCGGTTGGCGTGCCCGACACCGAAAAGCGCCGATCGCCATGTTCACGCAGCCGCACCGGGCGCGACAGGGTAAGCGAGTGGCCTGCGCCGGATTGCTCCTCTGCCGGGGCGACGATCCACACGTCATCCGAAAACTGCCGCGCAATTGCCTCAAGCACGGTCAGGCCCGGGGCGAAGATCCCGTCGTCATTGGTCAGGAGGATGCGCATGGCGACCTTTCGGGTCAGAGAGGAACGAGCCGGTCGATCCCGCCCATATAGGGCCGCAGCGCCGCCGGGATTTCAACTGAACCGTCTTCCTGCTGGTAATTCTCCAGCACGGCCACCAGCGTGCGGCCAACCGCCAGCCCAGAGCCGTTAAGCGTGTGGACGAATTCCGGCTTGGCCTTCTCCTCTGCGCGGAAGCGGGCGTTCATCCGCCGCGCCTGGAAATCGCCGCAGTTGGAGCAGGAGCTGATCTCTCGATAGGCGTTCTGGCCGGGTAGCCAGACCTCAAGGTCAAAGGTCTTCCTCGCGGTAAAGCCCATGTCGCCAGCGCAGAGCAGCACCTTGCGATAGGGCAGTTCCAGCGCCTGGAGGATCGATTCGGCGGCGGCCGTCATCCGCTCATGCTCTGCCTCCGACTGGTCGGGCGTGCAGATCGTGACCAGCTCAACCTTTTCGAACTGGTGCTGGCGGATATAGCCGCGGGTATCCTTGCCCGCCGCGCCGGCTTCGGACCGGAAGCAAGGGGTCAGCGAAGTCAGCCGCAGCGGCAGCGCCGCGCCATCAAGGATCTGCTCGCGCACCGAATTGGTGAGCGAGACTTCCGCCGTGGGGATCAGCCAGCGGCCATCGGTGGTCTGGAAATTGTCTTCGGCAAACTTCGGCAACTGCCCGGTGCCGAACAGCGATTCCTCGCGCACCAGCAGCGGGGTGGCGCATTCAACATGGCCGTTTACCAGCGTTTGCTGGTCCAGCATGAACTGGCCCAGTGCGCGCTGCAGCCGCGCCATCTGGCCGCGCAGGAAAGTGAACCGCGCGCCGGAAATTGCCGCACCGGTCTCAAAGTCCAGGCCCAGCGCCGGGCCAAGGTCAGCATGCTCTTTGGGCGTAAAGGCGAACTGGCGCGGGGTGCCCCAGCGGCTGACCTCGACGTTCTGCGTCTCGTCCTCGCCATCAGGTACGGTTGGATCGGGCAGGTTGGGGTGGGCGGCAAGGGATTCCTGGAGGCTGGCCGATAGTTCGCGGTCTTCCTGCTCCAGCTTGGGCAGGTTGACCTTGATCTCGGCCACTTCGGCCTTGAGGCGTTCGGCTTCTGTCGCGTCACCGCGTCCGATTGCCGCGCCGATCGCCTTAGATGCCTCGTTGCGCCGGTTCTGCGCCTCTTGCATTGCTGTCGCTACAGCGCGGCGCGCCGTATCGAGTGCCAGGATCGAACCGGCAAGCGGTTCCACGCCCCGACGGGCAAGGGCGGCATCAAAGGCGGCGGGATCGTCGCGGATCAAGCGGATATCGTGCATAGCGCTGGCGCTATGCCCTCCAAATGCAATGGTATCAAGGGAGGGGGGAAGTGGTGGGCGCGACAGGGATTGAACCTGTGACCCCACCCGTGTGAAGGGTGTGCTCTACCGCTGAGCTACGCGCCCACTTCCTGCCAAAGGGCGCCAGGGCCAATCAGCGAAGCGCGCCCTTAAAGGGGCCTGCGCGAATTGACAAGCGGGGAAAGCCGGATAGAGGCGCAGCCATGACCGAAGAAACCCCTGCCAAGCCCGCCGCCGGTTCCGATGTGCCGCCCGATCGCCTTGCGATCAGCCCGCGCAGCCCCTGGTTCAACCAGGATGTGCTGATGCGCGGTGTTGGCATCCGCTTCAAGGGTGTGGTCCGCACCAATGTTGAGGAATACTCGATCTCCGAAGGCTGGGTGCGGGTCCAGGCCGGCAAGACCATGGACCGTCACGGACAGCCGCTTACGATCAAGCTCAATGGTCCGGTCGAAGCCTGGTTCGAAGACCTCGGCGATAATCCGCCGGTTGCCAAGGCTTAGATCCCAAGCTCTCGCTTAATGATCGCCGCGATGGGATCGCCATCGCGCGCGGCCAGTTCGGCCTTCGCCGGCTTGTTCGCGCGGGCCAGCACAGGCGCGCGGGCCGGTGCGGCGCGATCGCGCAGCTGTTCGCCCGGCTTGGGCTTGCTGGCATAGATGAAGCCAGCCAGCGGCCAGTGGGTGCTGCCCAGGGCCTGGTTCGGGCCGTACCAGACGCGCACTTCGCTCCAGTCATTTTCGGGCGAGACATCGACAGCCTGGACATTGTCCTCGATTTGGCCGCGGCGGCCGTTGATCGGGCTCCAGTTGGCGTGGCGGATCAGCACGGTGCGCGAATCGATCACCTTGCTGACCGCGGCAACGTGGCCAAGGCGCGAATTGCCATTGGGGCGGAACGCCATGACCGCGCCCACCTTGGGCTTGGTGCCCCGGGCATAGCGTCCTTCGGCCTGATCCCACCAGGTATGGGCATCGCCATAGATCCGGATCCCTGAGACCTCCCGGGCATAGGGCACACATTGCAGGTAGGGGGGCAGGCCATCGATCGCTGCTCCGCCTGCATCGCGATCATCAATATCAATCGCGCGCGCATGGGCCGGGCTTGCGGCGAGGACCAGCAGCAGAAGGGCGGGTAGAAGCGATCGGAACAGAACCATGCACCGCCTTCTGGCGAAGCGCGGTTAACGCCCGGCTTTTCGGAAAGGTTAAAAGCATAGCAAGTATCAACAGTGCGGCTTGCAAATTGGCCGCGGAAAGGTCAGGGCTGACGCGGTGAAACTCCCCCAGGTCATTATCATCGGGCGCCCGAATGTCGGCAAGTCCACGCTGTGGAACCGGTTGGTCGGCAAGAAGCTGGCCCTGGTCGATGACCAGCCGGGGGTGACGCGCGACCGCCGCTTTGGCGAAGCGCACTTGCTGGGCCTTGATTTTACCATCGTCGATACCGCCGGTTGGGAGGACGAAGACGCAGCCACTCTGCCAGGCCGGATGCGCCAGCAGACCGAGGCGGCGCTCGTTGGCGCCGATGTGGCGCTGTTCGTGATCGACGCACGCGCCGGGCTAACCCCGCTGGACGAGGAGATTGCCCGCAGCCTGCGCCAGTGCGATGTCCCGGTGGTGCTGGTGGCCAACAAGGCGGAAGGCAAGGCGGGCGACCACGGCCTCTACGAATCCTTCGGTCTCGGCTTTGGCGATCCGGTGCCGCTTTCAGCCGAGCACGGCCAGGGCATGGCCGACCTGTTCGAAGCGCTGTTGCCGCACCTTAATGAACGCCAGCTTGAAATGGATGCCGAAGCAGAAGCAGCGGCCGAGCTGGACGACGAGGAAGAGTACGACCCCAAGGCTGTGCTCAAGCTCGCGATTGTCGGCCGCCCCAACGCGGGAAAATCAACCCTGATCAACCGGTTCCTGCAAGAGGACCGGCTGCTGACAGGGCCCGAAGCCGGGATTACCCGCGATTCCATCGCGATTGACTGGGACTGGCACGATCCCGCAAGCGATGAGGTCCGGCCCGTGCGTCTGATCGACACCGCTGGCATGCGCAAGAAGGCGCAGGTCATCGACAAGCTGGAAAAGATGGCAGTCGCGGATGCCCGCCACGCGATCGATTTTGCCGAAGTGGTTGTGCTGCTGCTCGATGCCACGCGCGGGCTGGAGCATCAGGACCTGAAGATCGCCAGCATGGTGCTTGAAGAAGGCCGTGCGCTGATGATCGCGATCAACAAGTGGGACGTGGCAGAGGATGCCTCGGGCCTGTTCAACGGCATCCGCAAGGCGCTCGACGATGGTCTCAGCCAGGTAAAGGGGCTGCCGCTGCTGGCGGTTTCCGCCCGCACCGGCAAAGGTCTTGATGACCTGATCCGCGCGGCCTTCGAATTGCGCGATGCCTGGTCAAAGCGCGTGCCGACTGCCCTGCTTAACCGCTGGTTTGATGATGCCCTGGCCAAGAACCCGCCGCCGGCACCCGGCGGCCGCCGGATCAAGCTGCGCTACATCACCCAGGCCAAGACCCGTCCGCCGGGCTTCGTGCTGTTCGGGACCCGGCTGGATGAATTGCCGGCCAGTTACCAACGCTATCTGGTTAACGGCATCCGCCGCGATCTGGGCTTTGATGCCGTGCCGGTAAGGCTGACGCTGCGCACCCCGAAGAACCCCTTCGCGAAGAAGTAGGCCTTCGGGGCGGGCGGGCCGGGATCAGCTCCCGGCGGCTTCGCTTTGCAGCTGAATGTAGTTCTGCAGGCCCATCCGGGCGATCATCTCGAACTGGGTTTCGAGGAAATCGACATGCTCTTCCTCGCTTGCGAGGATCGAGCGGAACAGGTCGCGGCTGACAAAGTCGTGCACCGTTTCGCAGTGAGCGATTGCTTCCCGCAGATCCGGGATCGCATCTTCCTCTAGCGCGAGGTCGGCCTTGAGAATCTCTTCGACATTCTCGCCAATGCGGAGCTTGCCCATGTTCTGGAAGTTGGGCAGCCCTTCCAGGAACAGGATGCGTTCCGCGACCTGGTCTGCATGCTTCATCTCGTCGATCGATTCGTGCCGTTCATGATCGGCCAGCTTCTTGATGCCCCAGTTGTCGAGCATGCGGTAATGCAGCCAGTACTGGTTAACCGCGGTCAACTCGTTGAACAGAACCTTGTTAAGGTATTCGATAACCTTTTTGTCGCCCTTCACGGCGGTTTCTCCCGGGAGATTGGTGGGGATTGATTGCGGGCATGACTATGCGCCGCAACCGGGGCCGAGAGCAAGCCTGGATTCCCGGAACTTCAGCCAGTTTTACGGGTTGGTTGCCAGTACTATTGGCGAGACTTACGATCGCCTTGCGTTAGGCTGGCTCAAGCCCTGCGGTGCACGCGCGCATGCGTTCTTCGATCAACAATTCAGCGGCATCGTCAAGGCATTGGCCACATTGAGGCCGGCACCCAAGGGCTTCGTAAACGGCGTCCGGATCGCCGGGACAGCGCCGGGCAGCCTCGCGCAGCTGGCATTCGCGGATGGCATTGCAGACGCAGATATACATCGGCGGCTCCCGTTGGCTTCGACTCACTTAATAATGCGAATCGTTCGCATTCACAAGTGGCGGGCGGCGGGCAAGCGCCGTTCCGCTGTTAGCGACCGCCACAGCCACTCGATTGGTCCCTGTCGGTAGCGCATCAGCCACGGCTTGCTCCAGCCGAGCATGGCGGCCCAGCCGATCAGGACAAAACACCACTGCGCCAGAGATCCGATCCGTCCAACCAGGCCAAGGCCCCAGCCAAAGAAGCAGAAGGCCATGAGCACCGAGGTCAGCAGGTAATTGCTGAGCGCCGCCGCGCCGGCCGCTTGGAGGCGCTGGCCCAGGCGGGTCGGCAGCAAGCTTGGCGCTGCCAGGACAAGCAGCGCCGCCCAGCCCAGGGTAAGGGCCAAGTGCTGGGGCCCTGCCAGACCGATTAGTAACTGGAACATCGCATCGGGCGGGAAATCCCTGCTCCAGGCCCAAACAGTCTGGGCGATTGCCAGCGGCAGGCCAAAGGCCAGACATCCGATGGCCAACCGCCAAAGCGCCCGGCGCGACCAACCTCCGGTGAAAAACCCGCTGCGGTAAAGTGCCATGCCCAGCAGCATCAGCGGCACAGTCTCTCCGAGCGACAGCAGCGTGAACAGCAGGGGCATGTAGAGGGTTTCCCGGAAGCGTTCTTCCAGCATGGTGAAGTAAGGCTTGCGCAGCGTGTTAACTTCATCGCGCGCCTGGGCCTCTAACGCATCATACCGGCTGAGGACTTCGGCCCGCGTGACCGGATCGGCCCGGCCGTCATGAACAGCCTCGGCGGCGGTCATGCTTGACCATCCTGCGAGGCCGAAGGCCCCGTGCCACAGCGCGAAGGCGGCCAGCGCCACCACTACCATCCGCCGCACCGGCCAGTGGCGCAGTACCAGGGCAATGGGCGCCAGCATGGCGTAAAGCATCAGGATATCGCCGCTCCACAGCAGCAGTTGGTGAAGGTAGCCGATCAAGAATAGCCAGCCGAGCCGTCGCAGTTGCCAGTAACCGCCATCCTTGCCGGCTGCATCGCGGCGCTCGACAAAAAGCAGCATCGAAGCCCCGAACAGCAGGGTAAAAAGCCCGCGCATCTTGCCTTCGAACAGGACCTGGCTTGAGGCGAAAGCCAGTTTGTCCAGCACTGTCGGCGGAGCGAGCAGGTCAGGGCTGAGCACGGCCGTCGAACCACCGGCAAAGCCGGCAATGTTGATCGTCAGGATGCCGAGCACGGCTATCCCGCGTATCAGGTCCAGCGCAGCGATCCGATCTGGCGCTGCGCGGTCGCTCATCTCAGTTCCGCACCGCGATGCAGCTTTGGCCGCTGGCGCTCAGCCGGTTGCAGGCTGCCTGGGCAGCGGCTTGCGTTACAAAGCCGCCGGCCTGCAACTTGGTTACCGCGCCCGCCCTGACATTCAGGCGGGGCCGGCCGGCAAGTTCGGGACGGCCGCGCAGCCGGCTCCACAGAGCATCAGCATTGCCGGGCTGCCCAAAGGCGCCAAGCTGGACGCGCCACGGACCGCTGACGCTTGTCGTTGCCCTGGCGGGAGACGGGGGTTGGGCGTCACCCGAATCAGGTTCTCCCCCGGACATCGCAGGCGGCAAGCCCTGCCAGACCTTCACCGGCCGACTTGCGACCGGACGGGCATAGTCGGCACCGGCCGTCGCAGGGCTTTCGTTGACCGCCTGGCTGGCCGCGCCAACGGCATCACTGGCCTGGTCCGAGCTCATCGTGCGCATGGCAACGCTGGCGAGCGGCGCCGGAGCGGTCTGCACGGTTGAGCCAAGATCGGCGGCGGCCAGCTGGCGTGCGCGAGTGGCATCTGCCTGGCTGCGCAGTTCGTCTGCCAGGGCCACGGCCTGCTGGCGCTTGGGCATCGGCACGTGCTGGTCCATCTGGGCAAGCGCGGTTGTCGCCTGCGACAGGCCGGCCTGCTGGGCAAGGCTGACCAAGGCGTAGGCCCGGACCCAATCCTTGCTGACGATATCGCCGTTGAAGTGCCCGATCCCGATCAGATATTGCGCCCGGGGATCGCCCCGGTCTGCCGCGGCCCGCAGGAATGGCAGGGCTTGGGTTCGCTGGCCGCGCTGGAACAGCAACAGGCCGTAATTGTCACTGGCCTGGATGTGGCCCTGAGCTGCAGCGCGCCCGAACAGCGCTTCGGCCTGGGCCAGGTCCTGTTTCACGCCCTTGCCCAGCTTGTAGGCCTGGCCGAGGTTGAACATTGCATCGGCATCCCCCTTTGCCGATTCAATCTGCCACAGCTGCGTTGCCGTGGCAAAATCGCCCCTAGACCAGGCATCAATGCCTGCGCGGCTATCGGCCAGGGCTGGTGATGCCATGACAAGTGCAGCGCCCCCGAGGACGCGGAAAAAAAGCGTGTGACCCATTTTGACTTCCCGACTTCGCCGCGGAGTTCAACGGAAGGGGGCCATTTGCCGGCCCGAACCCCCGCGTTCCGAGACGCCTGAGACTAAACTGACATAGTAAACTATCGGTTAGCAAAGGATTTATGGCGAGAGCTGCGTTTGGATTGGCCTCGCAACCCTTATACGCATTAACCCTATATTAGGGCCGTTCTGCGATCTCCCCGGTTTAGGTCAGCATGACCGAACTGGCATTTCGCAGGGGGTATAGGCTTTGCGCGTACTGGCATTGGCATCGCAGAAAGGCGGATCCGGCAAGACCACCTTGTCCGGGCACCTCGCCGTCCAGGCCCAGCGCGCTGGCGCTGGACCGGTCGTGCTGATCGATATCGACCCGCAGGGTTCGTTGGCTGACTGGTGGAATGAACGCGAAGATGATTATCCCGCGTTCGCGCAGACCACCGTTGCGCGCCTGGCAGCCGATCTTGCGGTCCTGCGCCAACAGGGATTCAAGCTGGCCGTGATCGACACGCCCCCGGCGATTACCATGGCGATCCAATCGGTAATCTCGGTGGCAGAACTGATCGTTGTGCCGACCCGCCCCAGCCCGCACGATCTGCGTGCCGTCGGCGCGACGGTCGATCTGTGCGAACGGGCCGGAAAGCCGCTGATCTTTGTGGTCAACGCGGCCACGCCAAAAGCCAAGATCACCTCCGAAGCCGCTGTTGCTCTGTCGCAGCATGGCACTGTCGCCCCGATAACCCTGCATCACCGGACCGACTTTGCTGCCTCGATGATCGATGGCCGTACCGTGATGGAAGTAGAACCCAACGGCCGCTCCGCACAGGAAGTGGTCACGTTGTGGAACTACATTTCCGATCGGCTGGAAAAGAATTTCCGCCGCACTGTGTTCGCGGCGCCGGCTGCAGCTGCGATGTTGCCGGGTGCGCCGCGCCCCGCGGGCGGCTTTGGCCGCCGGGTCGCCGGTTCGTAAGGAGGCAACGGGACATGTCCGAACCCAAAACTTTTGCCTCGCTTTCACCGACTTTGTTGGCCCGGAAGGGCGGAGCGCGGCCGGCAATGCGTCCGCAACTCGGGCCACTATCCGGGGACTCGCTTGCGCGGCAGCTGGATGACCTTGGATGGAATGATATGGGCCATGACGGCACCGGGGCGGGCGAGCCGCGTGGTGCCGAAGTGGTCTCCATTGATCGCGAAGCGCTTGCTCCGGCCGTTGCGCAAATCCCGGAAGTTGTCCGCCAGCGGGCCGAAGCCATCTGCCGCGCCTCACCCCCACGCCGTTCGGCGCTGGCCGAGGGACGTCGCGCTGCCTTTACGCTCCGAATCGATGCTGAACGCCATCTGAAGCTCAGGTTGGCATGTGCCCTGTCCAACCGCAGCGCCCAGCAGCTCGTGACAGAAGCGCTGGATCAGCTGTTCGACGGATTGCCAGATGTTGCCGCACTGGCCGCGCAGGTTGCGCGGCAAACCAATTGATCCTGGAAGAGGGGAGGATTCCCATGCCCAACCGCACCATCCGCACTAAGCTTTTGCCGTTCGGCGTGACTGGGGCCATCGCCTTGGCGGTGATGGCTGGCGCTGGTTTGAGCGAGAACGTCGTTGCCAAACCAACCCCGGACAAGACTGCTGCGGCCGCAAAAGCTGCACTGGCCGATGGTCAATTCGATAAGGCGATCCAGTTGGCAGAGGCCCTGGTAGCAGCCAGCCCGCGCGAGCCATCTTATCGCGCTCTGCTGGCGCACGCCTACCTTAAGGCCGGTCGGTTCGAATCGGCTGCGCTGACCTTCGACGATGCAATGAAGCTTGGCGATAACAGCGGCAAGACCGCGCTCGGCCTTGCCTTGGCCTATGCTGCTGCAGGCCGTAATCGGGATGCGGTAGCCATCTTGGAAGATTGGCGTGATGCCATCCCGACCGCAGACCTTGGTCTGGCGCTGGCCCTTGCCGGTGAACCGACGCGCGGCAGCGCTGTGCTGGCTGATGCGCTGCGCAATGGTGAGAACACCCCGAAGCTGCGGCAAAATCTTGCCTATGCCTATGCGCTAGACGGGCTCTGGCGCGAAGCCCGTCTCATGATGAGCCAGGACATCCCCGCCGATCAGGTCGATGCCCGGATCAGCGATTGGGCCTCAACCGCCCGCCCGGAAGACTACCAGCTGCGCGTGGCTGGCTTGCTCAGCGCTCCGGTCCGCAAAGATCCAGGTCAGCCAACGCGATTGGCCCTGAATTCAAACCCGGTAACCGAGCAGCTTGCCGCGCAGTCGACGGCGGAAGGTCCGGCCGGAGAATTGCCCCCGGCGGCCAACCACGAGCCCGCAGCGGTGTTGGCCAGCTATACCCCGGTAACAGCACCAACGGCGAAACGAGACCCTGCGGCTAACCGGTTTGCCAAAGCTTTTGGCGAACCGGCTGGCATGCAGGCATCGACCCAGACGGCCAACAGCCAACAGGTTAAATTTGTTTCCCAGCCAGTTATTCAGCGCGTTCCATCGCCGCAAGCCCGCACATCGCGGGTGGCCAACTCCGCTTTGGTGCGCGGCGTTGCTCCGCGGCGGGTGACCTATGCCGCGCCGGCGCCCACCGCCGCTCCCGGTACACATCTGATCCAGTTGGGCAGCTTCTTTACGCAACAGGGTGCACGCCGGGCCTGGGGCATCTACGCTGCGAAGAACCCGGAACTGCGGAAATATCGCATGACGATCACGCGGGCAAAGGTCCGCGGCAAGACCTACTTCCGGGTCGCCGCTGCCGGCATCACTGGCAATCAGGGGGCATCAAATCTTTGCGGAGCAGTCAAGGCCCGCGGAATGGCCTGTTTCGCCTATACGGCCCCCAAGCCGAGTCCGGGTGTAAAGGCGCGGGGGGCAACCCAAATGGCTCAGGCCAAGGCCCCTGCTGCGGCGCCTAAAGCTGCTCCGGCCGCGCTAGCTCGGGCGCGCAAACGTTAAGCGCCAATAGCACCTTCACAGGGGGGGCTCTTTCCCGCAGCAGCGGGAAGGGGCCCTTAGCGTATGCGTTAAGCCGCGATCACCGCACCGCCCTTGAGCAGCATCAGCGCGCGGCCTTGTACGCCCTGCTTGTCAAACGGCGTGTTGCCGGCAGCGGCGGCCATCTTGTCGGAATCGACAATCCAAGGCTTGTCGGGATCGATCACGGCTATGTCTGCCTCTGCGCCCAGCGCGAGCAGGCCCGCGTTGACTCCCAGCAAAGCAGCCGGGTTGCTGGCCAGCAAGGCAAAGGCGCGCGCCGTATCGATCACCCCGTCCCGTACCAGACCAAGCGTCAGCGGCAGCAGGGTTTCCGCCCCGGCCATGCCGGGTTCGGCATCGGCGAAGGGCAGGCGCTTGTCTTCCGGCCCGCGCGGATCGTGGCCCGAGGAAACCACATCGATCGTCCCGTCAGCCAGCGCTGCGAGCACGGCCTGCCGGTCAGCCTCTGAGCGCAGCGGCGGTGACAGGCGCGTGAAGGTTCGAAAATCGCCGATGGCGACATCAGAGAGCAGGGCATGGGCAGGGGTAACCCCGGCTGTCACCGCAACGCCCCGGGCCTTGGCTGCGCGAATGAGGGACAATGCGCCTGCGGTCGTCACTTGCCGGAAGTGGAGTCGCGCACCAGTCAGTTCAGTCAGCGCGATGTCGCGGGCAACGGCCAGCGCCTCGGCCTCGGCCGGCGCAGAGGGCAGGCCCAGCCGGGTCGCCATTTCGCCCGCCGTGGCAACGGCTGAGCCGGTCAGCCCGCCGTCTTCGGCGTGGGTCACCACGACCAGACCCAACATGGCGCAGTAGGACAGCAGGCGGTGCATCACTCCGCTATCGGCAATCCAGCGCCGTCCGGTGCTAACGGCCTTGGCTCCGGCATCGCGCATCAGCGCCAGTTCGGCGAGCTCCATCCCGGCGAGGTCCTTGGTCGCTGCAGCGAGCGGGTGGACCCATAGGTCAGGCTTGCCCGACTGCGCGGAGAACCGCACCGCTGATCGCTTGTCGAGCACTACGCCTTGGTCCGGCATCAGCGCGGCGCGGGTGATCCCGCCGAAGTGGAAGGCCGGTTTGTCGATCGCGAAGACGCCCAGATCGATCAGGCCGGGGGCGATCAGCGCGCCCTTGGCGTCAATTACGCGGTCGCCATCCTGTGGGGTGACTTCGCCCAATGCAGCGATCCGACCATCGGCGCAGCGCAAGGCACCATCCCGGGGCTCGCTACGCGGCAAGACCAGGCGGCCGTTAATCAGAGTTACGGGGGTCAGGTCCTTCATGCCCAGCCCTCCACGCCGCGGGTTCGCCGTGTCAGCACGTCGAGACAGGCCATGCGAATGGCAACGCCCATCTCCACTTGGGTGGTGATTGCCGAGCGACCGGCGAGGTCGGCAACGGTGCTGTCGATTTCGATCCCCCGGTTCATCGGGCCGGGGTGCATGACCAGCGCATCAGGCTTTGCCTTGGCCAGCCGCTCCAGCGTCAGGCCATAAAGGTGGCGGTATTCGCGCGGGGAGGGGATGAACTGGCCGCTCATCCGTTCCTGCTGCAGGCGCAGCATCATCACCACGTCGGCGCCGTCCAGTGCGGCGTCGAAATCGTTGAATGGAGTAACCTTCATCGCCTCGATCCCGGCCGGCATCAGTGCAGGCGGCGCGCAGACACGCACGTCGGCGCCCAGCGTTGTCAGGCAATGGATGTTTGAGCGGGCGACCCGGCTGTGCAGGATGTCGCCGCAGATCGTGATGGTCAGCTTGCCGAAATCGCCTTTCGCGCGGCGGATCGTCAGCGCATCGAGCAATCCCTGGGTGGGGTGCTCATGCTGGCCGTCCCCGGCGTTGAGCACCGGGCAATCGACCTTGTCTGCAATCAGGCGGACTGCGCCGGAACTGGCGTGGCGAATCACTATCGCATCGGCGCGCATCGCGTTGAGCGTCATCGCCGTGTCGATCAGGGTTTCACCCTTCTTCACGCTTGACTGAGCGGCGTGCATGTTGACCACGTCGGCCCCCAGCCGCTTGCCGGCGATCTCGAACGACAACAGCGTGCGGGTGCTGTTTTCAAAGAAGGCATTGATGATTGTCAGCCCGGCCAGCCGGTCCGCGCGCTTCTTGGGCTGGCGGTTGAGTTCAACCCATTGCTCGGCTTCGTCGAGCAGGAACAGAATTTCCCATGGGGCGAGGCCCGCCAAGCCGGTGAGGCTGCGATGCGGGAAGGCGGCGGAGCCTGCTGGATAGCGGCCCGAAGCTGTAGGATTTGCCGATGTCATTGAAGACAGCGCCTTAGACCGCCACGATCAATGCGGCAAGGTGGATAAGAGCTGACTGGACAATCGCCACGACTGGCTGGGGATCGGCGCAAAGTTAGTAGCATCCATCGTATGCCATGGCTCCTTGATCGACGCGGGACTCGCCTTTCGAAAGGGGGCAGCTTATTCACTGGGGACGATACTTTTTTCTGGGAATCGCAGCATGATATTCGCACGCAAAGTCTGGGCCCTGCTTGTGGGTATCAAGGATGCCCTGGTCCTGCTGCTCCTGCTGCTGTTCTTTATGGCCCTTTATGGCGTGCTGACCGCCAGACCATCACCTGGACAGGTGCGTGAAGGCGCCTTGCTGCTGAAACTGGATGGTTCGATTGTGGAGGAACCCGCAAAGGTCGATCCGTTTGACTTGCTGATGTCCAGTGGCGGTGCGGCTAAGGAGCACCGCGCGCGCGATGTCATTGCCGCGGTTCATGCAGCGGCAAAGGATGAGCGGATCAAAGCCGTCGCGCTTGATCTCTCTGCCTTCACCGGCGGCGGCCAGGTAACCTTGCAGAATGTCGGAGAAGCGCTGGACAAGGTGCGCAAGGCGGGCAAGCCGGTGATCGCTTTTGCCCATGCTTATGCTGATGATGGCCTGTTGTTGGCGGCCCATGCCAGTGAAGTCTGGGTCGATCCGATGGGCGGCGCCTTTGTCATGGGCCCAGGCGGGATGCGGCTCTACTATGGCGAGGCTCTTGCTCGCTACAAGGTGACCGCGCATGTTTTCAAGGTTGGCACCTACAAGGATTTCGTTGAACCCTTTACCCAAAGCCAGGCTTCGCCTGCTTCGAAGGAAGCGCGCAATGCACTGCTCGCGGCGATGTGGGAGGATTGGCAGGCGCACGTCAAGGCTGCCCGCCCCAAGGCTGACCTTGACCGCGTGACGCGCGATCCCGTCGGCTGGATCACGGCTAGCGAGGGGGATGCCGCCAAGGCTGCACTTGCTGCCGGGCTGGTTGATCGTCTTGGGTCGCACACGCAGTACAAGGAACGCCTGCGCGCGCTGGTTGGTGAGGATCCGGCCGACGATACGCCGGGCAGCTTCGCTCACACCGCGATGGACACTCTGCTGGCCGCGCACCCTGCGAAAGCCGATGGCGCCAGCGTGGCGGTCGTAACCGTTGCGGGTGAAATCGTTGATGGCAAGGCAGGCCCTGGAACGGCTGGTGGCACGCGCATTGCCAAGTTGATCGACGAGGCGAATGCCGATGGAGCCAAGGCTCTTGTGCTGCGCGTCGATTCGCCCGGGGGGTCCGTTATGGCTTCGGAAGAGATCCGGACCGCGCTGGAACGGTTCAAGGCCGGCACGAAGGAATCTGGGCGTCGCCCGGTGGTGGTCTCGATGGCCAACCTCGCGGCGAGCGGCGGGTACTGGGTCTCAACCCCGGCGGACAAGATCTTTGCCGAACCGGGCACCATTACCGGTTCGATTGGGATCTTCGCGATGATTCCCAGTTTTGAACGGGCGCTAGCCGAATATGGGGTCAAGTCGGACGGGGTGCGCAGCACGCCGCTGTCGGGGCAGCCCGATATTCTGACCGGCCTGACCCCTGAGGTGAAGGAGATGCTCCAGGCCAATATCGAAAGCGGCTACCGGCGCTTTGTTGGTCTGGTTGGTGCCTCGCGCAAGAAGGCCCCCGAAGAGGTGGAAGCCTTTGCCGAAGGCCGGGTGTGGGATGG
The DNA here is from genome assembly GCF_032337075.1 of Novosphingobium sp. APW14. Classification (NCBI taxonomy): domain Bacteria; kingdom Pseudomonadati; phylum Pseudomonadota; class Alphaproteobacteria; order Sphingomonadales; family Sphingomonadaceae; genus Novosphingobium; species Novosphingobium sp. APW14. The sequence continues at coordinate 81,244 of NZ_JAVYAB010000008.1, forward strand.
CGGTACTGCGCGGCAGAAGGGGCTGGTTGATCAGTTTGGCGGGATCGATGCCGCCTTGGCGGACGCCGCGCAGCGGGCCAAACTAGGCGCGGATTGGCACGCCGAATGGTATGGCGATGAGCAGGACCCTTATGCCTCGCTGATTGAGCAATTGCGCGGTGATGAGGAAGCCGGCGGACCAGGCGCAGGCATGGACCTGACCGGCTTGGTCGCCACGCGCCAGCAAGCCAGCCTTGACCGCCTGCTGGGCGATCTTGGCAATCTGTTTGAAGCGCGCGGGGCTCAGGCGCTTTGTCTTGATTGCCCGGTTCCGGTAGCCGCAAAGGCCGGTGGCAATGCTCGGTCAGGGTGGTTCGTTCGGCTGCTTGCGGTTTTCGAGCGCTAGCGCGCTTGCCCTTTCCCGCGGGGACCACTAAGGGCCACCGCTTGATTCAGTCCAAACCTGAATCGGCCCAGGATTTTAAGCTTCGTCGGTTAGCGGGCGTGGCGGAATTGGTAGACGCGCTGGTTTTAGGTACCAGTATCGCAAGATGTGGGGGTTCGAGTCCCTTCGCCCGCACCAGTCCCGCCCGGTTGCCAGCACCGCCGCAGCCGAGGTGTTTGAGAAGGCTTCTTTTGTCATGCAGATTGTCGAGACCACCAACGAAGGTTTGAAGCGCGCCTACACGGTGAAGATCCCCGCAAAGGATATCGCCGCGAAGATCGATGGCGAAGTTGCCAAGATTACCCCGCAGGTGCGTATGCCCGGCTTCCGCCCTGGCAAGGTTCCGGCCAACCTGGTCCGCAAGATGCACGGCCCTGCGCTCCACCAGGAAGCGCTGAATACGACCGTTCGCGAAGCGATGGACAAGCTGCTGGCCGATCATAAGCTGCGCCCGGCCATGCAGCCCGAAGTTTCGCTTGGCGAAGGCTATGAAGAAGGCAAGGACGCCGAACTCTCGGTCGCGGTTGAGGTGCTGCCGGCAATCACCGTCCCCTCGTTCGAGGGCCTCGCGCTTGAAAAGCTGGTGGTCGAAGTCGCCGAAGCCGAAGTGGACGAGCAGGTCAGCCGTCTCGCCTCGGGCGCGAAGAGCTTCACCGATGCCAAGAAGGGCAAGAAGGCGGAAACCGGCGATCAGCTGATCATCGATTTCGTCGGCAAGCTCGACGGTGTTGAGTTCGAAGGCGGCAAGGCGGAAGACGCTGCGCTGGAAATCGGCTCGGGCCGGTTCATCCCGGGCTTCGAAGAACAGCTCGTCGGTACCAAGGTTGGCGATGAGAAGACCATCACCGTGACCTTCCCGGCCGACTATCCGGCCGAGAACCTGAAGGGCAAGGACGCCCAGTTCGACATCACCGTCAAGGCGGTGAAGGTGGCTGGCGAAACCAAGATCGACGACGAGTTCGCTAAGAACCTTGGTCTTGAAAGCCTTGAGCAGCTCAAGGGTCTGCTGCGCGGCCAGATCGAGCAGGAACTGGCTGGCCTCACCCGCACTCAGATGAAGCGTGCACTGCTCGATCAGCTGGCCGCCGGCCACGATTTCGACGTGCCGCCGAGCATGGTCGAAGCCGAATTCGGCCAGATTTGGGCCCAGCTCCAGCAGGAAGCGCAGAACGAGGAAGATCCCGCTGCCGCCATGGCCGAGATCGAAGCCGAAAAGGAAGACTACCGGCGCATCGCGGTGCGCCGCGTGCGTCTTGGCCTGTTGCTGTCGGAAATCGGCCAGGCCAATGGTGTCGAAGTCAGCGGCCAAGAAATGCAGATGCTGGTGGCTCAGGCTGCGCAGCAGTATCGCCCGGAAGACCGTCAGCGCTTTGCTGAATACATCAGCCAGGATCCGCTCGCCGCGGCCCAGCTGCGCGCGCCGCTGTTCGAGGACAAGGTGGTCGACTTCCTGTTCGACAAGGCCGAAGTGACCGAGCGCAAGGTCAGCCGCGAAGAGCTGCAGGCTGCGATCGAAGCAGAAGAAGCGGCCGAACCGGCTGCCAAGCCGGCCAAGAAGGCTGCGCCGAAGAAGGCTGCCAAGGCTGAGGAAAAGCCGGCCAAAGAAACCAAGGCCAAGGCCGAAAAGCCGGCCAAGAAGGAAGCTGCTCCGAAGGCCGAGAAGGCCGAAAGGAAGCCGGCTGCCAAGAAGGCTCCTGCCAAGAAGTAAGCGGGATCCAATCCCAAACCCAGCGGGGCGGCGCCACCAGGCGACCGCCCCGTTTGTTTTGCGCTATTGCGGGGTAAAGGCGCGGCGGATGTAAGTCGGCAGCAGCTCTGCGATTTCGTCGAGCGAGGTGGTCAGCATCCCGATCCGGTTCATCTGTGCAAGCCATTGTGGGGCACCGGACGCCAGCGCAACGAAGACATCGGCCTCAACCGATGGCAAGCGCCCTGCGTCGATATGCGGCTTGGCCCAGACTTGGCCCCGTTTGCTCACCACGTCGTGCACTTCCTTTGCCTCATTGGCGAAGCTCTCAATCCACTTGGAGCCGGAAACGCCGAACATGAAGGCGGAACTGCCCGGATCGTCCTGCTGGAAAGCAAAGGCTGCGCGCACGGCCGCTTCAACCCCGTCAAGCGGATCGTCCGGCGTGGTCATCGCCACCATGATACGGTCCCAGAATTCGGCGCGGATCAGCGAGTAAACGGCAAAGCCCAGCGCCTCCTTGGTGGGGAACTGGTGAAACAGGGCGCCGTTGGAAACTCCCGCCGTGCGACAGATTTCAGCAACGGAGGTCCCGTCAAAGCCCTTTGATTGGAACAGTTCACGTGCCGCGTTGACGATGCGCTTGCGCGTGTCTGAGGAACGGCTCTGCTTCACGGGCGGTTCCCTGCTATATTTTACAAATGATTGCAATCATTTAGAGTGTTGCTCCCCCCAGCGTTTGAATCGCGGTTGGGGCAAGACGGCAGTCCGCGCCCGCTCATAGGCTGCGCCGGCCTTCAGCACGGCGTGGTCCTGCCACTTGGCACCCATCATCGAGAGGCCGACCGGCAGCCCTTCCACCGCGCCCATCGGGACGGTGAGGTGCGGATAGCCGGCGATGGCGGCAAGGCTGCCGGCACCAATTCCCAGGAAGCGATCGCCGGACACCAGATCGGTCGACCAGGCCGGCCCTCCGGTTGGCGCGACCAGCAACGCCACGTTGTTGTCGGCCAGCAACTTGTCGATTCCCAGTTCGCCTGCCAGCTTCTGCGAATTCGCCCGCGCCTTGGCATGGGCATCGGCATCGGTGATCTTGTCGGCCGCGATGAAGGTGTCCTGGCCAAACCAGCGCAGCTCCTTGTCGGCGTTGGCTCGGTTGAATTCGATCACTTCGGACAGACTGCGGGGCATGCCGGTGCCGGGCAGGGTGCTCAGATAGGCATTGAGGTCACGGCGCAGCTCATAACGCAGCACGAAACTTTCATCGCGATACATCGAGCTGTCTGGCTGGAAATCGATCGCCACGATCTCCGCACCGGCCGCCTTGAGATCGGCAACGGCCTGGGCAAAGACCTTGCTTACGCCTGGATGGTTGCCAATTGCGCGGGTCAGAACGCCGATCCGAACGCCGGCCAGTGAAGCGGTTGCCAGCCCCTGACTGAAATCGGCCTTGCGGGTATCCGCCTCGGCGGTTGCAGTATCGGCCGGGTCGCTGCCGGCGATGGCGCTCAGTAAGATGGCCGCATCAGCGACCGTCCGCGTCATGGGCCCGGCGGTATCCTGGCTGGCGCTGATCGGAACCACATGCGTACGGCTCACCAGCCCGACTGTCGGTTTGAAGCCGACGATCCCGTTGACGCTGGCGGGGCAGGTGATCGAACCGTCGGTCTCGGTGCCAATTGCGCCCCAGGCCATGCCCGCAGCAATTGCCGCGCCACTGCCAGAAGACGACCCGCAGGTGTTGCGATCAATGGCGTGAGGGTTTCTAGTCAGCCCCCCGATCGCGCTCCAGCCGGAAGTGCTGGGGGAATGCCGGATATTGGCCCATTCGCTTAGGTTGGTTTTGCCCAGCACGACGCCGCCCGCGTCGCGCAGTCGCGCCACCAGCGGTGCATCGCGGTTTGTGCGGTTGGCGGCCAGCGCCAGTGAACCTGCTGTCGTTGGCCATTCGCGGGTTTCGATATTGTCCTTGATCAGCACAGTCCGGCCATCGAGCGGACCCGAGCCTGTCAGGCGGGCCGCTTCGGCAGGTGCCGCAGGGTTGGCGGCGATCACTGCATTGAGCTGTGGGCCCTTGTCGGAATCGTCAAGCCTTGCAATGGCAGCGAGATAGGTCTCTGCCTCGGCTGCGCGCTGGGCTGAGCTTGCGGCGGAAGCTGGACTGGCCGTGGCGGCCAGCGCGGTTGCCAGCAGCAGCAGACATGACTGTGGGGCAACAACGGATGCAAAGCGCAACATTCATCAACTCCTGCCTGTCAAGATTGGCTTGTCACGACGTTATGATCAGGGCCGGGAAAACATCAATCGGTTAACACCCTTGAACATCGCGCGGCCAGGGACGACATAGGCCGCAACTATTCACATGAGGAATACCATGCTCGACCTGTTCAATCAGCCCGGCGCCCAGGGCAAATTCAACTACGATCCGGTTACCGGCGCGCTGATCCCTGTCGTGGTCGAACAGTCAAGCCGCGGCGAACGCAGCTTTGATATCTATTCGCGCTTGCTGCGCGAGCGGATCATTTTCGTTACTGGCGAGGTAGAGGACCACATGGCCTCGGTCATCGTTGCCCAGCTGCTGTTCCTGGAAAGCGAAAATCCATCGAAGGATATTTCGATGTATATCAACTCGCCCGGCGGCGTGGTGACGGCCGGCCTCGCGATTCACGATACCATGCAGTACATTCGCCCGCGCGTATCTACTGTTTGCATTGGCCAGGCCTGTTCGATGGGTTCGTTCCTGCTCGCTGCCGGTGAGCCAGGAATGCGCATTGCCCTGCCGAATGCCCGCGTGATGATCCACCAGCCCTCTGGCGGCGCCCGCGGCATGGCCAGCGATATTGAGATCCAGGCACGCGAAATTCTGCGCCTGCGCCAACGTATGAACACGCACTATGCCAAGTACACGGGTAAAAGCGTTGACGAGATCGAGAAGGCGCTGGACCGTGACACTTGGCTGGAAGCCGATGAGGCGCTGGCCTTTGGCCTGGTCGACAAGGTTTTCGAAAGCCGGCCCAGCACCGATTCGGATGCAAGCGGTTCAGGCGGTGCGCCGGAGTAAGCCGCCAAGGCTTTGCTAACCTTGCCGCTTCAGCCTGGGGCAAGCTCCCCGGTGCTAAGCGCCAGGATTGATTAATGCATTCGCCCGGTTAGGATTGGGCGAGTCCCGCCCATGCGGGAAACAGGAATAGGCATGACGAAATTGAGCGGATCCGACGCGAAAAGCACTCTTTACTGCAGCTTCTGCGGTAAGTCGCAGCATGAGGTGCGCAAGCTGATTGCTGGCCCCACCGTGTTCATCTGCGATGAATGCGTTGAGCTGTGCAATGACATCATCCGCGAGGAAACCAAGGCCGGCATCGCCGGCAAGAAGGACGGCGGGGTTCCCAGCCCGAAGGATATCTTCGAGACGCTGAATGACTACGTGATCGGCCAGGACCGCGCCAAGCGCGTCCTCTCGGTTGCCGTCCACAACCACTACAAGCGCCTGAAGCACAGCGGCAAGGGTGGCGACGTCGAACTTTCGAAGTCGAACATCCTGCTGGTCGGCCCGACTGGTTCGGGCAAGACCCTGCTAGCCCAGACGCTCGCCAAGACCTTCGACGTGCCCTTCACCATGGCCGATGCGACTACGCTGACCGAGGCAGGCTACGTGGGCGAAGACGTCGAGAACATCATCCTCAAGCTGCTCCAGGCCAGCGACTATAACGTCGAGAAGGCCCAGCACGGGATCGTCTATATCGACGAAATCGATAAGATCAGCCGTAAGGCCGAAAACCCTTCGATCACCCGCGACGTTTCGGGCGAAGGTGTGCAGCAGGCGCTGCTTAAGCTGATGGAAGGGACCACAGCCTCCGTTCCGCCGCAGGGCGGACGCAAGCATCCGCAGCAGGAGTTCCTGCAAGTCGACACAACCAACATCCTGTTCATCTGCGGCGGGGCCTTCGCCGGCCTTGAAAAGATCATTGCTGACCGCTTGCAGAAGCGTTCGATCGGCTTTGGTGCGCACGTCGCCGATCCGGACAAACGCAAGGTTGGCGAATTGCTGCAGAAAGCCGAACCGGAAGACTTGCTGAAGTTCGGGCTGATCCCTGAATTCGTTGGCCGCCTACCGGTGATCGCGACGCTGGAAGACCTCGATGTCGAAGCGTTGGTCAAGATCCTGCGCGAACCTAAGAATGCGCTGATCAAGCAGTATTCCAAGCTGTTTGAGTTGGAAGACGTGACCCTGACCTTCACTGACGATGCGCTGGAAGCGATCGCCAAGCGCGCGATTGAGCGCAAGACCGGTGCGCGCGGGCTGCGCTCAATCGTCGAAGGACTGTTGCTCGACACCATGTTCGACATTCCGAGCGAGGCGGAAATCGCCGAAGTCGTGGTCGACAAGGATGTGGTGGAGGGCCGCAAGGAACCAGTCCGGGTCCTCAAGGCCAAGGAAGAGGCGGCCTGAGGCCGCCTCTAACCGGCAGAATCAGTTTGACTGCTTGAAGAAGACTTCGCCGTCGCGCTTGACGACGATATCCTTCTGAATGCTGGCCTTGAGCTGCCAGGCATCGCCGTTCTTCACCCAAGTGTCGTTCGAGGTCACCTCGAATTCCATGGTCATTTCGTTGCCGTCGGGACCGGGGCGGGTCGCCTTGGCGCTGAGCTGCTGCTTCACGGCGGCCGTGGAACCGGTCACCGTGGCTTCAAGCACGGTCGTCTTGGCATCGCGGCCCATGGCGGCCGGCATACGTTGCATCATCTGCGCCAGTGCCGAAGCGTCACGAACTTCGCCCTGGATGTCGGTCATGGTGTAGCCGGGAGCAAGGATGGCGCCAACGGCAGCCTGGTCCTGAGCCGCCATCGCGCTGCGGAACGCATCATAGCGCCCCTGGAACAGGGTCTTGGGATCTTCCTGCGCAGCGGCGCTGCCGGCGATAGCCACGGCGACAATTGCGCCAAACCAGGGTGAAACGCGCATTCTCAATCCTTTCCCGAAAACGGTGGTGCCACCCTTAATGGTGATGGCCGCCGTGGCCTGCAAGGCTGCACGGTTCGCCGCCCAGTTCGATCTGGATGGTCGAATGGTCAATTCCGAAGTGACGTGCCAGCTCTTCGGATAGCTTGTGGAGCGTGGCATCGCCGGGATGTCCGCCCGGCATTTCGAGGTGCGCAGTCAGAGCGGTCTCGGTGGTGCTCATCGGCCAGATGTGGAGATCGTGGACGGTCGACACGCCCGGGCGGGCCATGAGCCAGCGCTGGACTTCATCCGGATCGATCCCGGGCGGTACGGCATGCAAACCCATCCGCACTGCGTTCTTGAGCAGACCCCAGCTCCCCCAGCCAATTGCCAGAGTGATCAGCAGACTGGTCAGCGGATCGATCCAAGCCTTGCCGGTCAGCCAGATGGCCACGCCGGCGATGACCACCCCGGCCGAAACCGCTGCATCGGCAAGGAGGTGGACGAAGGCGGCGCGCAGGTTCAGGTCTTCCTTTTGCCCGCTGGCGAACAGAGCGGCAGACAGCGCGTTGATCGCAATCCCGGCAGCGGCCACGCCGATCATCACCTCGCCTTCGATCGGCGCAGGATTGAAGAAGCGATGGATCGTCTCAAACAGGATCGCGCCCAGCGCTACCCACAGCAGCGCCGCATTGGCAATCGCCGCGAGGATCGAAGAGCTCTTGAAGCCATAGGTATAGCCGGCCCGGGCCGGGCGAGCGGCGAGAATGCTGGCTGCCCAGGCCAACAAGAGGGCCAGGACATCCGAGAGATTGTGCCCGGCGTCAGCCAGCAGCGCCATCGACCCGCTCCACACCCCCGCCGCGACTTCGATCATGACGAAGCCGACGTTAAGCGCCACAGCTACGGCAAAGGCGCGCCCTGAACCGGAAACCCGGTGGGAGTGCTCGTGGTGATCATGGTGATGATGGCCGTGGCTCCGATGGTGGTGAACCCCGGGCCCGTGGTGGTGCGCGCCGCTCATGCTTGTCCCTTCCGGACAACCGTTGCACATTTGCCGCAGTGCAGCAACAATCGTTCATGCCTGGTTGAACGTAAAACCCGCAGTTTTACTGCGTTTTTCCGGCTTTTCGATTGAAAGTTACGCATATGCGGCGACGAGTGTAATAATCTGCCACCGCGACTGCTGATGGTGTCAACGGGGTGGGAACTAGTCGCAGACATGTCACATGCGCCTGTTTAGAGGCCTGCATTGCGGCGCTATGAGCGTCCGCATCCGGCATCCGGGCGATTCGCCCGGAGCCTGAAGACACGTGTTTCTCAAGTCTGCCACAACAGGGAATACCTCCGTCATGCGCATCAATTCCGCCCTGACCACCGCCGCCAGCAGCTTCGCCATTGGCGTCGCCGCGCTGAGCGCACCGGCCTTCGCCCAGTCGACCGGCTCGATCGACTTCGATAAGGAAATCATCGTCACCGGGACCCGCACGGGCACCCAGGCTGTCGCAGGCGTTTCCGCCCCCGACACTGCCAAGGCCAAGGCCGTCCTGACCCAGGAAAACATTGAGCGTCAGAACCCGGGCCAGACCATCCTCGACACGATCAACCAGATCCCGGGCGTCAGCTTCCAAAACAACGACGCCTACGGTTCGTCGGGCGGCACGCTCAACATCCGCGGCTTCTCGTCGGACCGCGTCAGCCTGACCTTCGACGGCGTGCCGCTGAACGATTCGGGCAACTACGCGATCTATTCGAACCAGCAGATCGATCCCGAACTGATCGAGCAGGTCAACGTTAACCTCGGCACCACCGACGTCGACAGCCCGACCGCTTCGGCAGCCGGCGGTACCGTCAACCTGCGCACCAAGCGTCCGGACCGTGACTTCAACGTCATGCTGTCGGGCTCGGCTGGCCAGTTTGACTTCACCCGGATGTTCGCCAAGATCGAAACCGGTGACCTGACCGCCAGCGGTCTGCGTGCCTGGTTCTCGGCCAGCCGCGCCAAGAACGACAACCCGTTCAACAACTACGGCAAGGTCGACAAGCAGCAGTACAACGGCAAGATCTACCTGCCGCTCAAGGGTGACGACTTCATCTCGCTGTCGGGTCACTACAACCAGAACCGCAACAACTTCTTCGGTTCGCTGCCGCTGCGCCTTGATGCCAACCGCGTTGTCGGTTCGGCCAGCAGCAACCGCTTCCCGGCCAATGCCGACGAGCGCAAGTACCTGATCAACTATCCGTGCCTCATCGCCGCTGGCGTGGCTGGTACTGCCGATGCTGCGACCACCTGCGGCACCGAGTTCGACCGTCGCTACAACCCGTCGAACACTGGCAACATCCGCCTGAACTCGCGCTTCACCCTGGCCGACAACGTCGTCCTGACGGTGGACCCGAGCTATCAGTACGTTAAGGCCAATGGCGGCGGCACCGTGACTGGCCGTGAAGGCCTGCGCGACATCGACCCGACCTCAGGCGTAAACAACGTTGCCGGTTACCTGTCGGGCTCGCCCTACTTCGGCCGCGACGTCAATGGCGACGGCGACGTGCTTGACAGCGTTTCGGTTCTGGCACCGAGCCAGACCCAGACCCACCGCATCGGCGTGATCGCCGGCCTGCGCTGGGAAATGAACGACCACAACACCTTCCGCGTCAACTACACCTTTGACCGTGCCCGTCACCGTCAGACCGGTGAAGTCGGCCTGCTCCAGATCAATGGCGAACCGACCGACGTCTTCCCGGTCAATGCCGGCCTGAAGGACGTCAACGGTGCGGTGCTGCAGAAGCGTGACCGTCTGTCCTACGCGATCCTGCATCAGGTATCGGGCGAGTATCGCGGTGAGTTCATCGACGAGCGTCTGGTTGTGACGGCCGGCATCCGTATGCCGTTCTTCAAGCGCGACCTGACCAACAACTGCTTCACCAGCTCGGCTGGTGGCTTTGTTGAATGCTTCGGTGGCAACACCGCGCTGAACACCACCGCAGCGACGTTGAACCCCTACACGGCGACCACCAATGCCACCACGGGTGCCATTTCGGTCACTGGTTGGGCTGCACCGCAGAACCGCGTGCTGAACTACAAGAAGGTCCTGCCGAACGTTGGCTTCGTCTTCGACCTGACTGACAACCTCAGCGTGTTCGGCAACTTCTCGCAGGGTCTCTCGGTTCCGGGCACGGACAACCTGTACAACGCGTTCTACTTCCCGGCCGGCACGGCTCGCGCAAAGCCGAGCCCCGAAACCACCGATAACTTCGATGCCGGTGTGCGTTACCGTTCGGGTCGGATCCAGGCTCAGGTTTCTGGTTTCTATAACCAGTTCCACGATCGTCTGGCTTCGGCCTACGATCCGGAAATCAACCAGACCGTGTATCGTAACCTCGGTAACGTGAAGAAGTACGGCTTCGATGGCTCGATCGCGTTTCAGCCGGTCGACCAGGTCACCTTCTATGCCTTCGGCAGCGTGCTGAAGTCGAAGATCCGTGACAACATCGCGGTTGGTGAGAACACCGATGGTTCGCCAATCTACGCGCTGACCGCTGGCAAGCGTGAAGCTGGTGCGCCGAAGTACACCCTTGGCTTCAACGCCACCGCCGATTTCGGCCCGCTTAGCCTTGGTGTCACCACCAAGCGCACTGGTGAGCGTTATATCTACGACACCAACGAAGCGGTCTTCACCGGTACCTTCACCGCTTCGGGTGCGAAGGCTTGCGCCAACGCCTCAACCTGCGTCACGCCGACCGCAGCTACGGCTCGTACGCAGGTCTACAATGACGTTGCCCCGGCTTACTGGCTGGTCAACCTCGACGCTCGCCTGAAGCTGAACTTCCTCGGCCTCAACGACGGGACCTTCCTCCAGCTGAACGTCTACAACCTGTTCGACAAGTTCTATGTCGGCGGTTTCGGCGGCAACCTGAACCAGAGCCAGTCGTTCAACGCCACCACCGGCGTGTCGACCTTTGGTTCGGTCCCGAACGTGCAGATCGGCGCTCCGCGCACCGTCAGCGGCACGGTTGTGATCAAGTTCTGATCGAACCGATCAGTTCAACCAGACAAGGGAAAGGGGCGCTTCGGCGCCCCTTTCTTTTTGTCCCGACTGGCCTTGGATTAGCGGTAAACGCAGCTGTCCAGGGCAGCGTTGCGGATCACCCCGCTGCGCGCGGCGATGGTGTTGCCGTGGCGGCGGGTGAAGCCCCTGGCACCGGTTACGGCGCGCTTCTTGGGGCTAGGTAGGGCTGCGGCAATCCGGGCTGCCTCAACCCGGCTGAGCCGGGCCGCGCTTTTCTTGTAATAGCGCTGGGCCCCGGCTTCGACGCCATAGGTCCCGATCCCGGTTTCAGCGACATTGAGGTAAACCTCCATGATCCGCCGCTTGCCCCAGATGTTTTCGATCAGGAAGGTGAACCACACTTCCAGCCCCTTGCGGGCATAGCGGTCCCAACCCCAGCCCTGCCACAGGAACACGTTCTTGGCGGTTTGCTGGCTGATGGTTGATCCGCCGCGCAGTTTGCCACTTCCGTTGTTTTTGGCGCGCTGATTGCGCTCGATCGCCTGGGCGATTGCCTCCTGATCAAAGCCAGAATGGGTGCAAAACTTCGCATCTTCGCCCGCAATCACCGCTGCAACCATATTGCGGTCGATTCGGCTTATGGGCGTCCAGTCCTTTTCAATCCCGTTCGGATCGCTGAGCATCGTGATCGTAATGGGAATCGGCACGAACTTGTAGATCAGCGTCAGCCCCAGGCTGATCGCCAGGAACCAGACAATGATCCGGCTGGTCCACCAGCCAAGTCGATAGGCAAGACCGCTTTGCGCGGTGGGGCGGGCGGGCGTGAGAAAGCGCATCATTGCCTATAGGCTAGCGCGAGAGCCGTGCCGCGCCAATCCTTTGGCGCGGCACGGCGAAAGTCTCAGGCTGCCGGTAGCAGGCGCCGGTCGCCCGCAATGCGTAGCATGGCCTTCTGCAGCTTTTCGAAGGCGCGGACCTCGATCTGGCGGACGCGTTCGCGGCTGACCTGGTATTCCTGGCTGAGTTCCTCAAGCGTTTGCGGCTCATCAATCAGGCGGCGCTGGGTCAGGATATGGCGTTCCCGCTCATTCAGCGTCCCAAGGGCTTCGGTCAGCAGCGCATGGCGCATGCCGGCCTCTTCCAGATCGGCCACCGTTTCATCCTGCAACGGGCGATCATCCTGCAGCAGGTCCTGCCACTGGCCTTCGCCTTCATCGTTGAACGAGACGTTGAGCGATGCGTCCCCACCCATCATCATCCGGCGGTTCATGTTGACCACTTCGGTCTCTGACACGCCAAGCTTGGTCGCGATGGTCTTTACGTCGTCGGGATGAAGATCGCTGTCCTCATAGGCATCGAGGTTCTTCTTCATCCGTCGCAGATTGAAGAACAGCTTCTTCTGCGCCGCGGTGGTCCCCATCTTCACGAGGCTCCATGAGCGCAGGATGAATTCCTGCATCGAGGCCTTGATCCACCACATGGCATAAGTCGCCAGGCGGAAGCCGCGATCGGGTTCGAATTTCTTGACGCCCTGCATCAGCCCGATGTTGCCTTCGGCAATCAGCTCGGACACGGGCAGGCCATAGCCGCGATAACCCATGGCAATCTTGGCCACGAGCCGCAGGTGGCTGGTCACCAGCTGCTTGGCGGCTTCGGGATCCTGATGCTCCTGATAGCGCTTGGCGAGCATATATTCCTGCTCTGCCGTCAGCACCGGAAACTTCCGGATTTCAGCCAGGTAGCGATTGAGGCCCTGCTCCGCGCCAAGGCTGGGCACGTTGACTCCGCCGGTAGCGGGCAGGTTGCGCTTCTTATCGGGCATTCGACTAACCGTCCTTTCATCGTCGGCTTGCCGGTAAGGGACCCTATAGAGGCATCCCCAAGTGGCGGCCACACAGACTTTCTAATTACTGCAATCGTTCAAGTTTGGTTCCTCAATTCGACCAACAGCCCCGCCATGTCGGCGGGTAGTGCAGAAGCAAAGCTGTGCGCTGCCCCCGTAACGGGGTGGATGAAGCCCAGCTCTGCTGCGTGCAGAGCCTGCCGGGCGAAGTGAAGCTGGGTGAGAATCGGCTTAAGCCGCTGCGGATTACGACCATAGACAGGGTCGCCCAATAGCGGATGGCCGATTGATGCCATGTGAACACGCACCTGGTGGGTGCGGCCGGTCTCGAGCCGGCATTCGACCAGTCCGGCCAGTCCGAGTGGCTCGATCAGTCGGTAATGCGTGACGGCGTGCTTGCCGCGCTGGTTGAGCGGGTGAAGCACAGCCATTTTTTTGCGATCATGGTCTGACCGACCGATATGCCCGCTTACTGTGCCGCTCGCCGCCTTGGGCACCCCGGCAACAATGGCCCGGTAGGCCCGGTGGATCGAATGGTCGGCAAACTGCTTGGCCAGCCCCTCATGCGCGGCATCAGTTTTGGCCACGACCAGCAGTCCGGACGTTTCCTTGTCGATCCGGTGGACAATTCCCGGGCGGACCACGCCACCAATCCCCGACAATTGCCCGCGGCAATGATGCAGCAGGGCATTGACCAGCGTGCCATCAAGATTTCCGGCAGCGGGATGGACCACAAGCCCGGCCGGCTTGTCGATTACGATCAGGTGTTCGTCTTCGAACACGATGGACAGCGGAATATCCTGGGCGATTGCCTCGGCGGGCGCAGCGGCCGGGACGGTAATGGCAAAAGCGGTGCCGGCAGCCGGTTTCAGGCTGGCCTGGGCGGTGACGTTGTCGTCTAGTGCAATGCGGCCATCAGCGAGAAGCGCCTTGATCCGTTCGCGCGACAGCCCGCTCGCCAGGCTCAACGCCTTGTCGAGCCGCTCGCCCCCCGGCAGTGTGCCGGAAATAATGCGTTCCTCCCCATTCATTGCTATGCGAGATGGCGATGGAAATGGTTGTGACAAGTGGCGCGAAAGCCACACTGCTGACAGAAGCGGCGGCAGCCCACCCCGAAGAGGCGTGCGGACTGCTGTTGGGGCAGGGCGGCGTGATCAGCCAGGCTCTGCCGGCGCGTAATGTCCATAGCGATCCATGGCGGCATTTTGAAATTGATCCGGCAGTGCTCATTGCGGCCCACCGTGCGGCCCGCCAAGGTGGCCTCCAGGTTCTTGGCTATTATCATTCGCACCCCACCGGCCTGACCAACCCATCTGCAACGGACCAGGCAGCGGCCAGCGGTGATGGACGGATCTGGGCAATCGTTGCAGGTGGTACGATCGGCTGGTGGCGCGATGCTCCTGGCGGGTTTGAACCGCTTCCCCTTGGACTCGTCGCAAGTTAAGGAGGGGAAAAGGAGATTTGGATCGCATGACCGACAATTCGCTCAACACCATAGGTCTGGACCTGGCCAGCCTGCTTGCCTCGCGGCTGTGCCATGACCTGTTGAGCCCGGTCGGTGCGCTCACCAATGGATTGGAACTTCTCGCAGATGAGAAGGATCCCGAAATGCGCAAGCGCTGTTTTGAACTGCTGGAGCAGAGTGCAAGGATCAGCGCCGACAAGCTCAAGTTTTTCCGGCTCGCCTTTGGTGCTGCCGGCGGGTTTGGTGAGAGCGTCGCGGTTGAAGAGGCCAAGGTGCTGGTCGATGCTTTGGCCGCCAATAACGCCCGGGTTAACGTCAACTGGACACTGGGTGTGGCCAGCCTGCCAAAGCCGGCGATCAAAGTGCTGCTGAACTTTGCGCTGCTGGGGATGGAAGCCCTTGTGCGTGGCGGAACGCTGGATATTGGCGCTGAAACCCGCGGCGGGGCGAGCGAGATCGTCGTCCGTGCGGCTGGCCCGCGCATCGCCTTTGACCGGGAAATCGGTAAGGCGCTGGAAGGTGACCTAGGTGAAGGCGGGCTGACCAGCCGCAATGCTGCTGCCTTTATGCTCCACCAGATCGCCCAGCGCCAAGGCGGCGGGCTACAATTTGCATTGAGCGACGAGGCGCTGGTGCTCGGCGCGGTCCTGCCCGAGGGGTAATGGCTTGACCGAGCTGATCCACTTCGAGACGCCCTCGCCGAACTGGAACGAGCGGCAATTGCCCATCTCAATGGTGGTGCTCCACTACACCGGCATGCAAAGTGCCGACGAAGCACTCGCCCGGCTGTGCGATGAGGCAGCGCAGGTCTCCGCGCATTATCTGATCGAAGAGGATGGCACGGTCCACCGCCTGGTTCGCGAGGATCGTCGCGCCTGGCATGCCGGCAAGAGCCACTGGCGCGGGATCACCGATGTCAATTCCGCCAGCGTGGGGATCGAGCTGGTCAATCCGGGTCATGAGTTTGGCTATCGCCCCTTCCCGGATGAGCAGATGGCGGCGCTGCTGCCGCTGCTGGCCGAAATCGTGCAGCGCCATGATATTCCCCGCGCCAACGTGGTCGCCCATTCGGATGTCGCCCCGGCGCGCAAGGAGGATCCGGGCGAGCTGTTTGACTGGGACCTGCTTGCTGCACACCGCCTGGCGCTCAAGACCCCGCGGGTATCGATGCCATCGCCCTTTGAGAATGACGGGGCATTCTTCCTGGCGCTGGAGCGCTGGGGATATGACATTTCCGACCAGCAAGCGGCAGTGCGGGCCTTCCAGCGCCGCTGGCGCCCGCACATCATCGACGGGCAGGTCGATGGGGAGTGCTCGGCCATGCTGTTCTCGCTGCTGCTGGACCGCGATACCGGGAAGACACGGTAACCGCGCTTGCGGCGAGGCAGTGCACCGCCTAGATGAGTCCAGCCAGGGGGTCGGGCAGCCGCGTCATCGTAAGATGCCGAGGAAAGTCCGGGCTCCACGAAACAAGGGTGGCGGGTAACGCCCGCCGGGCGACTTGCTTGCAGGGAAGCCCAGGGAAAGTGCCACAGAGAGCAGACCGCCTGACTTGTCAGGTAAGGGTGAAAGGGTGCGGTAAGAGCGCACCGGGGCCCTGGTAACAGGGCTCGCACGGCAAACCCCACCCGGAGCAAGACCGAATAGGGGCGGCGCGCCCTGTCGCAAGGCAGGGCAGGTCAGTTTCGGACCCGACCGCCCGGGTTGGTTGCTAGAGCAACGTGGCAACACGCTGCCAAGAGGAATGGCTGCCAGGGCGGATACGGTCTCTCTTGGGATACCGTCCGCACTACAGAACCCGGCTTACAGGCCCCCTGGCTTTACTATTTTGGCTTTTAGCTGTCGCGCTTGTTGTCCCTGCGGGGCTTCGCACAGGAAGTCTTACAATGCGGAATGGCCCGATTCTTGGCAAACGGATACTTGTCCTGGAGGACGAACCGCTGATTGCCATTCTGCTCGAAGAACTGATTGAGGCGGCCGGCGGTGAGGCGGAATGGGTGACCACCCTGGACGCAGCGGATTCAGCGCTCACGCGGAAGCGACCAGACCTGGCGATGCTCGACATCCATATCAATGATCGCTCCAGCTTCGACCTAGCCCGGCAACTGCGCGGCCTAGGCGTGCCATTCATCTTTGCCAGCGGCTATACCAGCAAGGATGTGCCAAAAGACTTGGCTCAGGTTCCCAGCGTGACCAAGCCATATAGCCTGGACGAGTTGGAGCGGGCCTTCCGGGCAGCGCTGGGGCAGAGGCCTGACTGAGCGCTACTTTCCGGGCGCAGCTTTGCTTTCCGCGTCGAGCAGTTGCTGGACCTGCTGATAGAAGGCTTCGCGGGCCTGCGGTTCGGGGCCCTTGGTCGCCCGCGTCCAGTTGGCGTTCGAAGCGATCACCAGCCGCCGTTTCGGATCGATGAAGATGCCCTGGCCGAAGATGCCCTGTGCGGCGACTGACCCATCATCATAGGTCCACCACTGGAAGCCATAGCCGCGGCCAGGCTCGCCGATCTCTTTCTGCTTGATTGTTGCCTGGGCAAACCAGTCGGCCGGTACGATTTGCTTGCCGCCGGCCATGCCGCCACCCAGCACAAACTGGCCGAAGCGGGCATAATCGCGCGTTGCCGCCTGAAGGCAGCAGCCCGCGATCTCATGCCCGGTCTTGCTCAGCAGCCAGGTTGCTCCAGCTTCCATGCCCGCAGGCTGCCAGATCTTTTCCTGGAGATATTGGGCCAGAGGCTTACTTGTGGCTGATGAAACCAACACCCCGATCAGGTTGGTTTCCCCCGTGTTATAGTGCCAGACTGCGCCGGGCGGGTGAGCGCGCGGCAAGTGGCGCATGTAGCTGACGGTGGCATCGAGGCCGTCTTCCGGTTCGGCATTGTTGAACTTGGCAACGTCGGCGTTGGGATCTTCGTAATCCTCGTTCCACTGCACGCCTGAGCTCATGGTCAGCAGTTGCCGGATCGAGACGTCGTCATAGGCCGACCCCTTAAGGCCCGGAATATACTGGCTGACCTTGTCTTCCAGGCTCTTGATATAGCCGTCCTGGATCGCCGCGCCGACGAGGGTTGAGGTAAACGACTTGGCGACCGAGAAGCTGGTCCAGCGCCCCGTCGGGCCAAAATCCAGCGCATACTTTTCGAAGCGGATCTTGCCGTCCTGCAGGATCACGATCCCGGACGCGCGCTGATTGGCAAGGTATTCGTCCACGCCGGGAATGACCAGCGGCTTGCCCTGCGGCAAGGGCAGCGGCTTGGCCGAAGGCGCGATCTGGCTGGCCTTGGCCAGCACGGGCAAGCGGTCCATCGCCCGGAACGCGGCATCGCGCTGGTCAAGCGACCACATCAGCACGTCGCGGTCTGTCGGCATGGCTGCCAGCAGCCCGCGGGTTTCCCGATCAAGGCTGGCGTACCATCCCCCGCCTGCCAAAAGCACAGCCGCCAGCGTGCCGAGGGCAACAGTCCGTTTGCGCATTATCATCCTTCCCCTGATGTCCGGCGCACCATAGCCGCGCCGGCTGATCAGGGAAGGGGGTTAAAGGCGTCCAATGCTGGAATAGGCGAAGCCCTTTGCGCGGACTTCAGCCGGATCATAGATGTTGCGCAGGTCCACCAGGACAGGGGTCTTGGCCAAGGCCTTGACCTTGCTCAGGTCCAGCGCGCGGAAGGCGTCCCATTCGGTGACGATCGCGACGGCATCTGCATCCCGGATTGCCGAATAGGCATCGGGCTGCATGTCCACCGCGGGCATCAGCGGTTTGGCCACTTCCATGCCTTCCGGATCGTAAGCTGCAACCTGGACGCCAGCGTCAACCAGTGCCTGAGCGATGGCAATCGCCGGGCTGTCGCGCATGTCGTCGGTGTTCGGCTTGAAGGTCAGGCCGAGCATGGCGACCTTCTTGCCGCGGGCTTCGTCCATACCGCCGAGCGCTTCGATCACCTTGCGGCCCATTGCCCGTTTGCGGCTTTCGTTGACCTTGACCACCGCCTCGACGATCCGGGTCGGCGCTTCATAGTCTTCAGCAGTCTTGAGCAGGGCCAGCGTGTCTTTGGGGAAGCAGGAGCCGCCATAACCCGGTCCAGCGTGCAGGAACTTGGCGCCGATGCGCCCGTCCATGCCGATCCCGCGGGCCACGTCCTGAACATCGGCGCCGACCTTTTCGCACAAGTCCGCCATCTCGTTGATGAAGGTGATCTTGACCGCAAGGAAAGCATTGGCGGCATATTTGATCAGCTCAGACGAACGCCGGCTGGTGAACAGCAGCGGCGCCTTGTTGAGGAACAGCGGTCGGTAGACCTCGGTCATTACCTGGCGGGCCCAGTCATCGTCGGTCCCGACGACAATCCGGTCGGGGCGCTTGAAATCGCCGATTGCCGCGCCTTCGCGCAGGAATTCGGGATTGGAGGCGACTGCGACGCGAACGGGAAGATGGGCCTCATTGAGGATGCGCTCCACCTCATCGCCCGTACCCACCGGTACAGTCGACTTGGTCACCACGACAGCATCGTTCTTCAGGTTCTGTCCGATCTCCTCGGCCACGGCATAGACATAGGACAGGTCGGCATGGCCATCGCCGCGACGGCTGGGGGTGCCGACCGCGATAAAGATGGCGCCGGCGTCTGCAATGCCCTCGGCCAGGTCGGTGGTGAAGGACAGGCGCCCGGCGCGCACGTTCGATGCGACCAGTTCCGCCAGTCCCGGCTCATAGATCGGCATGATTCCGGCGCGCAGGCTTTCGATCTTGGCAGGGTCCTTGTCGATGCAGACCACTTCGTGTCCGAAATCAGCGAAGCAGGCACCCGAAACCAGGCCCACGTAACCCGAGCCAACCATCGCAATCTTCATCGCCTATTCCTCTGTTTGGACGCGAACCGCGCCGTCTTCCGCCACTGCGGTCAGCAGCCAGCGATTTGTTCCCTCCAGCCCCAGTGCCGTAAGCCTGCCACTGCGATAGGCGCCGGTATCGATGCCGATGCGGTTATGCCGGACCTGGGGGGAATCGAAAATGGTGTGGCCGTGGACCACGGTCGTACCAAAGCTCTCAGTATGGTCCAGAAAAGCTTCCCGGATCCAGCGCAGGTCACTCTGTCGCTGGTCCTCGATTGCCATGCCGGGACGGATCCCGGCATGGACAAACAGATAGTCGCCAATCTGGACCCAGTCTTCGAAGCCGCGGATGAAGGCTATGTCCGCGGCCGGAATGACTTTGCGGGCAAGGCCGGCCACTTCGGCCAGCTCGGCGCGGGTATAGGCCATGGGATCCAGCGGATAGGACAAAAGCATCTCGCGGCCGCCAAAGCGCAGGAAGTGGCGCATTGTCTCTTCCTGTTCGAGCGCACCAAGGAACATCTCCTCGTGGTTGCCCATCAGAATCCGCACGGTCCGCTTCTTCTCCCACGCACGGGCCATGCGGATTACGCCAGCGCTGTCGGGTCCTCGATCGATCAGGTCACCCAACAAGATTACTGCGGTCTGGGCTGCTCCCCGCGCGGCATCATCCGCGTCAATAGCATCCATAAGTGCCGAAAACAGGTCTGCGCGACCATGGATGTCGCCAATCGCATAGACGCGTTGCCCGACCGGAATTGCGGCAAGGGGGGGCTGCGGGGCTGCCCGGAGTAACTGGCGCAGACGGGAGAACATCAGGCCGTGGCCATAGCCGTCTGGTGGCTAATGGACAATAATCTCCGCGGCTTGGGTCGACCGTCGGCGGGATCTGGCCGTTGCCTTAAAGGCACACTTTTATTGCCGTTGTAATCTTTCGGCCGGTTTTTTCTTGTGCGGTGCAACAAAACTGTGTCACCCCCTTGTTGTCCAAACCGAATGCTGCCGAAACGAGCAGCAAGGGGTGGACGCAGGTGGGACGAAGCACCAACAATCGAATAGGAAGATTGACATGCTCACGTCCGTCCGCAGCCTCGTCGCTGCAACCCTTCTGGCCGGTTCGGCCCTTGCTGCTGCTCCGGCGCTCGCTGATGAAACCGATCCCCCGGCTGATGTGACCGTTACCGGCAACGTTGCCCTGGTTACCGACTACCGCTTCCGCGGCATCTCGCTTTCGGGTGGCGATGTGGCGATCCAGGGTTCGATCAACGTCAACCACTCGTCCGGCCTCTATGCCGGCACCTGGGCCTCGAGCCTCGAACAGGATGCACTCGATGTTTACGGTTCGAGTGAGGTTGATCTCTATGCTGGCTGGACCGGCAAGGTCAGCAGCGCCCTGACGGCCGACGTTGGCCTGCTGTACTACGTCTATCCAGCTGGTAGCGTTGGCGATGGCAATGTCTTCGAACCCTACGCATCACTTACCGCGGCGATCGGCCCGGCCAGCGCCAAATTCGGTCTGAACTATGCGTGGAAGCAGGATTCGTTGGGTGGGGATGACAACCTCTACCTCTATTCCGATTGGTCACTGGCCGTGCCCAACACCCCGGTTACTGTCACGGCCCACGCCGGTTACACCGACGGTGCCCTCTCGCCGAAGCGCCTGACTGCTGCCGGGACTGGTGGCGGTTGGGATTACAGCCTCTCGGCCAGCGCAACCCTGTATAAGGGCCTCTCGCTTGGCGTTGCCTACATCGGTGTCGATGGCGCCTCGATCGACAGCTTCTCGAACGATGCTGTTGTGGCGACGCTGAAGTACAGCTTCTGATAATTACCCCACGGGGTGAGCAGGGCGGCCTGTTCCGGCGAATGCCGGGGCGGGCCGTTCCGCAATTTATGTCGGGCAGTTCCAATCACCGCGCATCGGTATTATGCTTCGGGAAAGCAAGCCTGGAGCACCCGTGACCCATTTCCTGCACACCATGATCCGCGTGACCGATCCGGAAGCGACGATCGCCTTTTTTGAGCTGATTGGCCTGAAGGAAGTGCGTCGCTTCTCGAGCGAGCAGGGGCGCTTTACCCTGATCTTTCTGGCGGCGCCGGGTCAGGAAGGCGTCGCTGAGGTTGAGCTGACCTACAATTGGCCCGCCGAGGACGGATCTGCTGAAAGCTATACCGGCGGCCGCAATTTCGGACATCTCGCCTATCGGGTGGAGAATATCTACGTAACTTGCCAGGCGCTGCTCGATGCTGGCCACACCATTCATCGCCCGCCGCGCGACGGGCATATGGCTTTCGTGAAATCGCCTGACGGCATTTCAGTTGAGTTGCTGCAGAACGGCAATCTCGAGCCGCAGGAACCTTGGGCATCGATGCCCAATGTCGGGACCTGGTAACGGCCTAGTCGCGCTGCGGTGCCAGCCGCAGCAGCGCATAGCCGCAAAACGCCGACAGGATTGAGCCGGCCAGGACTCCGATCTTGGCTTCATCAATTAGCGCCTGCTGGCCGGGAAAGGCCAGCGCGCCAATAAACAGGCTCATCGTGAAGCCGATCCCACAGAGCATGGCCATGCCGGCCAATTGCTGGCGATTGGCGACAGGTGGCTCCGCCAGCCGCAGCTTTGCCGCGAGCAGAATGGCGCCCAGAATGCCGATTGGCTTGCCCAGCAGCAGACCCAGCGCAATGCCAAGCGGTAACGCACCAAACGCAATCGAGTTCGCCAGTTCGACGCCGGCATTGGCAAAACCGAACAAAGGCACCACCAAGTAAGCGCTCCACGGCACCAGAGCGTGCTCGAGGCGCAGCAACGGACTGTCACCGTGCCGATCCAGCCGCAGCGGGATCATAAAGGCGGCGAGAACTCCGGCAACGGTTGCATGCACCCCGGAATGAAGCACGCAATACCAGGTGACGATTGCGAGCAGGATATAGGGCAGCGCATGACTTATCCGTAGCCTGGCCAGCAATAGCATCAAGGCCAGCACGCCAAAGCCAGCGCCCAACCAGACGAGTTTGACTTGCGCCGTGTAAAACAGGGCGATGATCCCCACTGCGCCGAGATCGTCGACAATCGCTACGGTCAGCAGGAACAGTCGCAGCGCGGGCGGCGCGCGTTTGCTAAGCAGGGCCAGCACGCCAACCGCGAAGGCAATGTCGGTTGCGGCCGGGATCGCCCAGCCTTGGGACAGGCCTGGATCACGTCCGGCGACTGCAAGGTAGATTATCGCCGGCGCGGCCATGCCGCCCAATGCAGCCAGCACCGGAAGGCGGCGTTGGGCCGGAGTCGACAATTCGCCAATCAGCAATTCACGCTTGATCTCAAGTCCGACAACGAAAAAGAACACCGCCATCACCGCATCGTTGATCCACAGATGCGCAGTTTCGAGCTTCGCGATCGGGCTCCCGGGCAATGGTGCGTGCAGCAGTGCGTGATAGCTTCCGGAGAGCGGGGAATTGGCTGCCAGCATGGCCAAGGCGGCGGACAGGATCAGCAACAGGCCAGCCCCAGCTTCACCACCAAACAGCCGCGAAAGGGAGCGGGCGATGCGCGAAGCGGGATTACGGGTGCGGTGCATGGACCCAACCAATCGCCTATCGGCGTGCGCGTTGCAAGCCGCGGATAATATTGTTACTCTTCCGATGTTTGGCGTACAGGGCGGGGCGCTCCGGGCAATTTATGATGGCAGGATCAGCAGGGGATATCGGCTGGGCGCTGGAAGCTGTGCTGCTTGCTGAGCGGGAGCTTTTGCTCTTTGCAGGTTTCTGGCTCGCGGTTGGCCTGCTTGATGAGCTTGCGATCGATCTTTCATGGTTCTGGCTGAAATTGACCGGGCGGGCGCGGACCCGCTCGCTGCCTGCCGGCTATGGAGTTGCCCCTTTGGCGGGCCCTGTTGCAGTCTTCATTCCGGCCTTTGCTGAAAGCGCGGTGATCGGCACCACGATCCGTCACATGCTGCTCACCTGGCGGCAAGAGGCGTTGCGGCTCTATGTTGGCTGTTACGGAAATGACCCGGTGACCCTCGCGGCGGCGATTCAGGCGGCCGGCGACGATCCAAGGCTGCGGCTGGTTCTGGTCAATGCGAACGGGCCAACCACCAAAGCGGACTGTTTGAACCGGCTTTATGCCGCGCTGGAGGTGGATGAAAAGCGCGACGGCAGGCGGTTTCGTGGTGTTGTGCTGCACGACGCCGAAGACATGGTCCACCCTGACGCATTGGCGGCAATCGACGCGGCCCTCGCGGCGGTCGATTTCGTGCAGCTTCCGGTTCGCCCTGTAGCCGACCAAGCCAATCGCTGGATTTCGGGCCACTATGCCGATGAGTTCACCGAAAGTCATGCGAAGGCGATGGTCGTTCGCAGCGAGCTGGGACTTGCCTTACCTGCAGCCGGAGTTGGTTGCGGGCTCTCGCGGGCCGCGCTTGCGCGTCTGGTCAACATGCAACCGGCGGGGCCGCGCGCTGGTCCGTTTGCGCCTGACGCGCTGACCGAGGATTACGAACTGGGACTGATCCTGTCCAAGACCGGTCGCGGCAGCGCCTTTCTGAGGTTGCGCGCGGCCGATGGCAGTCTTGTTGCCACAGCCAGTTGCTTCCCGGACAAACTGGCTGCTGCCGTTCGCCAGAAGACGCGCTGGATCCATGGCATTGCCTTCCAGGGGTGGGATCGCTTTGGCTGGAGCGCCAAGCCTCTGGAATTCTGGATGACGCTGCGAGACCGACGCGGTCCGTTGACCACGTTGGTGCTGGCAGCGGCCTACGCCTTGCTGGCCCTGGATGGCCTGTTGGCCCTGACCCAAATTGTTGGCCTTGTGCCCCATATGCCGCTGACAGGGGCTCACCGTATCCTGCTTAGCATCGGTCTGGCCGGATTGGCCTGGCGGGCACTGCTAAGGATGCTGTTCGTGGGCCAGGAATATGGTTGGGCTGAAGGCCTGCGCGCGGTGCTGCGCATTCCGGTGGCTAATGTTATTGCCATTATGGCAGGGCGCAGGGCGATTGTTGGCTATATGCGCAGCCTTGCTGGCCATCCTGTGGGCTGGGATAAAACCGAACATCTCGCCCACCCGGCGGCCAGCTATTTGCAAGAGGCAGCGGCATGAGCGGCAGGCCTGCAGAGCGCAGGCGGCGCGGACAACCATTGGCTGTATTGGCCATTATGATGGTGGGATGGATTGGCCTGCGCGCGGCGCTTTGGGAGCAGATTGAGCTGCCCGGACTGCCTGCTCCGGTCTCACATGCAGTGGCACGGATGTTGCCTGCAGTCTTAACTGTGGCGCCGAACACGTCGGCTTTGAGCGAGGCGGCTGCCTCCCAGCCGACGGCGACGCACCAACGGCCAGTTGTCCTTGCCCCTCCGCCACAAGCAGTTCCCATCCAGCTGGGTCCGGCAATGGTGGTCAAACCGGCTCCGCACCTCGAATTCGTTCCGCCCGCAAGTCGGTTTGACGGCCCAAGGGTGGCGGCGGCGCACCAACTGGCCTGGATGGCGGGGGTGGCTCACCTGCCCGTACCGGACTTTGTCGTGGATCGCCTAACAGGGGATACCGGCGGCAAAGCGGAGCCTTACCTTGGCGCGGCGCGGCCTGCGCGGCCTTTCCCCAAGCCCGTGGGCCGCTGGTCGGCTGATGGCTGGTTCATGCTTCGCTCAGGTGGTGCGGTACCGACTGCTGCGGGGCTACCTTCGCCCAGCTACGGAGCCAGCCAGGCGGGGGCAGTGCTCCGCTACCGGCTCTCTGCGTCAAGCGTCCAGCATGCTGCCCTGTTCCTGCGGGCCAGCAGCGCGGTCCGCAGGCCGCGCGGAGAGGAAGCGGCGTTGGGTGTCGCCGCACGGCCGCTTGCGGGCCTGCCGGTTGCGCTGCAAGCAGAAATGCGCGCGACCCGGTTTGCGTCAGGAGTGGCCCTTCGCCCAGCGATTGCCGCGATAACCGAGTTGCCGCGAATTGAGCTGCTTGGCGGGCTGTCCGCTGAAGCCTATGGCCAGGCTGGCCTGATCGGAGGGGCGGATTCAACCGCCTTCGTCGATGGCCAGCTGCGGATCGAGCAGCGCCTTGTGCCTTTGGGCCGCGGCGAATTGCGGGTCGGGCTTGGCAGTTGGGGCGGCGCGCAGAAAGGCGCCAGCCGGCTTGATGTGGGGCCAACCGCGACACTTGATTTCGCGATCGGCGGCGGTCAGGGGCGCTTTTCTGCGGACTGGCGGCTGCGTGCTGCAGGCAATGCTGCCCCCCAATCCGGTCCGGCAATCACGCTGTCCGCAGGTTTCTAGGGTCTTGCGCCTTTTTTCCGCCGCCCTGCTGGGCTAGCCATGGCCCGCAGATGGACGTCTACCTTCCCATTGCCAACCTGGCGGTCAACGGCCTGGTCATCGTCGCGCTCGGCGCGCTGACCGGTATCCTGTCTGGCATGTTCGGCGTGGGCGGCGGGTTCCTGACCACCCCTTTGATGATCTTCTATGGCATCCCGCCCACGGTGGCCGCGGCTTCGGCCGCCAGCCAGGTGACCGGGGCATCGGTATCCGGCGTTTTTGCTCACGCGCGGCGCGGCGGTGTCGATTATCATATGGGTACGGTAATGGTTGCAGGCGGCGTGGTTGGCACCGGGATCGGGGCGATCCTGTTCCGGGTGCTCCAGCAATGGGGCCAGATCGATATCGTCATCAACCTGCTCTACGTCGGCCTGCTGGGTACGATCGGCACCCTTATGGCCCGCGAAAGCTGGCAGGCGGTCAAGGCGCAGCGGACCGGGGTGCCTTTGCCCGCGCGCAAGCGCCGCCATCATCCGATGGTCGCCAACCTGCCGCTGCGCTGGCGGTTCTATCGCTCGGGCCTCTACATTTCGCCGCTGGCACCGCTGCTGCTGGGCATGTTTACCGGCGTGCTGACGATGTTGATGGGGATCGGTGGCGGCTTCGTGCTGGTTCCGGCGATGCTCTACATCCTGGGGATGAGCGCCAACGTCGTGGTTGGCACGTCGCTGTTCCAGATCCTGTTCGTGACCATGATCACGACGATGATGCATGCGTTGACCACCAAAGCGGTCGACATCGTACTGGCAATCTTGCTGCTGATTGGTTCGGTTTCCGGGGCCCAGATCGGCACGCAGCTGGCACAAAAGTTACCGGCAGAGCGGCTGCGCTTTGTCCTTGCCGCGATAGTTTTGCTGATCGCGCTGCGCATGTTGATCGGTCTCGCTTGGCAGCCAGACGAGATTTACACGGACTCCCCGCTGTGAGGGCGCTGCTTGCCTTGCTGTGCCTCATCCTGCTGGGCGGTGCGCGTGATCCGATTCTGGTGCCAGAGGTTTCGCAGCATGAAATCCAGGTGCGCCAGGGTTTCACCGGTACTGAACTGCTGCTTTACGGCGCGATCCTGACGCCCGAAGGATCTCGTGCCGGGAAGGACTACGATATTGTCGTTGTGCTCAAAGGACCGACAAATTCGATTGTCTTGCGCGAGAAGCAGCGGCTTGCGGGCATTTGGGTCAACGCAGAAAGCGCGGAATTCCGCTCAGCTCCTGCGTTCTTTGCAGTGGCTTCGTCCAAGCCGATCGACAGGATCGTCGATCAAAAGACGGCGGCGATTTACGAACTTGGCCTGCCCTGGCTCCAGCTTTCTCCAATCGGGGCTTTTGACCCAACAGAGCAGCGTCGGTTTTCTGCGGGCCTGGTTGAGCGCCGTGTCCGTGAGGGGCTCTTCAAGGAAGACCCGCATGGCGTGCGGGTCAGCGAGCAGGTCCTGTACCAGGCTCGGATCAGGCTGCCTTCATCGGTGCAGACAGGCACCTATACGGCCGAGACTTTCGCGATCAGCAAAGGCCGCGTAGTCGCATCTGCTGTCGCCCGGGTCGAGGTTCGTAAAGTCGGGTTTGAGCGACTGGTCGCCGAGTTCGCCGATAACAATGGCTTCCTCTATGGACTGCTGGCTGTGCTTGTCTCGGTCGGCATGGGCTTTATTGCAGGGCGGCTGTTCGCGCTTGTTTAGGCCATTTTAACCGTATTAGCCTATCGATCCCCAGCGCCAGCGAGCGGGGGGTCCACGGGCATGGAAAGTATCAAGAGCCGCGGTTTTGGCCAGCGCGAAAATCCTGCGGACCAAGACATTTCCGATCCTGACGCTGAACCTGCTGCCGATCAGCAGATCGACAACGCGCGCGAACCCATCGGAATTGTTCTTGAAATTGCTGGTTCAGGTTCCGCCATCGCACTTGATCTTCAGCGCCTGCACGAATGCACCGATGATTTCGATCCGTCTGTGGCGTTGGCCGGTCAGGTTGGCAGCCAGGTCAAGATCCGCGTTGGCAAAGGCTGGCTGCTGGCCTCGGTCCGCACCCAGCGCCAGGATGCCAAAACACCGGGCGGGATCATGGCTCAGATCGATTTCCTCGGAGAGGGCGATGAAGAGCGCCTGACGGGGCGGATCCATTCCTTTCGGCGCGGTGTTACCCATTACCCAATCCCTGGCGCCCTGGTTTACCCGGCGACCAGCCACGACCTGAGGCAGATCTATGCCAGTGATGGTCGCTCCTCGATCCAGGTTGGCACTGTCTTCCCGACCAGGGACATCCGCGCCGGGATGTACATTGATGCCATGCTGGGTAAGCATTTCGCCCTGCTTGGCTCTACCGGTACCGGCAAATCGACCAGCGCGGCGCTGATCCTTCACCGAATCTGCGAGAGCTCGCCTGAAGGGCACATCGTGATGATCGACCCGCACGGCGAGTATTCGGCCGCGTTCAAGCAGACGGGCATGATCTTCGACGTTTCCAACCTGCAGATGCCCTATTGGCTGATGAACTTCGAGGAGCACTGCGAAGTCTTCCTGACCTCCAGCGGCAACGACCGACAAGAGGACATGGACATCCTCAGCAAGTGCCTGCTCGCGGCACGATCCAAGAACCGTCTGGCTGAATCGCTGGGCAAGATCACTGTCGACAGCCCGATCCCCTATTTGCTTTCAGACCTGACCAACCTGATCCAGACCGAAATGGGCAAGCTCGACAAGTCGACGTCATCGGCCCCCTACATGCGGATCAAGACCAAGATCGATGAGCTGAAGGCTGACCCGCGCTTTCAGTTCATGTTCTCTGGCATGCTGGTTGGCGACACCATGGCGGAGTTCATCTCCAAGATCTTCCGCTTGCCCAGCCGGGGCAAGCCGATCTCGATTATCGATGTCTCCGGCGTGCCATCGGATATCACGGCAACTGTCGTGGCCGTGCTCAGCCGCATGGTCTTTGACTTTGCGATCTGGGCGCGGGACGAGAAGACCCGGCCGGTCCTGTTGGTCTGCGAAGAAGCCCACCGTTATGTTCCGAACGAGAAGAACGCCGATGGCTCTTCGGTTGGCCGGATCCTGGGGCGCATTGCCAAGGAAGGGCGCAAGTACGGCGTCAGCCTGGGTCTGATCACCCAGCGTCCGTCCGACCTGGCCGAAGGCGTACTATCGCAGTGCGGCACGATCATCTCGATGCGCCTCAACAACGATCGCGATCAGGCCTTCGTCAAGGCCGCCATGCCCGAAGGGGCGCGGGGCTTCCTCGATTCGATTCCCGCACTGCGCAACCGCGAATGCATCATCTGCGGCGAAGGCGTTTCGATCCCGATCCGCGTTGCCTTCGATGAGCTGGAAGAGGTCAAGCGCCCCGCCTCTGCCGACCCTTCGATCAGCGAGCTCTGGCGCAACTCCGGCGGGGAAGAGGAAATGGTCCAGCGCACCGTCCAGCGCTGGCGCGCGCAGGGACGGTGAAGCGGATCACGCCGGCACACCTTCGCGTGCCGAAATGATCCGCGCCAGCATCCGCTTGCGCCACGGCAGCTTGAAATAGGTCAGCAGCGTAAGCGCCAGCGAAGTGACCGAACTGAGCAGGAACGAATACCACAGCGCATCCGGGCCAAGCACCGGATAGAGCAGGTAATAGGCCCCCAGCCGCACGGCATACATGGCGGTGAACAGCACGGCGAGCTGGGCGTAGATCACGCCATAGGCCCGCAGGGTGCCAAACAGTACGATGGTGATGCCGAACGGCAGGTAGGTCCAGATCGCCAGGTCCTGGATATGCAGCGCCGCCGCCACCGACGGGCTGCTGGCGCCCAAGAACAGTTCGAGCACCGGCCGGTCAAACGGCACGAGCGCCGCGATCATCAGCCCGGTCATCGCCAGGTTGGCCAGGCTTCCGGCCCGGCTGATGGCATCGACCCGGTCCTCGCGCCCGGCACCGATGTGCTGGGCCACCATGGCGCTGACCGCCGCACCGATCGCCATGGCCGGCATGCCGATGTAGTTCCAGATTTGCAGCAGCGCGCCATAGGCCGCGGCGGTGACCAGCCCTTCGCGGTTGACCAGTCCGATCATGATGACCCCGGCGCCCGAGATGATCAGCATCTGGGCGCCCATCGGCAGCCCGCGTGAGAGCAGGTACTGCGTTTCCTGCCAACGCGGGCACAGCCAGGCCAGTTCTGCCCCGCGCAGCCGCAGCGGCAGGTCCTTGGCATAGATCCAGCCAATCATGGCGACAAAGCCGA
This sequence comes from Novosphingobium sp. APW14, assembly GCF_032337075.1. Taxonomy (NCBI): domain Bacteria; kingdom Pseudomonadati; phylum Pseudomonadota; class Alphaproteobacteria; order Sphingomonadales; family Sphingomonadaceae; genus Novosphingobium; species Novosphingobium sp. APW14. Next base: position 110,948 of record NZ_JAVYAB010000008.1, read on the forward strand.
TGCTGGTGGCAATAACGGTCGCCCAGGCCGATCCGGCGATGCCGAGTGCGGGTGCCGGGCCCAGGCCAAGGATCAGTACGGGATTGAGCGCCACGTCCAGCACCGTGGCCAGGATCATGAAGCGCAGCGGCGTCGCCGCATCGCCTGCTCCGCGCAGGCTCATGGCGATCATCGTCGTGATCGTCGCAATCGGGTTGGCAATGAACACCACCCGCAGATAGGCCAGCGCCTGATCGTGGGCCGCGCCAGGGGTGGCGAGCAGATCGAGCACCTTGTCCGCAAACAGGATGCCCAGGGTGGCCATGACCAGCGAGATCGCGCCCGTCAGCCCCAGCGCCGCACCCAGTATGCGCCGGGCGGTGATCACATCGTTTGCGCCCCAGGCCTGGCCGATCCGCACCGTTGCCGCCATGCCAAAGCCAAAGACCAGCGCGAACAGCAGGAACATCAGGATGTTCGAATTGGCCGTGGCAGCCAGCGCCTCATCCCCCAGCAATTGCCCAACCCAGATCGCGTTGATCGATCCGTTCAGGCTTTGCAGTACATTGCCGATCAGTTGCGGCAGGGCAAAGACCAGCAAGGTCCGCGTCAGTGGCCCCTGGGTCAGGTTGCCCCGCAGGGGGCCGGTTGCCGTGGGTGCGTCGCTCATGTCCCGCGGGTATCTCCATAAAGGTGGATGTGCATCCGGTCGGACAGGCGGAGCCCACGTTGAAGCGCCAGCGGTGCCAGCCAGCGTTCCCGGCTCCGCAGGGTGGTGCTGTCCGTTCCTTCGGGCATCACAAAAACGCGCTCACGCGGCAGGCCGTGCGTTTCGATCAGCGCGATCACTTCGTCGACATCAGCCGGAGTTGCCACGACAAACTTAAACCAGGCTTGAGGTTTTTGAATCCACTCGGTCAGACGCTCGGGAATCTGTGCAGAGTCAATGGGATTGCCCGAATGGCTGAGTTTCGGGCTGACATTGTACTGGCTGACCAGCGCATCAAGCGCCGGGTGCGGGGCAACGGTGCCGTTGGTTTCGATCTCCACGGTCATGCCGTCCAGCAGGGCGACCATTCGCGCCAGCGCGGCCCCTTGCAGCAGGGGTTCGCCGCCGGTGATGACCAGCCGGTCCTGCCCCAGCGCCATGATCCGCGCGGCGACCTCGGCCTCTTCCAGCATCACCTGGTTGGCCTTGCGCTCAAAACTCAGTCCATCGCGGTGCGGACGGTTATCGCCTTCGAACCGCCAGGTATAGGCCGTGTCGCACCAGGTGCAGGCCAGGTTACAGCGCGATAGCCGCACGAAGGCGACCGGGCGGCCGATGCTGGGGCCTTCGCCCTGCAATGAGGCGAAGATCTCGGGCTCACCGGGGGTTGTGGTGGCAAGCGTCAGCATGGCGCAGCCTTACCCTGAAGTGGACAGAGTGGACACTGAGTCCACATTTCCCAACAGGCCGAAACTACCGAAAAATCGCCAGAAATAGTGCGGAAACGGTCCGCCTTGTCCGCGTGGGCGGAAAAAAAGGGCGCAGGACAGGTAAACGTCATCGGCATGGCGTTGCGTCCTTGGCAGATTTGGGCCGAGTAGGACAGGGGCAGAGCTTGGGCCCCCTCCTCTTCAGGGGAGGGGGAACAGGCTTATGCTTACCCCAGACGCGCCAGCGCCGCTGCCAGGCGTTCGGCTTCAGCCTGGTGCATGGCATGGTCGGCGCGGGCCTTTTCGACGGCTTCGGGCTTGGCCTTCTCGACGAAGGCGGCGTTGGAGAGGCGGCCCTCCAGGCTCTTGGCCTCCTTGGTCGAAACTTCCAGCGCCTTGGCCAGGCGGGCCTTTTCGGCGGCAATATCGATCACGCCTTCCAGCGGAATGATCACATTGGCATCGCCGGCACCAACCTGCATGGCGGCGCCAGCCGGGGCCGCTTCAAAGCGGATGCCGTTTAGCCGGGCGAGCCGTTCGATCGCTGCCGGGTTGCGTTCGATGATTCCGCGCGTCGCGGCGCTAGGTTCGGGCAGGAAGGCGTCCAGCTTGGCGCCGGGGGCAATGCCCAGCTCGTTCTTGGCGGTGCGCAGGTTGCCGATCAGCGCGATCAGCCAGTCGACCTCGGCCTTGGCGGCAGCATCGACGCTGGCACCCGGCTGCGGCCACCTCGCGGTGATCAGCGGATGGTCCGGGCGATCACCCAGCTTGGACCACAGCTCTTCGGTGACGAATGGCATGAAGGGGTGCAGCATGACCAGAATCTGGTCGAGCACCCAGCCGGCGACGGCCTTGGTCTCGGCGTCGAACTGGCCCTTGATCAGTTCGATGTACCAATCGCAGAACTGGTCCCAGACGAAGTGATAGACCGCATTGGCCGCGGCATCGAAGCGCAGGTCGGCCATGGCCTTGTCGAGCTCGGCCAGGGTTTCGACAACTTCGCCGATGATCCATTTGTTGACGGCCGAGGTGGAGGCTGGCGCGGCGACCGCGTGGCTCGCGCCGATGCCGTTGCTCTGGCAGAAACGGGCGGCGTTCCAAAGTTTGGTCGCGAAGTTGCGGTACCCTTCAACCCGCTTTTCATCCATCTTCACGTCGCGGCCCTGGCTTTCCATGGCGCACATGAAGAAGCGCAGCGCATCGGCCCCGTACTGATCGATCAGGCCCAACGGATCGACCACGTTGCCCTTGGACTTGGACATCTTCTGGCCATCGGCGGCGCGCACCAGCCCATGCAGGTAGAGCCGCTTCCACGGCACTTCCTTCATGAAGTGCAGCCCCTGCATGGCCATGCGGGCATCCCAGAAGAACAGGATGTCAAAGCCGGAAATCAGCAGGTCATTGGGGTAGTGCCGCTTTACGAGGTCGGTCTGGTCCGGCCAGCCGAGCGTGGCGAAGGGCCACAGCGCGGAGGAGAACCAGGTATCGAGGACGTCGTCATCGCGGATCAGGGCCTTGCCGCCGGCCAGCGCCTGGGCCTGTTCCTCGGTCTCGGCCACGAAAACTTCGCCGTCCTCGGCATACCACGCCGGAATGCGGTGGCCCCACCACAGCTGGCGGGAGACACACCATGGCTGGATGTTTTCCATCCAGTTGAAGAAGGTCTTTTCCCAGGTCTTGGGCACGATTTCGATCGCGCCGCTGCGAACGGCTTCAAGCGGGGCCTTGGCCAGGTGCTCGGCGTTGACGTACCACTGGTCGGTCAGCCAGGGTTCGATCACCACGCCGCCGCGATCGCCAAACGGGGTCTGGATCGTGCGGGGTTCGAAATCGGCCTGAACCTCTTCGCCATCCTTGTCCTTGGTAACGTGCGGGATCAGGAACCCGGCGTCCTTCATGTCGGCCACGATCATCTCGCGCACCGCAAACCGTTCGAGCCCAAGGTACTTTTCGGGCACCATGCCATCGGCGGTCTGGACCACGCGGGCTTCGGCATCGAACATGTTGAGCATGTCGGCCGGCTTGATCCCGGCGCGCTTGCCAACTTCAAAGTCGTTGAAGTCATGCCCCGGAGTGATCTTGACCACACCTGATCCGAGTTCGGGATCGGCGTGTTCATCGGCCACCACCTTGAAGCGGCGGCCGGTGATCGGCTGGAGGATTTCCTTGCCGACGACCGCCTTGTAGCGATCGTCCTCTGGGTTCACCGCCACGCACATGTCGGCGAGCATGGTTTCGGGGCGGGTGGTGGCCACTTCGACATGACCCGAGCCATCGGCAAAGGGATAGCGGAAGCGCCAGAAGCCGCCCTTGACCTCGCGGGTCTCGACCTCAAGGTCAGAGATCGCGGTCTTGAGCTTGGGGTCCCAGTTGACCAGCCGCTTGTCGCGATAGATCAGCCCCTGGTTGTAGAGATCGACGAAGACCTTCACCACGGCGCGGGTGAAGTGCGGGTCCATGGTGAACTGTTCTCTGGACCAGTCCATCGAACAGCCCAGGCGGCGCAGCTGGCGGGTAATCGTGCCGCCGCTTTCGGCCTTCCATTCCCAGACCTTGTCGACAAACTGCTCGCGCGTGTAGTTCGTCCGCTTGTCCTGCCGCTGTTCCAGCTGCCGTTCGACCACCATCTGCGTGGCGATCCCGGCGTGGTCCGTACCGACCACCCACAGCGCATCCTTGCCGCGCAGCCGCTCATAGCGGATCACCACGTCCTGCAGCGTATTGTCCAGCGCGTGGCCGATATGCAGGCTGCCGGTGACGTTCGGCGGCGGATTGACGATGGTAAAGGGCTGCGCGTCCGGGCGTTCCGGGCGGAACAGGCCGTTGCTTTCCCAATGCGCGTACCACTTCGCCTCGATACCGGCGGGGTCGAAAGTCTTGGGCAGTTCGGAGCTATGCGTTGTTTCGGTCATCGTTCGGGGCCTTTGCCAGCGCCAGCTTCACCGCGCAAGGCGGGTAAGCCCGCCAATCAGACCAGCTTCCCTTGTCGGCGCGGCTTTTTTCCCGCACCATAGGGGCGATGCGCGTCTGGGCTGACTTTACCATCGAACAGGATGATGACGGACGGCCCGTGCTGGCGCTGTCCGGGCCATTGACGGTTTCATCGATCGGGGTGGTCGACCGCGCTCTGCGCGAGCGTGGGGGTGAAATCGCCGCCATAGATCTTGCAGCCGTGCCAGAAATCGACACCGTGGGTGCCTGGACTGTCTGGCGCCTGCTGCGCGACCATAACGCCGAACTTGTTGGTGCGAGCAATAAGGCGCAGCGCCTGATCGCCGCCGTGAGCAAGTCCAAAGGTCACGGTGAGCAGGGCGCCGAACAATTGCCACCAGCGCAGCGGACCGCGCAAGGGGTGGGCCGGCTGGTCGCGACCTGGGCGCAAGGGGCGGTGCAGGGAATTGGCTTCCTTGGGGCGGTGCTGGTCGCCTGGTGGAGCATTGTGCGCAGCCCGTCGCGGATGCGCTGGCTGGCTGTGGTGCGCCAGGCCGAGCTGGTGGGGATATCGGCCCTCGGAATCATCGGGCTGATGAGCTTCCTGGTCGGGATCGTCATCGCCCAGCAGGGCGCGGTCCAGCTTTCGCAGTTCGGGGCGGAAATGCTGACGGTGAACCTGACCGGGCGGATCGCCTTGCGCGAACTGGGAGTGCTGATGACCGCGATTATGGTTGCGGGCCGATCGGGCTCGTCTTTTGCCGCGCAGATTGGGACGATGAAGCTGACCGAGGAAATCGACGCGATGCGCACGATCGGGGTCTCTCCGGTCGAGGCGCTGGTGATCCCGCGCATCCTGGCGTCAGTGGTGATGATGCCGCTGCTGGGTTTCTACGCCGCGATCGCGGCGATTGTTGGCGGGGCGTTCATTTCCGCCTTCACGCTGGGCATCCCGTTCATGACCTTTCTGATGCGGGTGCAGGAAGTAGTGCCGCTGCACGATGTCTGGGTCGGGCTGGTCAAGGCACCCTTCTTCGGGCTGATCGTGGCGATGTCGGGCTGCTACCAGGGTATGCAGGTCAAGGCCAACGCCGAAGAGGTGGGCCTGCGCACAACCATGGCCGTGGTCCAGGCGATCTTCATGGTGATCGTCCTCGACGCCTTCTTCGCCGTGTTCTTTACCGAAGTGGGCTGGGGATGAGCGAGGACATCAAGGACATCCGCGAAGACGTGGCCGAGGCCGCGCACAACCGGATGCCGGGGCCGTTCAAGGGCGACTATCCGATCATCGTTGAAGGCGTACGCAATGCCTTTGGCGAACAGGTGATTCACGAGAACCTCTCGCTGAAGGTCCGGCGGGGGGAGATTATCGGCGTGGTGGGCGGCTCGGGCACCGGCAAATCGGTGCTGATGCGCTCGATCATCGGCCTCCAGGTGCCGACCGAGGGGCGGATCGAGGTGCTGGGCGATGTCATCACCGCCGCCCGCGACGATGACGATATCGACATCCGCAGCCGCTGGGGCGTGCTGTTCCAGGGCGGGGCGCTGTTTTCCACCCTGACCGTGGCCGAAAACGTCGAAGTCCCTTTGCGCGAATTCTATCCCGAAATCAGTGATGACCTGCGCCGCGAGATTGCCCGGTTCAAGGTGGTCCTGTCCGGCCTGCCCGAGGATGCGGCCAACAAGTATCCGGCCGAACTGTCTGGCGGGATGAAAAAGCGCGCCGGCCTGGCCCGCGCGCTCGCGCTTGATCCCGAACTGCTGTTCCTGGATGAGCCGACCGCCGGGCTCGACCCGATCGGTGCGGCCGCGTTTGATGCGCTGACCAAGGAACTGCAGGATACCCTGGGGCTGACCGTGTTCCTGATTACCCACGATCTGGATACGCTGCACGAGATCTGCGACCGGGTGGCGGTGATTGCCGACAAGCAGGTGATCGCGGTTGATACGATCCCCAACCTGCTCAAGCTCGATCACCCGTGGATCCAGGAATACTTCAACGGTCCGCGCGGCCGCGCGGCGAATGCAGCCCAGCAGAAGGTCGTGCGTTCGGACAAGACGATGGACAAGCCGGCAAAGGCAGGGGATTAGGCAGTCATGGAGACGAGAGCCAACTTTGTCTGGGTCGGGGCGATTACGCTGGGGCTGCTGGCTGTGCTGGCGGCTTTCATCATCTGGATCGCACGCTGGAATGAAACCAGCCAGACCGCCTATGATATCTTTTTCAAGCAATCGGTCGATGGCTTGTCGGAAGGTGGGCAGGTCACCTTTGCGGGCGTGCCGGTTGGCCAGATCAAGCGGATCGAGCTGTGGACCAAGGATCCCAGCTTCGTCCGGGTGCGGATCGCCGTGAACGAAAACGTGCCGATCCTTCAGGGAACCGTGGCCACGCTGCAGGGCAGCTTCACCGGCGTTTCGAACATTCAGCTTGAAGGCGCCGTGAAGGGTGCCGCGCCAATTGTCGAACCGGGGCCAGAGGGCGTGCCCGTGATCCCCACCAAGCGCGGGGGGCTAGGCGAACTGCTCAATTCGGCGCCGGTGCTGCTCGATCGGCTGGCGACAGTGTCTGAGCGGCTGAACACCGCACTGTCCGACAAGAACCTGAAGGCGTTCGACAATATCCTGGCCAATACCGACCGGATGACCGGCAGCCTCGCCGATGCTTCGCCGCAGGTGCAGACCACGCTGACTGAACTGCAGGCCACGCTTAAGCAAGCGACCACGACGCTGGGTGAGTTTGAGAAAGTGGCCAACAATGCCAACGAATTCCTGGGTGGCGATGGCCAAACGCTGGCGCGCGACATGCGCACCACGCTGCGGTCAGCCAGCAATGCCGCCAAGGAACTGGAGGCTACGCTTGCCAGCGCCCGCCCGGCGACCCAGCGACTGAATGACCAGACCCTGCCGCAGGCCGAAGCCGCCATGCGCGACCTGCGCGCCACCAGCAAGGCGCTGCGCGATCTGACCGAGAAGATCGACGACCGCGGTGCAGCCGCGCTGCTTGGCGGGAACAAGCTGCCGGAGTACAAGCAATGACCCTTCGTCTGCCGTATGGCCTTGCCGCTGCTGCGCTGCCGCTGTTGCTGGGCGGGTGCATTGGTCTGGGCGGGAGCACGCCGCCGGCCACACTGATTTCGCTGACGGCGACACAATCGCCCGTTGCTGGAACCGGGATGATCGGCACCCAGGACGATGCCTTGCTGGTGCTTGAGCCCGAGGTTGATCGCAAGCTGGCGGTGCTGCGCGTGCCGGTGCGCGTCAACGGTTCAAGCATTGCCTATCTGGCCGATGCCGCCTGGGTTGAACGCCCGGCGCGCCAGTTCCGCGGCCTGTTGGCGGAAACGCTGCGCGCCTCGGGCAAGCGACTGGTGCTGGAAGACGATGGCACGGCTGGTCCGGCTGCGCACCGCCTGGGCGGGCGATTGGTCGATATGGGCTATGACGCTGCGCAGCAGGCGGTGGTTGTGCGGTTCGAAGCGGTGCGCAGCGCCCGCGGCGGAGCAGTTGAGACCCGCCGGTTTGAAAGCGTGATTTCCGGCGTATCTGCCAAGCCGCAGGCGATTGCCCCGGCGCTGAACCGGGCCGCCAATGCCGTGGCGGCCGAAGTTGCGGCCTGGATGGGTTGATCGGCTGGCGTTCAGCTTACGCTTGCTAGACCTGCTGCGATGAAGCTTCCCTTGTCCTTGCTGGCCCTCCTGGCCGCGCCACTCTCGGCCCAAGCCGCAGCCCCCAAATTGCCGCCAGAACTGCATACGGGCCTGCGCTGCGCGGCCCTGTTTTCGATCGTTGCCGCGGAGCAGACGCGGCAGGGAGCCGGCGATTGGCCGCCGCTGGTGCAGCGCGGGCGCGAATTTTTCGTCCGGGTAAGCGCAAGGGCAATGGATGCCGGCAAGCTTGATCGCCCGGCCTTGCAGGCGCTGCTGCAGACCGAGGTTGCCAGCCTGCGAACCGGCAACAGCCGCGCTGCGTTGAAGGCGCCGTGCCTGGCCATGCTGGACGCAAACCTGCCCGCTGCCCCGGCGCGCTAGCACCCGCGCAGTGATCGCGCTGCTTGCCGTTCATCGCCGGGTTTATGTCGCTGGTCGAGGTGTACTCGCGAATAGGCGTATTAGCCCTATAGATCACCTTTAAGTTGTTAACGGGTGGGGATTTTTAATGCCGCTACGGCAAATGATCCGGCCGGCACTGCTGGCCGGTTCGGCAATTCTGGCAACGGTTTGTGCTCCGGCCTGGGCAGAAGAGGCGGCGGCAGTTCCGGCGGCCGAGGGCAGCTCTGCGCACAATGGTGGCCAGGTTTATGAGGCCGTATTCTTCACCCGCTTCTCCCCCCGTACCGCTCTGGAAATGCTGGTTCAGGTGCCCGGCTTTGCGATCCGCGATGATGGCGGTCAGCGCGGGTTGGGTCAGGCCACGGCCAACGTACTGGTCAACGGCCAGCGCTTGACGGGCAAGAGCGAGGATACCTTTACCCAACTTGGACGTATCGCGGCCAAGAACGTTGTCCGGATCGAACTGGTCGATGCCGCCACGCTCGAGGTGCCGGGCCTGACCGGGCAGGTCGCCAACCTGGTGGTCAAGTCCGATGGGATCAGCGGCAACTTTGCCTATCGCTTCGAAGCGCGCCCGCATTTTACCGATCCTTTGTTCAACCGGTTCGAAAGCTCGCTCAGCGGCAAAGCTGGGCGGGTTGACTATACGGTTGGTCTGTCCAACCTTTCCAGCCGCGGCGGGGCCGGGGGTGAAACACTGATCCAGCAGCCCGATGGCGGCCTGATTGAGCGTCGTGACGATGTGATCACCGCCAACTTCGATCAGCCCAAGGTCTCGCTGGCAGCAAAGATCGATGCTGGCAACGACACCCTGATCAACCTTAGCGGCAGCTACCGATACTATTGGTTCCGCTATAAGCTGGATGACGAACGCGAACTGCCTGGCGGCGTAAACCGCAGCCGCCGCTATCGCGAGAAGGAGCAAGGCGCCAATTTCGAGCTGGGCGGGGATCTGGCCTTCAAGCTGGCGGGCGGGCAGCTGAAGCTGATTGGTCTGGCGCGGGGCAACAATGGCCCCAGCACTAACGAATCCGTTTTCACTTACGCCGACAACCGCCCGCAGACCGGGGACCGCTTTCACCAGCAGCAGGACTTTAGCGAGACGATCGCGCGGGCCGAATATGGCTGGAAGGCAGGAGGCGCCGATTGGCAAGTGTCAGCCGAGGCGGCCTACAACAAGCTGAACATCGCAGCTGAATTGGCATCACTGGAACCAGCCGGCACCTTTGTGCCCGTTCCCTTCCCGGACGGTACCGGCGGCGTGAAGGAGGATCGCTATGAAGGGATCCTCAGTTACAGTCGGCCGCTGGCCTCAAACCTCTCGCTCCAGGCGACGCTGGGGGGTGAGTTTTCCCGCCTTTCGCAAACGGGCGGTGTCCAGCCGGTGGTTCGCGAATTCTGGCGCCCCAAGGGTTCGATTGCGCTGGCCTGGGCACCGGCAAAGGGTCTGGACCTCTCGTTCAAGGCGCGCCGCCGGGTCGGCCAGCTGAACTTCGGGGATTTTCTGGCGCGGGTTTTCCTGGGCGAGAACAACACCAATGTCGGCAACGACCAGCTGGTGCCGCCGCAAAGCTGGGAGTTTGAGCTGGAATCCAAGAAAGCGCTCGGCAAATGGGGCAGCACGACGCTGCGGCTCTATGATAGCCATATTCAGGATCTGGTTGACTTCATTCCCATTGGCGCGAGCGGCGAAAGTCCTGGCAATCTGGATGGCGGCCGGCGCTATGGGATCGATTGGACCAGCACGATCGAGCTGGCTCCGCTGGGGATCAGGGGCGCCAAGCTGGACGTCAAGCTACAGCTGGAACGCGCCCGGGTGCGCGATCCGCTGACCGGCATGGCCCGACCGATGAGCGAAATTCAGGACCGCATGTTGGAGATTGGCTATCGCCACGACATTCCTGGCAGCAAGATCGCCTATGGCTTCAACTTTAACAATTACCACTTCGAAGACTATTATCGGCTTGGCGAAGTCGGGCAGGCCTATGAAGGGCCAACCTTCGCCGGGGTGTTTGTTGAGCACAAGGACGTCTTTGGCCTGACCTTGCGGGCTACGGCGGGCAACCTGCTAAACGGCCGCAACCGGTTTGATCGGACGGTCTGGGCGGGGCGGCGAACCAGTTCCGCGATCCAGTTCACCGAGCACCGCGACCGGCTGATCGGCCCGATCTTCAGCGTGTTGTTGCGCGGAAACTTCTGATTGGCTGGCGCCCCCGATCATCTCCGCAGCGCAACTGCTGGGGGGCGCAGTTAATACTGTTGCTTTTACTAGTATTTTCCCCAATGAACGGATCATTCCATTTGGGGTCGCAAGCCATGGCGGTAATCACCGTCTTCTCCATCAAGGGCGGGGTGGGCAAGACCACGCTCGCCACCGAACTAGCCTGGCGCTGGGCGCAGACTGGCGCGCGGCCCACCTTGCTGTGGGATCTTGATCCACAGGGCGGCGCGTCGTTTCTGACTGGGGTGGGGGAACCGCAACGCCAGCGTGCCGCGGCCATCTTTCAGCGCGATGGTCGCCCGCGCGAGGCGATATCCGCAAGCAGCGTTCCGGGACTGTCGGTAATTCCGGCCGATCCAAGCTTGCGGCAGTTGCCGCAAATCCTGCCACGGTGCGGTGCCCGGCGGCTCCAGCAAATGACCAGCCTGCTGCGAAGCGAGTACAAGCGGATTGTCCTGGATTGTCCGGCGGGTCTCTCTGCGGTCAGCGAGCAGGCGATATGGGCAGCCGATGCAATCATCGTTCCGCTTCCGCCGTCACCGCTCTCGCTTCGCGCATTTGACCAATTGCGAGAAGAACTGGGGCGACTGTATCACCGGCATGCACCGATCCTGCCGGTGCTTTCGATGTATAACTGCCGCCGGGAGTTGCATCGCGAAGTGCGCCATGGCGCAGGGGCGAACTGGCCGGCCGTGCCGCTGGCGGCGCAGATCGAACAGGTGGCGGTGCGCCGTGCGCCCTTGGCCAGCTTTGCGCCCGATTCCTTACCCGACCGTGCGCTGGATCGGTTATGGCAAGGGATCGAAGCACGGCTTGCCAGAACGGACCAGGCGGTTCGTGCGCCGGTATCGTTCAGCCCGCGTCAATCTATTCCGGCCTAAGCCCAAGACCCAAGCGACGCGGGCAGGGCCAGGCTGTTTGCCCCGACCTGACCTTTCCCCCGCTTTTTGCGCCCCGTTCCCCGTACTCCGGTGGACGGGGCGCTTTCGCTTGGGCATGGCAATAAGCCATGTGGCAGCTTTACCAATTCCCCCTCTGTCCGTTCAGCCGCAAGGTTCGGCTGCTGATGAGCGAAAAAGGCATCGCTTACGAATTGTGGCGTGAAAATCCGTGGGAAGGGCGCGACGAGTTTTTCGCGCTTAATCCGGCGGGGCGCACCCCTGTGCTGCACGATCCGGCCAAGGGCATTACTTTGTGCGACAGCCGCGCGATCTGCGAATATTTCGAGGAAACGGTCGACAAGGTGCCGCTGATCAACGGCACGGCAACCAACCGCGCTGAAATCCGGCGGCTGCTTGCCCTGTTTGACGAAAACTTCTTTGGCGATGTCACCGCGCCGCTGCTGCATGAGCGGATGAAGAAGCGCCTGATCTATCGCCAGTCACCCGATTCGCGCGTGCTGCGCGAGGCGATGAAGCTGGCGCACGAGCATCTCTATTACATCGATCACCTGGTCGATCACCGCCCCTGGCTGGCCGGCGCGACGATGAGCCTGGCCGATCTGGCCGCCGCGGCGCAGATTTCGGTCGCCGATTACTTGGGTGGGCTCGATTGGTCAGGCCACGAGCAGGCCGCAGCCTGGTATGCGGTGTTCAAGAGCCGCCCCAGTTTCCGCCCGCTGCTGTCAGAGCGGATGGAAGTGATCCAGCCGCCCAGCCATTACGGTGATGTCAACGCTTAGGCCTTAGGCCGCGGTGGTCTTCTCGCCAAAGCGGCCGTGCTTGCGATAGCGGACCATCCAGCGATCAAGGAACAGGCCGAGCGGACGCGGCGCAATGCCCAGCGCCTTGCAACCCTTGGCCTTGGGGGCAACAACATTCCCGGCCTTGAGCAGCAGCCATTGCTGGCGGCTTAGCGGGGCCAGCGGCAGCCAGCCGGTCAAGGTGGCAAAAGTGGCCGAAATCGCATCGTGCAGCGGCAGGAATACGCGGCTGCGGCCCTGGGCCTTGGCGATCCGCTGGTTGATCTCCAGCATGGTCAGCACTTCCGGTCCACCCAGCTCATAGGTCTTGCCGCCGTGCGCTTTGGCATCGGCCAGGGCTGCCACCACCGCCAGCGCAGCATCGTCAACAAACAGCGGCTGGAACGGGGCGGCGGGGCCGAACACCGGCATCACCGGGGCCGCTGCAATCAGGCCGGCAAACATGTTGATGAAGGCATCGTCCGGCCCGAACAGGACCGAAGGGCGCAGGATCGTCGCCTTGGGGAAGGCGGCCAGCACGGCCGCTTCGCCAGCGGCCTTGCTGCGGGCATAGGCGGTGGCGCCCTCGGCATCGGCGCCGATTGCGGAAACGTGGACGAAAGCCGCTGCGCCGGCTTCCTTGGCCAGCCGCGCCAGGGTGCCGGCCCCGCGGCCCTGGACCGCATCAAGATCGCCGCCAAACGCGCCGACCAGGTTCACCACCGCATCGGCCCCGGCAACCACGCGGGCCAGCGAATCCGGCTTGGTCATGTCGCACCGGGCGAACTGGACCTGGCCCAGGCCCGCCAGCGGCTTCAGCTTGAACGCGCGTTCCGGGTTACGGCTGGCGATGCGCAGCCGCGCGCCATTGCTGAGCAGTTCCTGTGCCAGATGCGCTCCAAAGAAGCCGCTGCCACCCACCAGGACGATCAGTTTGCCTTCGAGCGCGGTGCCGTTGCTTGCCATCTTTGCCAGTCCCTTGCCCGGCGCAGCGCCGGATTTCACGCCGCCGCCCTTGGCACAAAGCCGCCCTGTTCGGCAACTGCGGGGAAGCCCGGGCCAAACCTTTTTGAGACGGTCTTGCCAAAAGCGCCAATGGGCCGTTGACACCCGCAAAGCCCCCGGCTAGTGGCGCCCTCCTACCCGGCAGCGGCGCTTCGGCCTTCTGCCCCGTGCCCAGATGGCGGAATTGGTAGACGCACCAGCTTCAGGTGCTGGCGCTCGCAAGGGCGTGGAGGTTCGAGTCCTCTTCTGGGCACCATTTCCATACGATGACAGATGAAATCGTCGCCGCGATGGCGGGCGGGTTTGCGCTTTGCAGCGCCGCCCTCGCCTGACTTCTGGCGGCGATCACCCCTTGTTGCACTTGTCGAGGATCGCTTCGGACAGCGGGGTGATATCGAGCGCCTGTTCGGCCGCGCCCTGGGCGATGGCTTCGGCGGGGGCTTCGCTGACCATGGCGCTGTCGGGTGACTGCGCAAAGGTGGTGCTGCCGGCATCGCGGAGCAGCTTGAGGCCGCGGGCACCGTCTTTGCCAAGGCCGGTCAGGACCGCGCCGACTGCGGGCAACTGGGCGCGGGCGATCGTGCCGAATAGCAGGGTGGCCGACGGACGCGCGCCTTCGACCGATTCGCGATCGAGCAGGCGCAGTCGCGGCGGGGTGCCGGGTTCCAGCACCACGTGGCGCGCCGGGTCATAGGCGATGTGGATCGATCCCGGTTCAAGCGCGGCGCCATCTTCCACCGCCTTGATCGCGCAGGGCAGCGCGGCATCCATCTTGCGGATGAAGCTTTCCACCAGTGCCGGCTCGGCCTGCAGCACGGTGATCGTTGGCGGGCAATCCTTGGGGTAATGGGCGAAGAGCTCGGTCAGGGCATCGATCCCGCCCATTGAGGCGCTGAGCGCAACCAGGTTGCCGTTCCAGTCAAAGGGCTTGGCCGAGACCGAGCCAGTGCTGGCACGCGGGCGGTCACGGACCTTCGAATTGGCCGCAGCCAGCACAATCTTGCCAAGCTTCCCCGCCATCTTGGTGAACTGTTCGGGCGATACCTTGAGCGGTTTGGGAAAGCATTCGACCGCGCCCAGTTCGAGCGCGCGCAGCGAGGTTTCCGTCCCGCTCTGGGTGTGGCTGGACAGCATGACCACCGGCATTGGCCGCTCTTCCATGATCTCTTGCAGGAATTCGATCCCGCTCTTGCCGGGCATCTCTACGTCCAGCGTGATCACGTTCGGCCGGACTTCATCGAGCTGCGACCGGGCATCGTCGGCGTTCACTGCCATGCCAACCACGGTCACGCCTTTGGTTTGTTCGAGGATATCGGCGAACAGCGCGCGCATTGCGGCGGAATCGTCGACAACCAGCACTCGTGCATCGCTCATGCTTGATCAGCTCCATATCGAGGCACGGCGACACATCGGCCGCCTCCGCCTTGGGTGCTAAGCGCCAAGCCCGCAAATTTTCGAATATCGCGACTTCGGGGTTTTTCCTTAAGCCCGGGTTGCCCGACAGCTTAAAAGTCTGCCCGCAAAATCCGTGTGTTAGGCGATCGTCCCGCTGGGGGGCGAGACAACGGGGTGAGCGATAATGCGCTTTTCTTGCAGGGCATTCGGGCTGGCCGGAGCGGCAGCCTTGGCAATCGGTTGGGCCGGGGCCGCGCTGGCGGAGCAGCCGGCGGGGGCGGCGTCGCCGCTTGACCTTTCGGCGCTGGCAACTGTCGACCTGAGCGCGACAGTGAACGGGGCTGATCCCGGCAGCAATGTGACCGGCATCACCCGGATCATAGCCGATCTCGATCTGGAAGCCCTGGCCGGTTGGAATGGCGCCAGCCTGCATGGCCAGGCGCTGGCCAGCTTTGGCTCGCGCCCTAACGACCGCGCTGCCACCATGCAGGGCGTCAACAATATCGAAGTTGCCGAGAACCGCGCCAAACTGTTCGAGCTTTATCTGGAACAGCAGCTTGGCGGGCAGGGCAGCTCGATCCGGCTGGGCTTTTCGGATCTTAATGCCGAATTCTACACCACCGACAGTTCGGCCCTTTTGCTGGCTCCGGCGTTCGGGATCGGGTCCGAGCTTTCGGCCACAGGGCCCAATGGTCCGTCGCTGTTTCCCTCGACCGCGCTGACCGCCCGGCTGCATTTGCAGACCAGCGGCGATGCCTACCTCAACCTTGCCGCGGTCAACGCCGAAGCGGGCGTACTGGGCGATCGCGCCGGCATCCGCCCGTTGTTCGCCGAGGGTGCCCTGCTGATTGGCGAGGCCGGCTTCAGCGGCAAGACCAAGCTGGCGGCGGGCGGGTGGGCCTATACCCGCAAGCAGGATGACCTGCGCGAAACCGACGGTCTTGGCGATCCAATCCGCCGCACGGCTTATGGAGCCTATCTGTTGTTCGACCAGCCGCTTGGCGAGGCGCTATCGCTATTTGCCCGGGCCGGCGTGTCCGATGGGCGCAGCACGCCTTACACCGGCGGGTGGCAGGCCGGCTTGCTTTGGTCTGCCCCCCTGCCATCCCGCCCAGAAGGCGTGTTTTCGATCGGCATGAACCAGGCCTACCTGTCGGACCGCTACCGCGCCAACCAGGCCGATGCCGGGCTGCCGATGGGGTCGACCGAGACCGGGGTCGAACTGACCTATGCCGACGAAGTCCTGCCAGGGCTTCAGCTCCAGCCGGACCTGCAATGGATCCGCAAGGCGGACCGCATCGGCGCGCGCAATGCCTTTGTCGCGACGCTCCGCCTCAACCTGTCGCTGTAACCACCCCGCCTGACTCCGGCAAAGTCCCTAGGCCCGGAAAAAGCAATCATTCGCGGCACTTGCCTAAGAGCCAGGTGTTCGTCGTTTCAGAGGTATCGATTCCATGAGCAAGTCCATCAAGCAGAAGACCCGGATCGGAGGCATCGCGATTGTCGGTGCCCTGGCAGTAACTCTTGTCGCCACCGGGGTCGGATTGAACCGGATCCGGCTGGGCGGCTCACTCGATTACCAGAACGGGGTCACGAACAATTTCGTGGCCGATATCCTGCCGCCCGCCTTGTATCTGGTCGAGCCGATGCTGCAGGCGACCTGGATCGCATCGGACCCGGAAGAGGCCGAAGAACACTCGCAGGTCTTGCGCAAGTTGCAGGCAGAACACGACAAGCGGCTAGAGTTCTGGAAGCAATCGGATCTTGATCCCGAACTGCGAGAGTTTGTCGAAACGAAGATTTCGGCCGACGCAGAACAATTCTGGAAGCAGGTCAACGAGGAGATGATCCCGGCTGGCCGTAGCGGCGACCCGGCCCGCATCAACCAGGCCCACGATAAGCTGGAATCGCTTTATGAGCAGCACCGGGCCGACATCGACCAGCTGGTCTTGATAACCGATCGGTACAACAAGCAGCTCTACGCCAGCAGCACCTCATCCAGCTGGATCGTGATAGCCCTGCTGGCGGCAATGGGCATGGCCCTGCTGGCGGCAATCATGTGGGGGATGCGCCTGCTCAACCGGCTGGCGATCGATCCACTGGCGCAGACCGCGCAGACGATGACAGCCATGGCTGCGGGCAACCTTGATGCCGGGATTACCCATGATCACCGCCTTGACGAGATTGGCGAGATGACCCGGTCGATCGAGGTGTTCCGCGCCGCCTCGCGCGCCCAGCGCGAATCTGCGGCCAAGCAGGAAGAAGTGGTCAACACCCTGACCAAGGGGCTGGAACAGCTGGCCGAGGGCAACCTGGCCTTCCGCCTCCAGACCCCGCTGGCCGAACAGTATGAATCGCTGCGCAACACGTTCAACGCGTCGCTCTCGCACCTCAGCTCGATCATCGAAAGCGTTGTGGCAACCGCCCGCAGCGTCAGCACCGGGGCCTCGGAAATCCGGGCCGCATCGGATGACCTGGCGGTGCGCAACGAGCAGCAGGCCGCCAGCATCGAGGAAACCTCGGCGGCGATGAATTCGGTCACCCAGTCGATCGCCGCCACGGCCGACAATGCCGGCGAGGTCCGCCGGTCGATCGACGATGCCCACCGCGAAGCCAGCGAAGGCGGCCAGGTGGTGGAGCGGGCGATCGATGCGATGGCCCAGATTGAGCAGAGCTCGCAAGAGATCGCCCAGATCATCGGCGTGATCGATGGCATTGCCTTCCAGACCAACCTGTTGGCGCTGAACGCCGGGGTGGAAGCGGCCCGCGCCGGCGATGCCGGCAAGGGCTTTGCCGTGGTCGCCAACGAAGTGCGCGCCCTGGCCCAGCGTTCGGCCGACGCGGCGCACGATATCAAGGAACTGATCGGCACCAGCTCGAAGCAGGTCGAAGGCGGCGTGGCGCTGGTCGGTGAAGCCGGAACGCTGCTGCAGACGATCGTGTCGCGCGTGGGTGAGATCAGCAAGCTGGTCCAGGGGATCGCCGAAGGTGCCCGCGCCCAGGCGACTACCGTTCAGCAGGTCAACTCCGCGGTCGGCGATATGGACCGGATGACCCAGCAGAACGCCGCCATGGTCGAGGAATCGACCGCCGCCGCGCGCAGTCTGGCGAATGAGGCTGGCGAGCTCAGCAAGCTCGTCGCGCAGTTCAGCACCGAGAGCAAATCGATGCAGATGGCTTCGTCGGCCGAACCCGTGGCCCTTCCACCCCGCGCCGTACGCCGGCGGGTTGCTGCCCAGCCGGTCATCCAGGGCAACCTTGCCGTCGCCACCAGCACTGCAGGCGATGACGACTGGAGCGAGTTCTGATCGGGCACGGGTGGGAGTTTGACGTATGACTGACGAGCTGAACCAGCGCGTAGGCTTCTATGGCCTTGAAGGTGTAGGGCCGGATCTTGCGCAGCTTGGCCAGGTTGTAGAACCGCACCTTAAGGACGCCCTCGCAGCGTTTTATGGCAAGGTCTCTGCCAATCCGGCAATCTCCGGCTTCTTTTCGGGCCGGTCGCACATGGACAAGGCCGCCGGAGCCCAGGCCGACCATTGGCGGACCCTGTTCCGCGATGGGTTCAACCAGGCCTATCTGGGCCGGGCCCAGACCATCGGCAATGTCCACGCCCGGATCGGGCTTGAGCCCAAGTGGTACATTGGCGGCTATGGCCTGGTGCTCGACCGTCTGATCCACGGCATGGTCGCTTCGGGCTGGAAGGCCCTGCTGCCCTGGAAGCGCCGCGAGGCGCGCCGGCTTTCGCTGCTGGTCCGGACCGCGCTGTTCGACATGGACATTGCCGTATCGACCTATTTCACGGCCGAGAGCACCGAACGCGAGGCAATGCTGGACCAGATTGGCACGGCGCTAGAAAAGCTGGCCGATGGTGACCTGACGGTGCGCATGGCGGGCCTGCCGGTGAAGTTCCAGAGCGCCGAGATCCATTTCAATTCGGCGCTTGAACGGCTGCATGCCACGATCAGCGGGGTATCCAACGGGATCAAGTCAATCGCCACCGCCTCGTCCGAGATCCGTGCTGCGTCGGATGACCTGGCGCTGCGCAACGAGCACCAGGCCGCCAGCCTTGAGGAAACCGCCGCGGCGATGAACCAGGCGACCCAGAGCATCGCCGAATCCGCCAACCGCACGATCGAAATCCGCTCGACCATTGCCGAGGCGCACAGCCAGGCCAGCGATGGCGGCGCCGTGGTGCGCAAGGCGATCGATGCGATGGCGCAGATCGAGCAGAGTTCGCAGCAGATCGCGCAGATCATCGGCGTGATTGACGGGATCGCCTTCCAGACCAACCTGCTGGCGCTGAATGCCGGGGTGGAAGCGGCCCGCGCCGGCGATGCCGGCAAGGGCTTTGCCGTGGTCGCCAACGAAGTGCGCGCCCTGGCCCAGCGTTCGGCCGATGCGGCGCGCGATATCAAGAACTTGATCACGACCAGTTCGGAGCAGGTCGAAGGCGGGGTCGGGCTGGTCGGTGAAACCGGAGCGCTGCTGGAAAAGATCGTCGGCCGGGTCGGTGAGATCAGCGAACTGGTCCTGTCCATGGCCGATGGCGCGACGCTGCAGGCCGGCAATCTGAAACAGGTCAATTCCTCGGTCGGGGAAATGGACCGCATGACCCAGCAGAACGCCGCCATGGTCGAGGAATCGACCGCTGCGGCGCGGGCGCTGGCCGATGAAACGGCCAACCTGTTGCGGCTGGTTTCACAGTTCAAGGTTGCGGGCCAGGCCGCCCCGCGGGCGGCAAACCATGCGCCTGCGCCGGCCCGAATCGTGGCTTCCGCCCCGCAGGTCAGCGGCAATCTTGCGCTCAAGCAGGCCGAGCCGGACGCTGACTGGGCCGAGTTTTGATTTCCACCGTGCCGGGATCTGTCATGACCAAATTCACACTGCCCGAACGCTGCGATCGCGCTGCCGCCGAAGCCCTGCTGCCCGACCTGATCGAGGCGCTGGGTGCCGGCGCTGCAGAGATTGACGGCGGTGCGGTGCGCCAGGTCTCGCTGGCCCTGCTGCAGACGCTTGCCAGTGCCCGCAAGAGCCATGAGGCGCTGCGCATCACACCATCGCAAGCGCTGCAGGAAGCGGCGGAGCTGACCGGGCTTTCGGCCCACCTGTTCGAAGGGGCACCGGCGTGACACCAGAAGAAATCCAGGCGATCTTTTTCCTCGAATGCGAGGAATCGCTGGCCGCTGCCGAGGCGGGCCTGGCGGCCTGCCGCGATGGCACGCAGGATTCCGACACCATCAACGCGGTCTTTCGCGCGGTCCATTCGGTCAAGGGCGGGGCGGGTGCCTTCGGGTTCGTGGCGCTGCAGGCCTATACCCACACCTATGAAACCCTGCTGTCCGACGTCCGCGAGGGGACGGTTCCGCTCGACGAGCCGCTGACCGACCTGCTGCTGCGGGCGCTCGATACGCTGAGCGATCATGTGACCGCCGCGCGCGAGGGCGGGGTGCCGCCCGATGATGCCGCCTTGCTGGCCGAACTGACGGCAGCCCAGGCCGCAAATCGCGGCGGCGCGGCGCAGGCGGAAGGCCCCGCTGATGAGCCAGCCGAACCGGCCCCGGTCGAGGCCGGCCTGGAAGCTTTTGACCTCGATCTGGACCTCGACTCGCTGCTGGATGACATCACCGGGCCGGCAGAGCCTGCGCCGGCCGACTGGCAGCTGCATTTGCGGCCACATGCTGGTTCAATGCGCAACGGTGCCGAGCCGTTGGCGCTGATGCGCGAGCTTGCGGCCATGGGTGCGCGCTGCATTGCCTGTGACCTGTCGCACCTGCCCGAACTCGACCGGCTCGATCCCGGCCAGGGCTGGTTGGGCTTCAGCCTGTTGATCCCAGACAACGTGAGCGAAGCCGAGGCTGTCGACCTGTTCGATTTCGTCCGCGAGGACTGGGGAATCGCCGTGGGCGCCCAGACCGCAATCCCGGACTTGCGGATCGAAGAGCGGGTCGCGCCGGCTCCCGTTGCGGTGCCGCTGCCGCCTGCCGCTCCTGCCGCGACTCCTGACACGGGCAATGCGGGCGAAGGCGCGGCCACGCCCGGCCCTGTTGCGCCAGCAGCCCCGGTCACGGCCGCGCCGGCGGCCGCTCCAGCAGCCGGCCAGTCGATCCGGATCGATCTGGGCAAGCTTGATCGGCTGATCGACACGGTTGGGGAGCTGGTCATCGCTCAGGCCATGCTGGCGCAGCGCCTGTCGGGCGACGGGACCGCCGGTGAAGAATTGTTGCTGCTTGAAGGACTGACCCGCGACATCCAGGAAAGCGCGATGTCGATCCGGGCCCAGCCGATCGGTTCGGTGTTCAGCCGCGTCCCACGGATCCTGCGCGAGCTTGCGTCATCGACGGGCAAGCACGTCAAGCTAGAGGTGTTCGGTGAGACCACCGAACTCGACAAGACGGTGATCGAACGGCTGGGTGAACCACTGACCCACCTGATCCGCAATGCCGTGGACCACGGGATCGAAAGCGCTGAAGAACGGCTGGCCGCCGGCAAGCCCGCCGAGGGCACCCTGACCCTTGCCGCCGAACAGCGATCGGGCCGGATCCTGATCCACATCACCGATGACGGCAAGGGGATCGACCGGGCGCGGGTGCTCGCCAAGGCCGTCGAGAAGGGCATCGTTGCGCCCGAAGCGCAGCTTTCGCCCGAGGATATCGACCAACTGATCTTTGCCCCCGGCTTCTCGACCGCGGCCACCATCACCAGCGTCTCCGGGCGCGGGGTGGGGATGGACGTGGTGCGGCAGAACGTGAAGGACCTGGGCGGGCGGATCACGATCGAAAGCGTTCCCGGCAAGGGGACCACCTTTACCCTGGCCCTGCCACTGACCCTGGCGATTTCCGACGGGATGATCGTGACCGTGGGCGACCAGACGCTGGTCGTGCCGCTGACCCACGTGGTGGAAAGCCTGCGTCCTGGCGAAGCCGATGTGCAGGGCATGGGCACCGGGCGGCAGATGCTGAACGTTCGGGGCAAATTCATCCCGGTGCTGTCGGTCGCCCAGCGCACCGGCGGGCGCGGGGCCGGCACCGATCCGCGGCGCGGGGTGCTGATCGTCGTCGACACGCAGGTGGCCGGTCAGGCCGCGCTGCTGGTCGATACGATCTGCGACCAGCGGCAGTTCGTGATCAAGAGCCTGGAGGCAAACTTCCGTCCGGTTGAAGGCGTGGCCGGCGCAACCATCCTTGGCGATGGCCAGGTTGCGCTGATCCTTGATGTCGACACGCTGGTCGCCGGCGCGCTGGGCAACACCGGGCAGCGGGAGGCGGCATGAACCTGGCCGAAGCCTTCAGCGAAGCGCAGATCCCCGGGGTCAGCCCCGGCGTCTATTCAGACGCCGATTTCCGGTCGATCTCGCGCCTGCTGCACGAACAGGCCGGGATTGTCCTGCCCCAGGGCAAGGCGATGCTGGTCTATTCGCGGATCGCGCCGCTGGTCCGGCAGAGCAACTGCGGCACTTTTGCTGATTACCTCAGGCTGATTGGCGGCAACGCGGTTGAAACCAAGCGGGTGATCGATGCGCTCACCACAAACCACACCTTCTTCTATCGCGAGGCGCACCACTTCGAACACCTGGCGCAAGTGACGCGGCCCGGTCTGCTTGCCAAACTGGAACGCGGCGAACCGGTGCGGATCTGGTCGGCCGGCTGTTCCAGCGGCGAGGAAACCTGGTCGTTGATCGTGACCCTGCTGGGCGAGGACCCGGTTGAGGGCCGGCGGATGCTGAAGCGCGACCTGCGTATCTTGGCAAGCGATCTGGCCGCCCATGTCCTGCGCAAGGCGGAGGCCGGCGTCTATGCCGCGGCCGAGGCCCGCGAAGTGCCCGATGTGCTGCGCCGCAACTGGCTGGATGAACGCGGGCAGGACATCACCGTCGGGGCCCAGGCGCGATCGATCGTGCGGTTTCGCGAGCTTAATCTGCTGGGCGACTGGCCGATGCAGCAACCGTTCGACGTGATCTTCTGCCGCAACGTGATGATCTATTTCGACCTGCCGACCAAAGAGCGGCTCGTGCAGCGTTTCGCCGAGCAGCTGCACCCGGGCGGCTACCTTTACATCGGCCACAGCGAGCGTGTCACCGGGGCGGCGGCCAACCTACTCGAACCGGTGGGCCCGACGATTTACCGCAAGAGGATGGGGTGATGACAGGCGCAAAATTTGAACGAGGGGACCCGCGGACATGAACCTGATGCAGGATCCCCCTGCCAAACCGCTCACGCGGATCACCGTGATGCAGGGCCAGGCCCGCGTCAGCGCCGGGCCGCGGGTCGAGTTTTCGACCGTGCTCGGCTCGTGCGTGGCGACCTGCCTCTACGATCCCGAGGCTGAACTGGGCGGAATGAACCATTTCCTGCTGGCAGAGCCCCAGCCCGGCGCCCCGGCCACCGGGTTTGACGAGCATTACGGCGTCTACCTGATGGAACTGCTGATCAACGAGATGCTGGCCAATGGTGCGTCAAAGCCGCGCTTGCGGGCGCACCTTTATGGCGGCGCCAACATGCACGCCGGCATGGCCCGGATCGGCTCAATGAATGCCGAATTCGCCCGCGGCTTCCTGGCGCGGGAAAGGATCGCCCTGGTTCGCGAGGACCTGGGTGGCAACTCGGCGCGGCGTGTCGAAATGCGCCCCGCTTCCGGCCAGGTGCGGTGTCGCACCGTGGCCAATTCGATGGCCCCCGCGGCCAGTCCTGCCCCCCGCGCGCCCGCGGCATCGGGCGATGTCGAACTGTTTTGATGAAAGTGGACTTGCGATGACCGATAGCCTGCGGATCCTGACTGTCGATGATAGCGTCAGCATGCGAGCCCTGCTCAAGCATGCCCTGGCCAGCAACGGGTTCAACGTGGTCCAGGCCGAAGACGGCCAGGAAGCGCTGGACTGGCTGGCGATCAACGACATCGACGTGATCATCACCGATATCAACATGCCCCGGCTCGACGGGTTCGGACTGATCGAAGCGCTGCGCGGCTGCGAGCGACACCGTGACCGCCCGATTCTGGTGCTCTCGACCGAGAGTTCCGAAGACAAGAAGGCGCGCGCCCGGGCTGCCGGTGCGACCGGCTGGATCGTCAAGCCGTTCGACGCAGACAAGCTGGTCGCCGCGGTTCGCCGCGTGGCGCATTGAACCTGGCAAGGAGCAGAAAGAAATGCAGATGGAGCTGATTACTTGCGAGGTCGCCGGGCAGTTGTTCGGGCTTGATATCATGGCCGTGCGCGAGATCCGGGCCTGGACGCCCGCCACCCCGCTGCCGCAGGTGCCCGATTTCGTGGCTGGCGTGGTCAATCTGCGTGGCACGGTGCTGCCGGTGGTCGATCTGGCTGCACGGCTGGGCTGGGCCGCGACCGAGGCAACGCCGCGTCATGCAATTATCGTCGTCCAGCTGGGCGGCAAGACCATGGGGCTGATTGTCGATTCGGTCAGCGATATCGTAACCCTGCCCAAGGACAGCCTGCAGCAGCCGCCTGCTTCGGGCGATGACGATGTCGTCCGGTTCCTTCAGGGGCTGGCCGCGCTGGGCGAGCGGATGGTCATGGTGCTCGACCTTGATCAGCTGGGCGGGCCCGAGCAGCTGGCACTTGCCGCATGAGCGCACCCTTTGCCCCGATCGAGTTGAGCCGTGTCGCCGCCGTGCTGGATAGCCTGGCGCATGAGATCGAGACGCTGGGTCACCAGCTGTGCGGCGATCCGGACCTGCTGGTCCGGTTTATGGGCGAATTGCAGCGGTTTGACCGGATCGCCCAGTTTCAGCGCGAGCTGGCCGGCCTGCTGCGGGCCGATTGCCCTCAAACCGCCCTTCGCCAGTTGCGCATGGACGAATTGGCTGAGTTACTGGCCGGAGAATAGTTCGGGATCGATTGTGCCGGGATGGACATGTCCGTAAAAATGCCTGGCTGAAGCCCTGTCAGGTGTGACACTTCCGCTACGGTTTCCTTGCGTTCTAACCAATCGATTAAAAGCGGTTGTCAAGTCGATCAGTCAGTGATCTATTCGTATGCGCAACCGTCCAGAAAGGGCGGGCAACAAAGGAGAGTGGGCTGATGAGGGGTAAGCTGACCCTGCTGCTTGGCGTGTGCGCCAGCGCAATTGCAATTCCTGCCTATGCACAAGGCACGGATGCGAACGACGACGAAAACGTAATCATCGTTACCGCGCAGCGGTCGAATGAACGTCTGCAGGATGTTCCGATCGCGGTTTCGGCGTTCAATTCGGAAGCGCTTGAAAAGCAGCAGATCAAGAACACGTCCGACCTGCAGCTCACCCTGCCAAACGTGACCTTCACGAAGGGCAACTTCACGGGTTCGAGCTTCACCATCCGCGGGATCGGTGACCTTTGCGTTGGCGTGGCTTGCGACAGTGCGACCGCCATCCACATTAACGATGCGCCGCTGTTCGGCACCCGTCTGTTCGAAGGCGAATTCTACGACCTGGCGCAGATCGAAGTGCTGCGCGGTCCGCAGGGCACCCTGTTTGGCCGCAATGCGACCTCGGGCGTGATCAACTTCCGCACCGCCCGCCCTGACCTGTCGGGCATGTCGGCAAATGCCGAGGCTGAATACGGCAACTTCAACGGCGTCAAGTTCAAGGGCATGGTTAACGTCCCAGTGGGCGACACCGTGGGCGTCCGCCTCGCCGGTTACTATCTGAACCGTGAAGGCTACACCACGAACCTGTTCAACAATTCGAAGATCGATAATCGTGACCTGTGGGGCGCGCGCGCGTCGCTGCGGTTCGAGCCCAGCTCGGCAACCACCATCGACCTGATGGCGCAGTACTTCCACGAAAACGATAACCGCATGCGCATCCAGAAGCAGATGTGTCAGCGCGATCCTACCGGCGTGATGGGCTGCCTTAACGGCCGTCGCGACTATTCGATGACCAACGCTAACTCGACGCTGGGCACGATCTTCGGTTCGCAGGAATTCTTCCGCATTCGCGGGCTTCCGGCCGGCCAGACGGCGCAGACGCCGAACTTCTCGCTGGGCAGCCTCTATGGCCCCGACGCTTACGCTGGCGTTACGAACCCGGCCGATCCGCGCGTCGTCAACACCGACTTTACCCCGACCTACTTCTCGGAAGAGTGGATCGTCCAGGGGTCGATCCAGCAGGATCTCGGCAGCGGGCTGCAGCTGAAGGTCAGCGGCAACTGGCAGTCGGTTAAGGTCGATTCTCAGCAGGATTACAACAACTCGGTCCAGAACCGTTCGCAGATGGCGACCGGTCTTGCCGCGCTCGCGGCCGGTGCCGCGGGGCAGCTGCCGCTGTTCGGTGCAGGCTCGGGTCCGGTTGTTGCCAATTACCTGCGTCCGATCGCCAACGCATTGATCCCGAATGGTCCGACCGGGCAGCTCTGCACTTCGCTGTCCGAGCCGACCCTGTCGGGCGTATTCGGCGGCAAGCGCACTTGCGCAATGACCCCGCTGGACTTCGACCGTTCGGTGCAGGAGCAGACCAGCTGGACGGGTGAGGCGATCCTGTCGTCTGACTGGGACGGTCCGTTCAACTTCCTGATCGGTGGCATCTACGGCCAGCTCGATCTCACCGAGAACAGCTACTACGTTAACACCTTCGGGCTTGACTATGCGGCTGGTATCCTTGGTGCTTTCGGCGCTATTGGCCCCGGCCTTCCGGCCAATGGGACCACGTCCTATGCACTGGCCAGCTCGTTCTATCGCAACCACTCGGACGATCTGCGGGTCAAGACCTACGGCCTGTTCGGTGAAGCCTATTACGAGTTCAACGATAAGCTGAAGCTGACCCTGGGTCTGCGTTACAACAACGACGAGAAGGACGTTCGCGCCCGTACCTCGCTGTTCACCGATTCGGTGGGCGGTTCGGTCCTGCTGCCGACCGGCAGCGCATCGATCACCCAGGCGCTGGGCTATGCCAATCTCGACTACGACGCAGGCAAGGCCGGCGCTCAGGAGTTCGCCATCCGCAATGCGAAGTTTGATGCCTGGACGGGACGTGCGGTGCTGGACTACCAGATCACGCCGGACAACCTCGTTTATGTGTCCTACTCGCGTGGTTACAAGTCGGGCGGTATCAACCCGCCGCTGTCGCCGATCTTCTCGGTTCCGGAGAGCTTTGGTCCTGAAACCGTCAATGCGTTTGAAATCGGTTCGAAGAACCAGTTTGGCTCGCTGACGCTGAACCTGACCGGCTTCTACTACAAGTACAAGCAACTGCAGCTGTCGCGCATCGTTGCCCGTACCTCGGTTAACGACAACGTTGATGCGAACATCTACGGTCTGGAAGCTGAAGCAATCTTCCGCCCGACCCGCGAATTCGCACTCAACATCGGTGCCAGCTACCTGCACACCGAAGTCTCGACCGACAAGCTGACCTCCAACCCGCGTGACTTTGGCGCGGGCCGTGCTGACGCGGTGATCATCAAGGATATCACCAACGCAGCAAACTGTGCGGTCGCCTCGAACAGCGGTAACGCTGCTGGGGTCAATGCCTTCGTGAACGGGGTCAACAACCTGATCAACGCTGGTGTGGTTCCGGGCGTTCAGGGCGGTGCTGGCCTGCAGGGAACGACCGCGTTCCCGGCTGACGGTGGTCTGAAGTCCACCGGTGCCTTCAGCATCTGCTCGGTGCTGACTGCTGCAGCTTCGGGTGCCTTCGCGGCTGCTGGGCTTAACCCGGCAACGCTGGGCGGCGTGACTGTTTACGCAGCGGGTATTCCGGTGAACATCAAGGGCAACAAGCTGCCTGGCGCTCCGGATTACAAGTTCTCGGCTGGTGCTCAGTACGAGATCCCGATGGGTGACATGAGCCTGACCCCGCGTGCTGACTTCGTTTACACCGGCAAGTCGTTCGGCAACATCTTCAACGGTAACGTTAACGAGATCCCGAGCTACACGCAGGTCAATGCGCAGCTCCAGCTCGATGGTCCGGACAAGAAGTGGTTTGCCCGCGTTTGGGTCCAGAACCTGTTCGACAAGGACGCGATCACGGGTCTCTACGTGACCGACCAGTCGTCGGGTAACTACACCAACATCTTCACGCTTGAACCGCGTCGCTTCGGCCTCACCGCCGGCATCAAGTTCTAAGCGCGAAACAACCTTAGTCCTGGGAGGGACGTTGGGGGCTCCGGACCACGGTCCGGGGCCCCTCTCTTTTGCCGGCCGGAAATCGGGTGCGGAGAACGCGCTCAGTCACGAAAAGCCCCCTTGCCCAGAGGACAAGGGGGCCAGTTAGCGCCTGACCCGCTGGTGGCGTTGGGGTAAGGTCAGGCCACTAGGGATGCTTCAATCGCAATCCTGATCGCTTCCGAGGTGTGCTGCGCGCCGATCTTGGTCAGCATATTGGCGCGATGAATCTCCACCGTGCGCGGGCTGATATCGAGCTGCTCCCCGATCAGGCGGTTCGACATGCCCACGGCCACCCCGGCCAGCACTTCGCGTTCACGCCGGGTCAGGCGTTGCACCCGGCTGCGGGCACGGGCTTCGCGCAGCTTCAGGCTGCCCAGCGCCGCACCAGTCGATTCCGCGCCAATCAGCGCGCCGACAACCTGCGCGGCATCGCAGGGCCAGGTCAGGTAGTCGACCGCGCCGGCCAGGATGGCCCGCACGATCTGGTCGGTCGAAGGGTTTTCAGCAAAGGCGATGATCGGCAGCCAATTGCCGTTCTCCGCCATCAGTGATCTGCCCCCTTCTGAGTGGCCCAATTTCTATTTTAGGAATGGCCACGAAGGAGGAATGGAATGGCAAGAAAGCACAAGCCGGAAGACATCATTGGCAAGCTGCGTGAAGCGGAGATCGT
>NZ_JAVYAB010000009.1:0-68582 GCF_032337075.1 Novosphingobium sp. APW14
TTGCGCTAGCACGATCTCCGCTTCACGCAGCTTGCCAATGATGTCTTCCGGCTTGTGCTTTCTTGCCATTCCATTCCTCCTTCGTGGCCATTCCTAAAATAGAAATTGGGCCACTCAGAAGGGCGCAGATCACTTGCCGCCGGTGCTGTCGGTGAGACGGTCTTGCGGGTCGATCCAGCCAGCGGGAGCGTTACGACCATATCGGGTTCAGGCGCTAGGCTGACAGCGCCAAGTGCTCGGTCGTTGGTCACAATCTCGTGCACGGTTGGCTCGAACTGCAACGTTGCCAAGTCACAGGTCACGATTTCCGCAACCGGCAGCCCAAGCGGTCGAGCGCTGGCCCTGCGGAACTTTACCGTTTCGACTTTGGGGGCAAGTGCCACGCTCGCTACACAACCGGGGACTGGTTCCAGCATCTCCTTTACTCTCCAACCAATCGGCTTGAACCAAAGCAAAACCTTCTGGGTTGGTTTTGATCTGCCAATCCGCGGAGATGATTCCGGGGTGCTGTCGAATTCCGCAACTAGTCAATTCATTGTCACAGTATCGAGACTGAACAACACTGGCTTCAATTCGAGGTCACAATCCGCTGTTGCCAATGTCGTTCGGGCCATTGCGATTTCTAAATCAACAGATTTAGGATTCGGTCGAATTGTCCCACCATCAGCAGGAAGTGGCATTGTCAGCCTTAGCCAGGCGACCGGGCAAGTTTCAGTTACCGGGACCGGCACTGCGGTATTGCCGGTGCCAACTCCGACTGTTGCGCAGTTTGCTGTTTCGGGTGAAGGCGGGCAGAGCGTCTCGGTATCCATACCCCCCAGTTTTACGATGGCTGGGCCAAGCGGAACGATCCAGGTTACGACTAGCTCGAATGTCAGTGGCGCGCAGGTTTTGAGCGGGTTGGCGGGAAGTGGCGGCACTTTGGCAATCCGCGTGGGCGGTAGCTATCTAATTGGTTCATCGACCCAGAAAGGGACCTATGCTGGTTCGTTCACGGTGATGGTGCAATACAATTGAGCACGGGCGCCGGGGCGCGAAGCTTGGCCCGTGGCAGTCAATTCTGATGCAAGAAAATGGTCGGGACGAGAGGATTCGAACCTCCGACCCCCACACCCCCAGTGTGATGCGCTACCAGGCTGCGCTACGTCCCGACCGGTTCCTGCCCGCGATGCGGGCTGGGGAGCCGCGCTATAGGCAGGGTGTGGCATGATGGCAAGCGTGCTGCGACAATCCGGCGCTTTACCGCTTCAAGCCCTTGAACCTGACCGGACAAGCGCCATTTGCGCCGGGTTCGACCGGTGGCTGCGTTGCTATGGCAGCGGCTTGCTGCTAGTCGCGCGCAATTGCGCCGGGGGCGCGAGCTGGGGTGGCGTCATGACGGCATCCGGCGCGCGTTGTTGGTGCGGGGCAAACCCTTGTCACGAAAGCTGTTAACGCGATGCATACACCGCTTCTTCCGATCCTCGCCGCCGCTGGCGGGGCTGCTGCCGAACCGCCGGTCTGGATCCAGTTCCTGCCACTGGTTGCCATGGTGGTCATCTTCTGGTTCCTGATCCTGCGTCCGCAGATGCGCCGGCAGAAGGAACAGCAAGTCAAGCTGGCTGGGATCAAGAAGGGCGATCAGGTGCTCACCGGTGGCGGCCTGATTGGCAAGGTCGTCAAGGTTGACGAACATTACGCCGAGATCGAACTGGGCCAGAACATCAAGGTCAAGGCGCTGAAGTCGACGATCGCGGACGTGATTCCGCCAAACGGCACGGCCGCAAACGACTGATCCGGTCCGTATTTTCCAAGGCAGGTTCTAGATGCTCGATTTCCCCCGCTGGAAGCAGCTTTGGCTGTGGTTCATCACGCTGGTGGCCTGCCTTGCGGCGCTGCCCTCGCTCCTTTCGGTCGGCGGGGTAAACCTGCCCGACAGCCTGCCGAGCCCCAAGATCAACCTGGGTCTCGACCTTGCTGGTGGCAGCCACATCCTGCTTGAAGCCAATCCCGATCAGGTGCGCCGCCAGCGGCTGGAAACAATGGAAGAAGACGTCCGGGGACGGATGCGCCAAGCCGATCCGGCGATCCGCATCGGCGACATTTCGACCAGGGACGGCACGGTCAGCTTCATCGTGGCCGATCCCGGTCAGGTTGATGCCGCGCGTGAACAGCTCCAGACCCTGACCAGCGGCGCGCAGCTGACCGGCCAGCGTGATTGGGACCTGCAGGTGCTTGATGGCAACCGCATTGTCCTGCGTCCGACCCAGGCCGGCATCGATCTGGCCATCAGCCAGGCGATGGATACGGCAACCGAAGTGGTCCGCAAACGTATCGACGCTCTCGGCACGCGTGAGCCGACGATCATTCGGCAGGGCGCCAACCGCATTGTCGTGCAGGTTCCGGGTCTGAAGGATCCGGCTGCGCTCAAGAACCTGCTGGGCCAGACGGCGAAGCTTGAGTTCAAACTGGTCGATTCGCTGGCCCTGCCGAGCGACGTGGCTCAGGGGATCGCGCCTCCGGGATCGGAAATCGTGCCGCTGGAAGCTGCGCCGGGTTCGACCCAGCCAGCCGGGGCCATTGCGGTCAAGCGCCTGGGCGGGATTAAGGGCGATCGCCTGACCAATGCCCAGCAGAGTTTTGACCAGCAGACCAATGAGCCGGTTGTCACCATTACCTTTGACCAACAGGGCGGCGCCAAGTTCGCCAAGCTGACCACCGACAATGTCG
Source organism: Novosphingobium sp. APW14 (assembly GCF_032337075.1). Classification (NCBI taxonomy): domain Bacteria; kingdom Pseudomonadati; phylum Pseudomonadota; class Alphaproteobacteria; order Sphingomonadales; family Sphingomonadaceae; genus Novosphingobium; species Novosphingobium sp. APW14. The sequence goes on from NZ_JAVYAB010000009.1 coordinate 2,710, forward strand.
GCAAGCCGTTTGCGATCATCCTGGATGGCAAGGTGCTGTCATCACCTGTGATCAATGAACCAATCATCGGCGGTACCGCGCGCATTTCGGGAAGCTTCACGATCGAGAGTGCCAACCAGTTGGCAATCGCGCTGCGTTCGGGTGCGCTGCCGGTTGACCTGAAGGTTGTGGAAGAACGCTCGGTCGGTCCGGACCTGGGCGCCGACTCGATTGAGAAGGGAATGATTGCCTTCGGCGTTGGTACCGTGGCGCTGATGCTGTTCATGCTGATTACTTATGGTCGCTTCGGGGTCTACACCAATGCGGCGCTGATCCTGAATACGCTGATGATCCTGGGGATTATGGCGATTCTGAATACCACGCTGACCCTGCCGGGGATCGCGGGCTTCGTGCTGACGATCGGTGCGGCGGTTGACGCCAACGTGCTGATCAACGAGCGCATCCGCGAGGAACGGGCACGCGGGCGGCGCGTCGTCAATGCCGTGGAAATGGGTTATACCGAAGCCAGCCGGGCAATCTTTGATGCCAACATCACCAACGTGATCGCGGCAACGCTGATGTTCGTATTCGGCTCTGGCCCGGTCCGCGGCTTTGCCGTCGTGCTGATGATCGGGATCGCCACCTCGGTCTTTACCGCTGTTACCCTGACCCGCATGTGGGTTGCCGGCTGGCTGCGTCGCGCACGCCCCAGTGAACTGGTGCTCTGAGGGAGCAAATCGATGAAACTGCTCAAGCTTGTTCCCGACAACACCAACATCCGCTTCCTGCGGTGGCGGGTGCCGTTTTATGTCATCAGCCTGATCCTGATCGCTGCCTCCTGGGGCATGGTCCTGACCAAGGGCCTCAACCTGGGCGTCGATTTCGTTGGCGGGCAGATGATCCGTGTGACCTTCCAGAGCACGCCGGCGGCGCCAGTCGCCGAACTGCGTGAAACGGTTGGCAAGCTGGGTTATGGCGAACCGATCATCCAGCAATTCGGCAAGCCAAATGAAGTGTCTATCCGTATGAAGCTGCCCGAAGGTTCGGCGCAAAACGCCGACCTGGCGGACCAGATGGCACGCAAGATCACAGCCGCGATCAAGGCCGATCATGCCGATGCCCGCATCGATGGCGTGGATTCGGTTTCTGGCAAGGTCTCGGGTGAGCTGTTCAAGACCGGGATGCAGGCGCTGCTCGCGGCCATGGCTGCGATCTCGATCTACATTTGGGTGCGGTTCGAGTGGCAGTTCGGCGTGGGGGCGATGTTCAGCCTGATCCATGACGTGTCACTGACGCTGGGCTTGTTCGCGATCACGCAGATGGAATTCGATCTGAACATCGTTGCGGCCTTGCTGACGCTCATCGGCTATTCGCTCAACGATACCATCGTGGTCTACGACCGGATCCGCGAGAACATGAAGAAGTTCCGCAAGATGCCGATGCCGGAACTGCTCGACCTGTCGGTCAACGAAACGCTTAGCCGCACGATCGTAACCTCGCTGTCGGTGTTGATCACGCTGCTTGCCCTGCTGCTACTGGGCCCGAACGTGATCTTTGGCTTTACTGCCGCGATCACGCTGGGGATTTTCGTCGGGACGTACAGCTCGGTCTATATGGCCGCGCCAATCCTGATCTGGCTAAAGGTCAATCCCACCAGCTTCGTGCCGACTGAAACCGACGTGGAACGTCAGGAACGCCTGACGCGCGAAGGCGCCTAATCGCGGGCCAAACGCCGCCAGTGCTCAACGAGCGCGGCGGCGTTGGCCTGCCAGCTTATCCCGGCAGTGGCCTCTTGCACCCGTTCCGGTGCGGGAGGGGCGGCAAGGATCGCATTCACCGCCGCTGCGATTGCCGCGCCATCGCGCGGGACCAATCGGCCCCAGTCCGGATCAGTGATCAATTCCTGCGCGCCGGGGATGGGCGAGGTCACGACCGGGGTGCCGCAGGCCAAGGCCTCTACCCAGGCGTTGGCCAACCCTTCGCTGGCTGACGGCAATACAAAGACATCGGCCGCGTTAAGCAGCACGGGCAGCTCGTTATGCGGGGCGCTGCCCAGAAACCGGACCCGCTCTGACAGGCCCAGGCTTGCAGCCAGGGCACGCAATGCCGGCTCGTCCGGGCCCGTGCCGGCAAGTAGCAGGATCGCATTGGGCAGTCGGCCTAAGGCCTCGATCACGAAGCGTTGTCCCTTGCGGGGGATCAGCGCCCCCACTGTTGCGAGCACGGTTGTTTCGCGTGGCAGGCCAAGCTGATCGCGGCACATCCGCCGATCATAGGGGCGGAACAGGTCTGCATCGAGCCCGGTGCGGTGGAGGGTGATCTTCTCGCGCGGCAAGCCCAGCGCGGCCATGTCATCGATCAGGCCTTTGGATACGGCCAGCAGTCCCGCCGCGTGCCGGCCTGCCTTGCGGATTTGCGAGGCGGTGGCGCGTTGGTGGCCCCAATGCTGGATATCAGCGCCGCGCGCCTTGATCGACACGGGCAGGCCCAACACGGCACCAATCCTTGCGGCGGCAAAGCCATCCGGATGAAAGAACTGCGCGTCGACCAGATCGAACGGCTGCTCGGCATGGAGCCGACGCACAATTGGCAGGACTGCACGGACAATCGCTCCGGCATTAAATCGGCTGCCCACTTTGGGCAAAAGCATAAAACGCGGGCGCAGGACGGTAACGCCGCCACGAACCTCGCGCTCTGGCAGGCGGCGCAGGTGCCGATAGCGCGGATGGAGCGAGAGCGGGAAAGGCGGTAAGCCAATTGGGTTGATCAGCGTCAGGTCAACATCACCGCGCTTGGCCACGGCCTGCATCTGACGCTCAACGAAAATGCCGAAGCTGGGAACCTGACCGTTAGGGTAGAGCGTGCTGAGCGAGATTACGCGCAACGGCCGGGTCACAGCTTGCGCACCAACATTTCCGCAACCGCGATCCATGGCGGGCTGTCGATCACAACCTGCCGGCTGCCCGGGCCAGGTGCCAGAATAGCAACGCGTCTCTCATCGCGGTCAATCAGCCGCCCAAAAGCAAAGCGACCGCCGGGGCGAGGGGCCAGCACATCGCGGTTCAGCAGGCGGGCATATTGCTCCGGACCGTTCTGGCGCAGCCAGACCTGATCGCCAGAGCGATAATCACCCGCGCCTTGCTCGATCGCCAGCGCCACCAGCGGAGCATCGCCGCCCAGTTCGGTGGGCAGGATCGCGTCGCGCGGAGCGGGCAGGGCTTCGGCGCCGCTCTCAGTAAAACGGGCGATGTAGCGTGGCTGCTCGCTTTGTCCGCCGCGCACCAGCAGTTCTGGATCCACCTCCAGCGCGGCGGCAATCCTGTTCATCCAGCCGAGCGAAAGCTGGCGCATCCCGGTCTCCAGGCGGCCGATCGTCTGGGCCGTGGTCTGAGGGGAGCAGCGTTCGGCGACGTCGGCCAGGGTCAGGCCCTTTTGCTTGCGGATGTCACGGATGCGGTTGATCACGAATACACCTTGATTAACCAAATTGGTTTTTCACTTTCCTACAGTTTGCCATTTTTGGCAAGGCATGAATCGGCTAACTCGAGGGGAATGCGCATGAAACAGGTCCTTGTTGAACGAGAGCTCGATCCCAGCGGGCCGCTGGCATCTCCGCCACGGGTGGGGCGGCGGCGGGTGACGGTGAACCTGGCGGAGAGCCCGCTGTCTTGGCTGCACGCGCGCGGGCATCTGACCGATGCGCAGCGCGCCGCGGGTGAGTGCCTGCGCCGCGACTTTGAAAGGGCGCAATTGGCGCCGGGCGTAACGATGCGCTGGGATGCTGTGCGGATTGCCGGGAGCGGCGGCGAACGCGGGCTTAATCCAACCGAACGGCAAATCGCGGCGCGCAGCCGCTTTGATGGCGCCATTGCCACGGCGGGCAAGGACCTGTCAGATATCCTTTGGCGCGTGGTCTGCGCGGGCGAAGGCCTGCCAACGGCGGAGCGTGCCCTGGGCTGGCCGGTCCGCAGCGGGAAGCTGGTGCTGCGGATCGCGCTCGACCGCGTCGCCGGATATTATCGGATCGCCTAGCCTTCGACCTGTTCGGCCAGTTCGAGCCAGCGTTCCTCGGCCGCATCCTTTTCGGCCCTGGCAGCGTCGATTGCCTTGGTCAGGGCGGCAAACTTTGCTGGATCGCGGGTGTAGAGTGCGGGATCGGCAAGGGCTGCTTCGTCGCGGGCGATCTGGGAAAGCAGTTCCTCGATCCTGCCCGGCAGCAGATCGTAATCACGTTGGTCCTTGTAGGACAACTTGGCCTTCTTCGGGGGTGGGGGCGGGGCAGGAACTGGGTTCTCAACCGGGACCTTGGCCGCCGTCTTGACCGGCGCAATCCGCTTGGTGCGCTGCTTCTCCCAATCGGCATAGCCACCCGCGACGATATCGACCTTACCGCTGCCATCGAGGCCAAGCGTGACCGTCACGGTCCGGTCAAGAAAGTCGCGGTCGTGGCTGACGATCAGCACGGTGCCGTCGTAATCGGCGATCACTTCCTGCAGCAGGTCAAGCGTTTCGAGATCGAGGTCGTTGGTTGGCTCGTCGAGCACCAACAGGTTGGACTTGCGGGCGAATTCCCGCGCCAGCAGCAGCCGCGACCGTTCGCCGCCCGAGAGCGTGCCGACGCGGGCGTCGACCAGACCGGGATCGAACAGGAAGTCCTTGAGGTAGCCCTGGATATGCTTGCGTACCCCGCGCACGTCGATCCAGTCGCCGCCTTCGGCCAGCACGTCGCGCACGCGCTTTTCAGGTGAAAGCAAGCTGCGCTGCTGGTCGATCATCACGCCGTGAAGGGTCTTGGCGAGGGAGACCGTGCCTTCGTCTGTCGGCAGCTCGCCGGTCAGCAGCTTCAGGAGCGTGGTCTTGCCCGAACCATTGGCACCGACCAGGCCGATCCGGTCACCGCGCTGGATGCGGAGCGAGAAGTCCTTGATGATCGTCCGATCACCAAACCGCTTGGTGACCTTTTCGGCGACGATGACCGACTTCGTCTTCACATCATCAACCGCCAGCTTCATCTTGGCTGCGCCTTGTGGGCTGAGCATCGCGGCGCGTTGGGCGCGCATTTCCCACAGTTTTTCCAGCCGGCCCTGGTTGCGCTTGCGCCGCGCGGTGACGCCGCGCTCCAGCCAGTGCGCCTCAATCTTCAGCTTCGCGTCCATCTTTTCGGCGGCGCGGGCTTCTTCGGCATAGACCTGTTCCATCCAGGCCTCGTAGCCGCCAAAGCCGATGTCCTTGCGGCGCAGACTGCCCCGATCCAGCCAGATCGTCGCCTTGGTCAGGCGTTCAAGGAAGGTCCGGTCGTGGCTGATCACCACGAAGGCCCCGGTATAGCGGCCCAGCCAGCCTTCCAGCCAGTCGATGGCCGCAAGATCGAGGTGGTTGGTCGGTTCGTCCAGCAGCAGCAGGTCAGGATCGCTAGCCAATGCCCGCGCGAGCGCGGCGCGGCGCCGTTCACCGCCGCTGGCGCTGTCCGCTTTGCGATCCAGGTCAATACCCAGCTGTCCGGCGATGGCTTCCACCTCATGGCGCGGCGGGGCGTCCTTGCCGTGCAGGGCAAAGTCCATCAGCGTGTCATGGCCGGTGAAGAACGGATCCTGTTCCAGCGTCACGATTTTTGTGCCGGGCTGGATCGATCGCTTGCCCTTGTCGGCTTCGATCTCTCCCGAGATTAAGCGCAACAAGGTGGTCTTGCCGGCGCCGTTACGACCGATCAGGGCCAGGCGGTCGCGCGGGCCGATATGCAGGTCAAGTTCGCGGAACAGCCAGCCAGAGCCTTGTTGCAGGCTAAGGGCTTCCCAGGAAAGGATCGGTGCGGCGGCCATGGTCGGGGCGCCCTAGCGGGTGAGACAGAGCGTTGACAAGCACCGATGGGGTGCGGATGAGGGGGCATGCGTACAGTCTGGCTCAACGGGGAGTACTTGCCCGAAACCGAAGCAAAGGTACCGATCTTCGATCGCGGCCTTCTTTTCGCCCAAGGCGTTTATGAAGTGACCCCGGTTATTGACGGGCATTTCTGCAACTGGCCCTATCACGCCGAGCGGATCGGCCGATCGATGGCGCTGGCGCGGATTACCGATAATACCGATTGGCCGCCGATCCTCGACGAGCTGATCCGACGCAATGGGCTGACCGAGGGTCGCATCTATTTGCAGGTAACCGGAGGTGCGCCGGCGGATCGCGATTTTCTCTCACCCGCCGATCCTGTCACGGCAACGCGCTTTGCCTTTACCCAGGCGGCACCGGTAGTCGATCAGCCCAAGGTGGGTGAAGGCATGCGGATTATCCTGCATCCCGAAGGCCGTTGGGCGCTTCGCGCCGCCAAGACCACGCAGCTGCTTTATGCCGTGCTGGCCAAGGAAGCCGCGCGCGATGCCGGGGCGGATGATGCCTGGCTGGTCGATAACGGCATGGTCACCGAAGGGACCAGCGCCAACGCCCATATCATTGACAGCCGCGGGGTGCTGGTTTCGCATCCGGTTGATCACGGCGTTCTGCCCGGGATCACGCGCCTTTCTGCCCTGCCGCTTGCCCGCGAAATGGGGCTTGCGGTGGAAGAGCGGGCCTTTTCGGTGGATGAGCTGTTCGCAGCGCGCGAAGCCTTCATCACCAGTGCCACGACAGTGGTCATGCCGGTGGTAGAGGCTGATGGCCGCAAGATTGGCGATGGCAGGCCTGGTGCCCTGACGCTGGAACTGCGGCGGCGCTATGTGGAGCGGCTGCGTCAAGCATGAGCCATTCACAGTCTGTTCAATCCCGGCAGGTTAGGTGCCGCGGCATGATCCGAAGTGCACTTGCCATTGCTCTGATGATCGGCACGCCCGCCGTTCCAGCCTTTGCCGGTCAAGGTGACGAAGCCGGCATGGCCCGCAAGGACCTGCGCGCCGGCAATGTCCGTCCGCTGCGCGAGATTGAACGGCGTGTTTTGCCGATGATGCCCAATGCACAGTATTTGGGCCCTGAATACGATCCGGCGGCTTATACCTATCGCCTGAAGTTCATTCGTAACGGGCGGGTCATGTTCATCGATGTCGATGCCCGTTCCGGCGAAGTTTTGCGGCAGTCCCGCTAGCTTGACGGCATTGGTGGCGCCAAGCAGAACAGCATCTTACCACAGGGGAATTTTCCGATGCGCATCCTGATCGTCGAGGACGAACCGACCCTTGGCAAGCAGCTCAAGTCGACACTTGAGGCGACCGGCTATGCGGTGGACCTTTCGACCGACGGAGAGGACGGGCACTTCATGGGCTCGACCGAAGAATACGATGCTGTGATCCTCGACCTTGGCCTGCCAGAGATCGATGGGCTGACCGTGCTTGGCATGTGGCGCAAGGAAGGCCGCAAGTTTCCGGTCCTGGTGCTGACCGCGCGTGACAGCTGGTCAGACAAGGTGGCCGGGCTTGATGCCGGGGCCGATGATTACCTGGCCAAGCCGTTCCAGACCGAGGAACTGATTGCCCGCCTGCGCGCGCTGATCCGCCGTGCCTCGGGCAATACCTCCAGCGAACTGACGGCCGGTGATGTGCGGCTTGATACCCGCTCGGGCCGGGTCACGCTCAACGGAGAGCCGGTCAAGCTGACGGCGCAGGAATACAAGCTGCTGTCCTATCTCCTGCATCACAAGGGCAAGGTCGTCAGCCGCACAGAATTGATCGAGCATATCTACGACCAGGACTTTGACCGGGATTCGAACACGATTGAGGTTTTCGTGACGCGCATCCGCAAGAAGCTGGGGGCCGATGTGATCACCACGATCCGCGGCCTGGGTTACAGCCTGGACGATCCGGCCGAAGGCAGCCGCGGGTAAAGTGTGACGGAAAAGGGCGAAGCTTCAGCCCGGGCCGCTTTGCAGACGGGCTCGCTATCCCGCCGGATCATCCTGATCGCGGCGGGTTGGATCGTGGTCCTGCTCTCGCTAGGTGGTTTTGCGCTGGATCGCACGCTGACCGGACTGGTCAGCCGTAATTTCGACGAGCAGCTTGAGTATGTCATGAACGCGATGATCGCCTCGGCCGAGATCGGGCCGGATGGTGAGGTGTTCTTCAATCGGCCGCTGGGCGACCAGCGCTTTCTTGAACCCAGCAGTGGCCGCTATTGGCTGGTGACGGGGGCGGGGCATGAGAACTTCCCGTCGCGCTCGCTGTGGGACCGCAGCCTTGAGCTGAAGCACGACCATTTCGACAAGGCGCCGCATCTTTACGACAACTTCCAATACCCGGACGAGCCGCTGCGGGTGATTGAGCGTTCGGTGATCCTGCCAGACAGCGAAACCCGCTGGAAGTTCGCCGTGGCGGCGAGCCGCGAAGATCTGGACCTGCAGATCAGCCGAATTCGCTCAATTCTGATCTGGAGCTTTCTGGTCCTCGGCCTCGGGCTGTTCCTGATGGCGGCGCTGCAATCGTGGTATGGCCTAGGCCCGTTGCGCCGTGTGCGGCTGGCGATCCAGCACCTGCGTGCCACAGGGCAGAACCGCTTGACCGAGCCGCTGCCGCTGGAAGTGCAGCCGCTGGTGCAGGAACTCAATGCGCTGCTGGCCCATTCCGAAAAGCAGGCCGAAGAAGCGCGGACCCATGCCGGCAATCTGGCTCACGCGCTTAAGACCCCGCTAACCGTGGTGATGAATGCCGCCACCGCCAAGGCACTGGATCTGTCCGACACCGTGATCCGTGAGGCTGCAGTCATGCGCCGTCAGGTCGATCACCACCTCGCTCGGGCTCGGGCGGTTGGCCGGCGAGCCGCTGGCATGAGCCGCGCCGCGGTTGCCGATAGTGTTGAGGCCGTACTGCGTGCGGTAACCCGCTTGTACGACAGGACGCGCTTCGATCTGGATGGTGACCGTGCTGCCGAAGTGGCGATCGAGCGGCAGGACCTTGATGAGATCCTTGGCAACCTGATTGAGAATGCGGCCAAGTACGGCGGCGGCTCTGTCTTCGTGACGATCGACCCCACGGGTGATCCCGACTGGTGTGAAGTCTGGGTGGAGGATGACGGCCCCGGCATTCCGCAGGCAGCGCGCAGCCGGATCTTCGATCGCGGGGCGCGGCTGGATACCGGCAAGCCAGGGACCGGGCTTGGCCTGGCTATCGTGCGTGACGTGGCGGAGATCTATGGCGGCAGCGTAAGGCTTGAAGCGAGCGAGGACCTTGGGGGCCTGTTGGTAAAGCTGCGACTGCCGCGGGCTGCCAAGTTGGCCTGAACTACTTGCCTGCAGCCTGCTCGTGGTGACGGATAACTTCCTGGATGATGAAGCGCAGGAACTTTTCCGAGAACTCCGGGTCCAGGTTCGCCTCAGACGCAAGGTGCCGCAGCCGGGCAATCTGTCGTTCCTCGCGTCCCGGATCCGATGCCGGCAAGTTCTTCTCAGCCTTATAGGTACCTACAGCCTTGGTGATGCGAAATCGCTCAGCCAGAATGTGGATGAGGGCCGCGTCGATATTATCAATCGAAGAGCGGAAGCCGGCAAGGACGGGATCGGGATTGGACATATAAGGTTCGCTAGCATGTGGTTTTGCGAAAGGCTATTGCTGCAATAGCACTTGCCGACTGGCAACCACCCTCGCTAGGGGCGCAAGCGATGAGCGCCGACGTTATTCCGCTGCGCAAGCGTGCGCCAGAGCCAACCGGTTCACCTTCGCTGGCACCGATGCTGGAGTTGACGGCTGATGGCATGAACGCCGTGAATGCCGTGATCCTTGACAAGATGCAGAGCCGGATCCCGTTGATCCCGACACTGGCAGGCCATTTGATCGCCGGTGGCGGCAAGCGGATGCGGCCGATGCTGACCCTCGCCGGGGCCGCGCTGTGTGATTATCACGGTACCCGCCACCACAAGCTGGCGGCGGCGGTTGAATTTATCCACACGGCCACGCTGCTTCACGACGACGTTGTCGACGGCTCTGAACTGCGTCGCGGCAAGTCGACCGCCAATATCGTGTTCGGCAACCCGGCGACGGTGCTGGTGGGCGACTTCCTCTTCACGCGATCGTTTGAACTGATGGTTGAGGACGGCAGCCTGAAGGTGCTGAAGATCCTGTCCAACGCCAGCTCGGTCATTTCCGAGGGCGAGGTCGATCAGTTGACCGCGCAGCGCCAGATCGAAACGAGCGAAGAGCGCTATCTCTCGATCATCGGTTCGAAGACGGCCGCCCTGTTCGCCGCCGCCACCCGGATCGCCGCCGTGGTCGCAGAACGCAGCGAAGCAGATGAGCGCGCGCTGGAAGATTACGGCCGCAACCTTGGTATCGCCTTCCAGCTGGTTGACGATGCGATGGATTATGATTCCGAAGCCGGCGAAATGGGCAAGGGCAAGGGCGACGATTTCCGCGAAGGCAAGATGACCCTGCCGGTGATCTTGGCCTATGCCCGCGGATCGGAAGAAGAACGCCATTTCTGGCAACAGGCGATCCAGGGGCACCTTAGCTCGGATACGGATCTGGCCCATGCGATCTCGCTGATTGAACGGCACGATACCGTGAATGCCACGCGCGAGCGGGCGCGGCACTATGCCCAGCGGGCGATCGATGCGATCGCTGGCTTCCCCGCCAATCCCGCCCATGCAGCCATGGTCGAGGCGGTTGAATTTGCCGTCACCCGCCGGTTCTAGGCCAGATTGAGCAACCAGCTTCCCATCCATATCGTATTGCCGGATTTGCTGGCTGCGCTGCGGGCGCGGCCGTCAGCCGTTTTGATTGCGCCCCCGGGGGCGGGCAAGACCACGGCGGTTGCCCCGGCATTGCTTGCCGAACCCTGGTGCACTGGTTCGGTCATCGTCTTGTCGCCGCGCCGGGTTGCGGCACGGGCGGCGGCAGAACGGATGGCGGAACTGCTCGGTGAGCCGGTTGGCCAGACGGTTGGCTACCTGACCCGGTTGGACAGCAAGCGCTCGGCCAAGACCCGCGTGCTGGTGATGACCGAGGCGATCTTTGTTTCGACCTTGCTTGATGATCCCGAGCTGGCCGGGGTTTCCGCAGTCCTGTTCGATGAAGCACACGAACGGCACCTGGACAGCGATCTGGGCCTGGCGCTGGCGATCGAAAGCCAGGCGGTACTGCGCGAAGACCTGCGGCTGGTGGTCATGTCCGCCACGCTGGATGGTGCCCGCTTTGCCGGCCTACTGGGTTCGGCTCCGGTCATTGAGAGCGAGGGGAAGGCCTGGCCGCTCGACATCCGCTGGCTTGGCGCGCGTCTCGAAGTGCGGCTGGACGAAGCCATGGCGAGCGCAATCCTGACGGCGTGGCGCGATGAGAGCGGCGACATTCTGGCCTTCCTGCCGGGTGTCGGGGAGATCGAACGAACCCGCGAACGGTTGGTGCAGCGCTTGCCTGACGTGCCGATCCTGCCGCTGCACGGCCAGTGCGAACCTGCCGCGCAGCGCGCCGCGATCAGGCGCGATCCCGATGGGCGGCGACGGATCGTGCTGGCAACGGCCATTGCGGAAACCTCGCTGACGCTCGATGGCGTGACGGTGGTGGTTGATGCCGGGCTTTCGCGCCGGGCCGAGTTTGACAAGGCCGCAGGGGTTACGCGGTTGGTAACGCACCGGGCCTCGCAAGCTGCGGCTGCCCAGCGAGCGGGACGCGCTGCGCGGCAAGGGCCAGGCGTTGCCTATCGGTTATGGGAAGAAGCAGCCCATTCCGGCCGCCCGGCGTTTGAACCGCCCGAAATCCTGACCAGCGATCTTGCCCCGCTTTTGCTGACGCTTGCCCAATGGGGCGCTGCGAATATTCCGCAAATGGCCTGGCTCGATCCGCCACCTGCCGCGGCATTGGTCGCAGCAAAGGCATCACTGCAAGCCTTGGACGCGCTGGATGCGGATGGCGCGATAACCGACCATGGACGGCGCATGGCGAGCCTGCCGATGGCCCCAGGCTTGGCGCATATGCTGCTGTTCGCGGCAAAGCGGGGCGCAGCGCGGGAGGCAGCGCGGCTGGCCTTGCTGCTGCAGGAGCGCGGACTGGGCGGGCGCGGGGAGGACCTGGCGCTGCGGCTGGACCGTTGGAATGGGGATCGCTCCGGCCGGGCCGAATCCTCGCGCCAACTTGCGCGGCGCTGGGAGGAGCGGGCCAATCAGTTGGTCAAGCGCCAGCACGAAGATCCGCCGCCGTTGGCCGTGCTGCTGGCAGAGGCTTTCCCCGAGAACATCGCCAAGCGGCGCGACGTTGCTGGCGAGGATTGGCTGACGGCTGGCGGACGCGGTTTGCGGCTTGATCCGGCCTCCACTTTGGCACGGGCGCAGTGGCTGGCAATCGGCGATGCGCAGGGAGAGGCCAAGGGCGCACGGATTACCGGGGCGATTGAATTGACCGAGGCTGAAGTCCAGCGCTGGCTTGCCCATCGGATTGAGCGGCGCAGCGTCTTGCGCTGGATTGCTGACGACCGGCGGGTCGAGGCGCTGGTCGAAGGACGGCTGGGGGCCATTGCCATGGCCCGCGGCTCAGACCCTGCGCCTGACCCGGCCGCGATCCGCACATTCCTGGTTGAACGAATTCGCGCGGATGGGCTTGATCTTGTTCCCTTTGGCAAGGCCAGCCTGGCCCTGATCAAGCTCGCCCGTTTTGCCGGGATCGCGCCATTGGCAGAGCAGGCTCTGGTTGAGGACCTGGATGAGTGGTTGGGGCCGCTGCTGGGGCGGCGGCTTGATGCCGTGGATGCCGGCAGGCTGCACGAGGCGCTGCGCGCGCGGCTGGACTATGCCGGGCAGCAGGCGCTTGAACGGCTGGCGCCGGCGCAGTTCACATCGCCGGCCGGCACGAGCCATCCGATCGATTACGATGATCCGGGTGGGCCATCGGTGGAAGTCCGGGTCCAGGCGTTGTTCGGGCTTGATCGGCACCCCGGCTTTGGGCAGCCGCCGCAGCCCCTGTTGCTCAAGCTGACGGATCCGGGCGGCAAGCCTTTGCAGACCACGCGCGACCTGCCGGGTTTCTGGCGCGGTTCCTGGAAAGATGTGCAGCGCGACATGAAGGGACGCTACCCCAAGCATCGCTGGCCTGATGCGCCGTGGGCCGAGGACCCGAGCCTGAAGACGAAAAACGCCTTCGAGGCTTCGCGCCGCTCTTGATTCCCGAAGCGATTCGCCCGAAAGCGCCATTATGTCAGCACGCATTTATCAACGCCCCAAGAACGCCATGCAGTCGGGTAAGGCCCTGCTGGACCAGTGGATCCTCGATTTTGCACCGGCTGAGGCGCGCAAGCCCGATCCGCTGATGGGCTGGGCAGGGTCAGGCGATACCCAGGCGCAGGTGCAGCTGAAGTTCGCCAGCCTGGCTGAGGCGCAGGCCTATGCCAGCAAGCACGGGATTGCGGTGAGCGTCCATGCAACACCGCCGCGCCGGTTGAAGCTGCAGAGCTACGCCGACAACTTCCGCTAAGCGTGTTCAAGGCGGCGATTCGCCGTCCTAAGGCTTGCGCAAACGCACCAAGGCCGCCATATGCCCGCCCGGGAGTCGGTCGGACGCTTGCGTCCGCCAACCTGGTCAGGTCCGGAAGGAAGCAGCCACAACGGGTTGCGGCGGGTCGGCCGGCTCCTTTTCCTCCATTCGACAATTGGGGCGCCAGCGCCTACCAAGGATGTGATGGACGATTCACCAGATATCTTTGGCGACGAACCCGAGGACGACGCCCCGAGCGCGGCTGACCTGGAGGCTGCCGGGCAGGAATCGATGTTCGGCGCACCGGAACCCGCTCCTGCGCCCAAGCCAGTCGTGGCGGCGCCGGTTGCGCAGGCCCAGCCTTACCGCGTGCTCGCCCGCAAGTACCGTTCGCAGACCTTTGCCGAGCTGATCGGCCAGGATGCCATGGTTCAGACGCTGGCCAACGCGATCAAGCGTGACCGGCTGGCCCATGCCTTTCTGATGACCGGGATTCGCGGGGTGGGGAAAACCTCAACCGCGCGCCTGATTGCCAAGGCGCTCAACTGCGTCGGGCCGGATGGGCAGGGCGGGCCGACGATCGATCCCTGCGGGCAGTGCGAACCCTGCCTGGCGATTGCCGAAGGGCGCCACATCGACGTGATCGAAATGGACGCCGCCAGCCATACCGGCGTCGATGACGTGCGCGAGATTATCGAGGCGGTCCGCTATGCCGCCGTTTCGGCGCGCTACAAGATCTACATCATCGACGAAGTGCACATGCTCAGCCGCAATGCGTTCAACGCGCTGCTCAAGACGCTGGAAGAGCCGCCGCCGCATGTGAAGTTCCTGTTTGCCACGACCGAGGTCGACAAGCTGCCGGTTACGGTATTGTCGCGTTGCCAGCGGTTCGACCTGAAGCGGATCCCGACCGAACTGCTCGCGAGCCATTTCGCGATGATCTGCGGCAAGGAAGGCGTTGAGGCCGAGGCTGAGGCCCTCGCGATGATCGCTGCTGCCGCAGACGGTTCGGTCCGCGATGGCCTTTCGATCCTCGATCAGGCGATTGCCCACGCTGACCTTGGCGGGGATGGCAAGGTTATCGCGGCCCAGGTGCAGGATATGCTCGGCCTGGCCGACAAGAGCGTGCAGCGCCGCTTGTTTGCCGCGCTGATCGGTGGAGACGGTTCAGGTCTGCTGGATATCGTGGACCAGCAATTCGCCCTGGGGGTTGAGCCGCCGGCCCTGCTGCGCGGCGCGCTGGAGCTGACGCACCGGGTAACGCTGGCCCAGCTGGGCCGCGATGAATCCTCGTTCTCCGAAGAAGAGCGGGCAGCGATCAGTGAATGGTCGCAGCGCCTTTCGGCCGGGCAATTGCATCGCCTTTGGCAGTTGCTGCTGAAGGGGCACGAAGAGGTGAAGACCGCGCCGGATCCGCTGGTTGCGGCGCGAATGGCCTTGCTGCGGGTGCTGCATGCGGCGGACCTGCCTGATCCGGGAACGCTGGCCAAGCATCTGGAAAGCGCCTTCGCCAATGCACCGCGCGGTGAAAGCAATGCTGCCTCAACTTCTGTTGCGGCCCCGGTTGCCGCCTTAGGTTGGGAGCAGCTGATTGAGACTGTCGATCAGTCCGGCCAGCTGCGCGTTGCGCAGGTGATGCGGGACTGGGTGCGGGTGATCGCGCTGGCCCCGGGCGAGCTGACCTATGCGGTGGCGCCGGGTTATCCTGGTGACCTTGGGCCCGAACTGCGCGATGCCCTGCTTCGCGCCACAGGTGAACGCTGGACCGTCCAACGCGGTGAAGGGGAGGGAACCCCAACCCTGCGTGAACAGGCTGAGGCGCAAAAGGCGGCAGAGACAGAATTGCTGCGGCGCCATCCGCTGGTCGAGGCGGCTTTCGCTGCCTTCCCGCAGGCCGAGATTATCGAAGAAAAGCCCGAAGCGCGGATCGCCAGTGCCGGTGGCAGCAAGTGGAGGAACTGACGTGAAGTCGATGGAAGAGATGCTCAAGGCCGCCCAGCAGGCAGCCGAGACCATCCAGAAGCAGATGACCGAAAGCCAGACCAAGCTTGACGGGATCGAAGTGGAAGGGCGCGCTGGTGGCGGGCTCGTTTCCATCCGCGCCTCGGCCAAGGGTCGGATCATCGGCGTCAACATCGATGACAGCCTGCTGAAGGCTGAGGAAAAGGGAATCCTCGAAGACCTGATCGCCGCCGCGTTCAACGATGCGCGGGCCAAGGCCGATGAAGTGGCCGGCCAGGAAATGGCCCGGATGCAGTCCGGGATGGGACTGCCGCCGGGCTTCAAGCTTCCGGGAATGTAACCGAAGCCGGCGTGCTGATCAGCGCGCCGGTTCGATCCGCCTGCCGCCCTTGATCACCGCAGCCGGTTGTTCCAGCAGGCGGACATTGCTTAGCGGGTCGCCTTCCACGGCAACTATGTCAGCAAAGCGACCGTTCGCGATCAGGCCGACATCCGCTTCCTGACCAAGCGCCTGCGCGGCGTTGAGCGTTGCCGCGCGGATCGCGTCAAGCGGGGTCATTCCGTATTGGACCATGACGGCAAACTGCTGGCCGACCTGGCCATGGGGCATGACCCCGGCGTCTGAGGCGAAGACCATGCGGACACCGGCCTTGTAGGCTTTGCGGAAATTGTCGCGCTGAATCTGGGCGACTTCGCGGTCCTTGCGCAGATTGTCTTCCAGCACGCCGTTCTTTTTGCCTTCGGCCTGGGTGTAGTCGGTGTTCTTGATGTCCATCGAGAAATAGGTTGGTTTGGCCCGAGCTGCGGCCAGCTTGATCCCTTCATCATCGACCAGGCTGACGTGTTCGATCGTATCGATCCCGGCCTTGATCGCGGCCTTGATTCCGGCCGCGCCATGGGCATGGGCGGCAACCCGCAGGCCCCACATCTGCGCTTCGTCAACGATCGCCCGCAATTCGGCTTCGCTAAGCTGCTGCTGGCCAGGTTCGGTGTTGCGGCTGAATACCCCGCCGGTGGCGCAGACCTTGATCACTTCGGCCCCGAATTTGCGCTGGCGCCGGACCTGATAGCGCAGCTCCTCCTCACCATCGCCGACGCCTTCCTCCTTCTTCGCCTTTTCCAGGGATGGCGGCAGGAAGGTGGAATCGCAGTGTCCGCCGGTCGCGCCCAGCGCATAGCCCGCAGGGACAATGCGCGGGCCAATGGCATAGCCGTTGGCAATGGCCTGTTTCAGGCCAATGTCGTTGCGGCCCGCCGATCCGACATTGCGGACCGTGGTGAAGCCGGCATCAAGCATGGCCCGGGCGTTGCCAACCGCGGTCATGGCAAAGAAGCTGTCGGTGAACTCCAGCCCACGATAGCCACCGATGTCTGCTGGACCATCAAGATGGACGTGCATGTCGATCAGGCCGGGGACCAGGGTCTTGCCCGGCAGCTCGATCCGTTCGACCTCGGCCGAAAGCTTGATGGTCCGCGCATCGGCGATGCTGGTGATCCGGCCGGCCTCATCGACGAAGATCGCCGGGTGCTCGACATAGCTGCCCTTGGTCACGTCCAGATAGCGATCCGCGGTGATCACCACCGGCTTGGCCAGGGCGGGGGCAGCCAAGACGGCCGCGGCAATCGAAAGCGAAAGGGCAAGGGGCTTCATCGGTAACAATCTCCCAGGGATGTCGCGTTCTGATGCTTGCTTCGTACGCGAATAGCAATCCTGCGCCGTCCACAGGCCTGAAAGCACCGCCCATTGCGCCGTCCAATAGGCATCCCCATATCTCGGTCCAAGCCGGGATTCACCCGGGCGGCGCCCCCAGCGCCAGGTCAAAATGGATAGCCCCATGCAATTGCTCCCCCTGCTACCCCTTCGCGATATTGTCGTGTTCCCCGGGATGGTCGTTCCCCTGTTTGTTGGGCGCGAAAAGTCAGTGGCGGCCTTGGAAGCGGCCATGGCGGGGGACAAGGATATCTTCCTGCTCGCCCAGCTTGATCCGGGTTGTGATGACCCGGATGGTGACGATCTTTATGACGTGGGCGTGATCGCCACGGTGCTGCAGCTGTTGAAGCTGCCCGATGGTACGGTCCGCGTGCTGGTCGAAGCGCGCCAACGCGCCCGGCTTGAAGACCTGCGGCTGGAAACCAGCGGTCAGGGCGAAATGGTGGTCGCCGCGGTGGAAGCCATTGACCAGGCCGAAGCGAGCGGCAGCGAGGTTGAGGCAATGATGCGCTCGGTCGTTGAGACCTTCGCTGAATACGCCAAGCTCAACAAGAAGCTGCCACAGGATGCCGGTGAGAACCTGGGCGAGATTACCGAACCGTCGCAGCTGGCCGATGCCGTGGCCGCCCATATCCAGACCAAGGTGGGCGACAAGCAGGCCATGCTGAGCGAGAGCGATCCGCTCAAGCGGCTGGAGATGGCGCACTCCTTCATGGAAGGTGAATTGGGCGTGCTGCAGGTTGAGCGGCGCATCCGCGGGCGCGTGAAGCGCCAGATGGAGAAGACCCAGCGCGAATATTACCTCAACGAACAGCTCAAGGCGATCCAGCAGGAGCTGGGCGGCGATGACTCGGGTGAGGGCAACGAACTGCAGGAGCTGCAGGAAAAGATCGACCGCCTGAAGCTGTCGAAGGAAGCGCGGGCCAAGGCCAATGCGGAACTCAAGAAGCTGCGCACCATGCAGCCGATGAGCGCCGAGGCAACCGTGATCCGCAATTACCTCGACGTGTTGCTGGGCCTGCCCTGGGGCAAGCGGTCGAAGCTTAAGCGCGATATCCCGGCAGCCCAGGCTATTCTGGATGCCGATCACTATGCGCTGGAAAAGGTCAAGGACCGGATCGTCGAATATCTGGCGGTCCAGGCGCGCACCAACAAGCTGAAGGGGCCGATCCTGTGCCTGGTTGGCCCCCCGGGCGTGGGCAAGACCAGCCTTGGCAAGTCAATCGCCAAGGCAACCGGGCGGCAGTTCATCCGTCAGTCGCTCGGCGGCGTGCGCGATGAGGCCGAAATCCGTGGCCACCGCCGCACCTATATTGGCTCGTTGCCGGGCAAGATCGTCAGCAACCTGCGCAAGGCTGGCACCAGCAATCCGTTGTTCCTGCTCGATGAGATCGACAAGCTGGGTCAGGACTTCCGCGGCGATCCCGCGTCTGCCCTGCTGGAAGTGCTTGATCCGGAACAGAACGCCAAGTTCCAGGATCACTACCTGGAACTCGATTACGACCTGTCGGACGTGATGTTCGTCTGCACGGCGAACAGCCTGAACCTGCCGCAGCCGCTGCTGGATCGCATGGAGATCATCCGGCTTGAGGGCTATACCGAGGACGAGAAGGTTGAGATTGCGGAACGGCACCTGGTGGCCAAACAAGTCGAGGCCCACGGGCTGAAGGCCGGCGAGTTCACGCTGGAGTCCGCCGCGCTGCGAGACCTGATCCGGTATTACACCCGCGAGGCTGGTGTCCGCACGCTGGAGCGCGAGATTGCACGGCTTGCGCGCAAGAGCCTGCGCAAAATCCTTGAAGGCAAGGCAACCTCGATCACCATCACGCCGGAGAACCTGGGCGAATATGCCGGGGTTCGGAAGTATCGCTTTGGCGAGGCAGAGGAAGAGCATCAGGTTGGTGCCGTGACCGGCCTGGCCTGGACCGAGGTGGGCGGCGAACTGCTGACGATCGAAAGCGTTACCGTGCCCGGCAAGGGCGGGGTCAAGACCACTGGCAAGCTGGGTGAGGTCATGAACGAATCCGTCCAGGCGGCCTTCAGCTTCGTTCGGGCGCGTTCGCCGGCCTATGGGATTAAGCCCAGCCTGATTGCCCGCAAGGACATCCATATCCACTTGCCCGAAGGGGCCGTGCCCAAGGACGGCCCCAGCGCGGGTATCGGTATGGTGACCTCGATCGTTTCAACGCTGACCGGTATTCCGGTGCGCAAGGACATTGCCATGACTGGCGAAGTGACCTTGCGCGGCCGGGTCCTGGCGATTGGCGGGCTTAAGGAAAAGCTGCTGGCGGCGCTGCGTGGCGGCATCACCACCGTGCTGATCCCGGAAGAAAACGTGAAGGATCTGGCCGAACTGCCTGCGAACATCACCGCCGGGTTGGAAATCGTGCCCGTGGGCCATGTTGATCAGGTGCTTGAACGCGCGCTTGTTGCGGTTCCCGAACCGATTGAATGGACCGAGGCGGACGATCTGGCCAGCCAGCCAAGCGCTGCTGCAGCGCCGGGCAGCGGTGATGTGCGCACTGCGCACTGATCGGCAGATAAGGCTTCCGGGTCGATTCGCTGCGGTGCAGCATCGACCCGGAAAGTGAATTTACTACGCATAGACCGTGAGGAATGGCTGGAATCGGTGGATAATCGCCCGTTTCCCCGCTGCTTTCGCTTTGACACCTTCCGGAAAAACGGCTCAATTCCGTCAGCTTTTCGAGGCGAATCAAACTAGTCATCAATTCCAAAAAGGTAGGGGGTTATCTCCATGAACAAGAACGATCTGATCGGCGCAGTCGCAGAAGCCAGCGGCCTGACCAAGAGCGATGCCACCAAGGCTGTTGAAGGCGTTTTCGACGCGATCACCGGCGCACTGAAGAGCGGCGATGAAGTCCGTCTCGTTGGCTTCGGCACCTTCTCGGTTGCCAAGCGTAAGGCTTCGACCGGCCGCAACCCGCGCACCGGCGAACCGATGGCGATCAAGGCTTCGGCTCAGCCGAAGTTCAAGGCCGGCAAGGGCCTGAAGGACGCTGTCAACTAAGCAGCTCTTCTGACGACCGCACCGCCTCGCGGTCGGCCAGCCAATTTACGCCGCGTCTGCCATAAGCAGGCGCGGCGTTTGGTTTTTTGGGGGCAGCGGCTTGCCGTGGCTGGACGCCTTCTGCTTGCTGGCTTATAACTGCTCGTAATGAAGCGTATTCTCCTCGCCTTTTTGGCCCTGATGACGGGGCTTGTTGCGCAGGCTGGCCCGGTCCAGGCGCGCATGAATGGCGGTGCGGAAACGGAAATTGGCGTGCCCGATGGCTCGCGCGGTACTGCCCGGCCCAGCCAGTCGCAGGTTCAGGCAATTGATGCCCCCGCAGCCCAGAAAGAACGGCGCGAGCGGCAAGCTACGCGAGTTCGCCCCAGCCGCGGACGAATCTATATTCCGTCGGTTCTGTTCGGTCCTGATCGCGCGCTGGAATAAGCGGCCCGTTCGGTCCGAAGCTTGATTGCGCGCGCCTTTTTGTGGCTGCGCGTCTACCCCTATATCTCTGAATACACAGGAATTGCCCATGATCGGCGCCATCGCCAAGGCTATTTTCGGCTCGTCCAACGACCGTTATGTAAAGTCACTCGATAAAATCGTTCGGCAGATCAATGCGTTCGAGCCAACAATCGAAGCTCTGACCGATGATGAACTGTCAGCCCAGACTGCCAAGTTTCGGCGCCAGCTCGACGAGGGCAAGACGCTAGACGAGATCCTGCCTGAGGCATTCGCGACCGTTCGAGAAGCTGGCAAGCGCCGGATGGGAATGCGCCATTTCGATGTGCAGATGATCGGCGGGATCGTTCTGCACCGCGGCGAAATCGCCGAAATGCGCACGGGTGAGGGCAAGACCCTGGTTGCGACGCTGGCTGTTTACCTCAACGCCCTTGAAGGCAAAGGCGTGCACGTTGTTACGGTCAATGATTACCTGGCCAAGCGCGATGCGGAGTGGATGAGCCAGATTTACAAGTTCCTGGAGCTGAGTGTGGGCGTCATCGTGCCCAACATGCCTGAGGATGAGCGCCGCGCAGCCTATGCTTGCGACATCACCTATGCCACGAACAACGAACTCGGGTTTGATTACCTGCGCGACAATATGAAGCAGGAGCGGGGCCAGATGGTCCATCGCCCGTTCAATTTCGCGATTGTTGACGAAGTTGACTCGATCCTGATCGACGAAGCGCGCACCCCACTGATTATCTCTGGCCCGACAGATGATAAGAGCGAACTCTATGTGGCCGTTGATGCGATCGTGAAGCAGGTCACGGAAGAGCATTACGAGAAAGACGAGAAAACCAAGAACATAACTCTCACTGAAGAGGGTGTGGAATGGGCCGAGCGGCAGTTGGAGGCTGCTGGCCTGCTTGTGGGATCGAACCTCTATGACGTCGAGAACACGCAGGTCGTTCATCATCTTGACCAGAGCCTGAAGGCCAATGTCATGTTCAAGCGTGACATCGACTACATCGTGAAAGACGAGAAGGTCGTCATCATCGACGAATTCACCGGCCGCATGATGGATGGCAGGCGCTGGTCGAACGGCTTGCATCAGGCCGTGGAAGCCAAGGAAGGCGTTCGGATCGAGCCTGAAAACCAGACTATGGCCTCGATCACCTTCCAGAATTACTTCCGTATGTATCCGAAGCTGGCCGGCATGACCGGCACGGCCGCCACCGAAGCGGCCGAATTCTATGACATTTACCGCATGAATGTGGTGACGATCCCGACCAACCTGACGGTGCAGCGGATCGACGAGGAAGATGAATTTTACAAGAATACCGTCGACAAGTTCCAGGCGATCGCCAAGCTGATCCGCGAGAAGAATGAGATTGGCCAGCCTGTACTGGTCGGGACGGTTTCGATTGAGAAGTCCGAAATGCTGTCGGACTTTCTCAAGCAGGAAGGGGTGCAGCACGCCGTGCTCAACGCCCGTTTCCACGAGATGGAAGCCCACATCGTGGCCCAGGCGGGCCGTCTGGGCGCAGTGACCATTGCCACAAACATGGCCGGCCGTGGGACCGACATCAAGCTGGGCGGCAATGCCGAGTTCCGGATCGAGGATGAACTTAGGGACACACCCGAAGGGCCTGAGCGGGATGCCGCAATCGCCAAGATCGAGGCGGAAATCGAGGCTGAAAAGCAAAAGGTTCTTGCCGCAGGCGGCCTGTGCGTAATTGGTACCGAGCGCCATGAAAGCCGGCGCATTGACAACCAGTTGCGCGGCCGTTCGGGGCGCCAGGGCGACCCGGGCCTGAGCAAGTTTTATCTGTGCCTTGAAGACGATCTGCTGCGAATCTTCGGGCCCGATACCCTGTTCGCCAAGATGATGAATTCGAACCTTGCCGATGGTGAGGCGATCGGATCGAAGTGGCTGTCCAAGGCGATCGAGACCGCGCAGAAGAAGGTGGAAGCGCGCAATTACGATATCCGCAAGCAGGTCGTCGAATACGACAACGTCATGAATGACCAGCGCAAGGTGATCTACGAGCAGCGCGCCGACATCATGGATGCAGAAGCGATCGACGATGTTGTCGTCGATATGCGCCATGACACGATCAACGCGCTGGTTGGGACCGCCTGCCCGGCGGGATCCTATCCTGAGCAGTGGGACATCGAAGGCCTGCGCCAGAAGCTGGCCGAAGTTCTGGGGATCGACGTGCCGGTGCAGGACTGGCTACAGGAAGATGGGCTGGAACCTGATACGATCGAAGAACGCGTTGTTGCCTTGGCCGATGCCAAGGAAGAGGCGAAGATTGGTCAGGACGCTTCGCTTTGGCGTCAGGTTGAAAAGCAGGTGCTGCTGGATCGACTGGACCACTATTGGAAGGAGCACCTCGCCACGCTCGATGCGTTGCGCCAGGTTGTCTTCCTGCGTGCCTATGCCCAGAAGCAACCGATCAACGAATACAAGCAGGAAGCCTTCGGCCTGTTCGAGCGGATGCTGGAAGTGATCCGGGAGGACGTGACCCGGATCCTGATGAACAGCAGCTTGCGCATGCCGGATCCTGTTGAACTGCCGGACCTGCCGGATTTCCTGACCAGCCACATCGATCCCTTTACGGGCGAGAACGATGCGACTGCCACGCCGGGTGCAATGGCCGTCTTGGGCGCGCTTGGCAGCGGTGCTGCGGCGGCCGAGGATCCCTATGCCGCGATGGGCCTGTCGCGGAACGCGCCGTGCCCGTGTGGCTCGGGCGAGAAGTACAAGCATTGCCACGGGGCCGCGGTCTAAGACCCTAAGGCGCGAGGGGTGACGATGTTGGCTCTGGGCTTCTTCGTCACCGCCGTGCTTTACGCCTCGGTCGGGTTTGGCGGAGGCTCGACCTACAGCGCGCTGCTGGCCCTCGCCGGGTTCGATTACCGGCTTCTGCCGATAGTCAGCCTGTGCTGTAACGTTGTGGTCGTCACTGGCAGCACTGTTCGCTTTGCCCGCGCCGGGCTGGTGCCGTGGCGCGGGGCGCTGACGCTGGCCCTCGTTGCCGCCCCGCTGGCCTTCCTGGGCGGCCTGACACCGGTCAAGCAGGCGACCTTCATCGTCTTGCTTGGGGCGAGCCTGATCCTGGCCGGATTGGCGCTGTTGGCGCCCCGGCCGGCCGATATCGAAGGCCAGCCTGCGGCTGCCGCGAAATGGATGGGCCTTGCTGCTGCGCCGCTGGGCTATCTGGCCGGACTGGTGGGGATTGGCGGTGGTATCTTCCTGGCCCCGCTGCTGCATCTGACCCGATGGAGCCGGGCGCGGCAGATCGCGGCCACCGCCAGCCTGTTCATCCTGGTCAACTCGATTGCCGGCCTGATCGGCCAGTTCGCGAAGAATGGCCCGCAACGCTTTGCCGAGGCACTGGGTGGTGGCTTGCCGCTGTTGCTGGCGGTGCTTGTTGGCGGGCAGATCGGCAGCTTGCTGGCCCAACGGCTCTTGCCGGAAAAAGTGATCCGCTGGCTGACCGCGGCGCTGACGATCTGGGCCGGTTCGCAACTTCTGCTGCGCTGAAACCATAAAGGCCCCGCCGGATGGCGAGGCCTTTAGGAAATAGTGGCTCCTCGAGTTGGATTCGAACCAACGGCCGCTCGATTAACAGTCGAGTGCTCTACCGCTGAGCTATCGAGGAGCAGTCCCGTTTCCGGGACAGGTGGGCGCCTATACCATCGCAAATTGGTTTGGCAAGCGGGTCCGGCATTAGAATTGGAATTGTTCTGCGAAGATCCGCTCTTCCAGGCTCTTGCCCGGATCAAACAGCAGGGTCAGCGCCTGATCTGGCGCGGTGCGGACCTTGACGGCGTGAATATCGCGCAGCTCCTTCTGGTCTGCCACGGCGGCGACCGGACGCTTGATCGGGTCGAGCGCCCGAAATTCGATTTCGTAATGATCGGGCAAAATTGCACCGCGCCAGCGCCGTGGGCGGAACGGACTGATCGGGGTAAGGGCCAGCATGTTCGAACCCAAAGGCAGGATCGGCCCGTTGGCGGAGAGGTTATAAGCCGTTGAGCCGGCCGGAGTGGCCACGAGGATACCGTCACAGGCCAGGTCCGGAACGCGCACCTTGCCGTTAACCGATACTTCAAGCCGCGCCGTCTGGCGCGTTTCGCGTAGCAGCGAGACTTCATTGATTGCGTAGAAGCTTTCCTGCTTGCCGCTGCCGGTGGTGGCGGTCATCTCCAGCGGCGCAACCGCAATCCGCCGGGCCCGGGCGACGCGTTCGACCAGGGTTCGGGTGCCGCGGGGATGGTTCATCAGGAAGCCGATGGTGCCCTGATTAATGCCATAGGCGGGCAAGACCCGCCCACTGTCCAGCATGTGGTGCAGGGTTTGCAGCATGAACCCGTCACCACCAAGGACGACCACTGCTTCAGCTTCGGCTTCGCTGACGAAACTCTCCCGCGTGCGATAGGCCTCCGCGGCCTCCTGGGCGCGGGGCGTATCGGATGCGAGCAGGGCGAGGCGTGGCGTTTGGCTCATATGCGCAGGTGCATATGGTCCGCGGGCCAATTTGGCAACGCAAAGCCCGGAAAGGGTTTGGTAGGCTGGCCCTGCTATGGCTGCGCGAATGACGGAAGCAGCCATCCAGGGCGCAACGCGCGATGCATTGACCGGTCTGCCGGGTCGGGATGCGGCGCGGCGCCGATTGGAGGATTGGTCCGCTCAGAATGCGCAGCTTCATGTCATGCTGATCGGGCTCCGCCGGTTCGATGCGGCAAACCTGGCCTATGGCGCTGCCGCCGGAGACATGGCGTTGGGTGAAATCGCGGCACGGCTTAAGCACTTTGCGGCCAATGAACTGGATGGAAGCTGGCTTGCCGCGCGTATTGGCGGTGGCCAATTCCTGCTGGTCACCGCGGAACCGTGCAGCCGTGAGCGTTGGCAACTGGCGGCGAGCCAGTTGCTCGATGCCCTAGCCAGGCCAATTGCGGCAGCAAGCGGCACGCTGCGGCTGAGCCCACGGGCTTCCGTGTTGCGCGGTCTTGCAGGCGAGACTGCGGATTCGATCCTCGACCGACTGGCCCACGCGCTTGAGCGACTGATGGTTCAGCCCGGCCGGCGCCTTGCCTGGGCGGATGGGGAGGGCACTCGGGAGGGGCGGAGTGCCGCGCAGCTTGAGGCAGACCTGCTGCGTGCGATCGATCGAAATGAAATCGAGGTGCTGTTCCAGCCCCAGTACGATTGCGCTGGCGACAGGATCATCGGCGCGGAGGCGCTGACCCGGTGGAACCATCCGCTGATCGGTCGTATTGGCGCGGGTGGCCTGTTTGCCGTTGCCGACCGCACCGATCATGTGGCGCAGCTATCGCGGCATATTGCCCAGCTTGCCTTGCGCGCCGCATCGCAATGGCCGGGTGACCTGCGGCTTTCGTTGAACATCACGCCAAACGATTTGGCCGCCGAAGATTTTGCCGAAAGCTTTGGTGCGCTGCTCGGTGCGTGCGGATTTCCGGGCTGGCGTTTGACCCTTGAAGTGACCGAGCAGGTCCTGCTCGCCGATGTCGCCGCCGCAGCACGCGCATTTGATGCCCTGACGGCAAGGGGGGTCAAATTCGCCCTTGATGATTTCGGTGCCGGGTTTTGCAACTTCCGCTACCTTAAGCTGCTGCCCCTTCAGTACCTGAAGCTCGATCGCTCGATGATCGATGGCGTAGTTTCCGATCAGCGTGACCTGGCGGTGCTGCGGGCAATTGTTGCCATGGCGCAGGCGCTTGGCCTTGGGGTAGTGGCCGAAGGGGTAGAGAGTGAAGCCCAGCGCCTGCTGATTGCAGCCGAAGGGTGCCTGTCATACCAAGGCTTTCTCCGCTCCCGCCCACTGACTGCGCAGGCGTTCCTGACCGAGGCGAACCGGCTGAAACCTAGCGGACCTTGCGGGCGATCGCGCTGAGGCCCCTGGTGAGCTGGAACAGGCCATTAAGCCGCGTCGCCGGATCACCCCAGGCCCGATTGACCACCAGTTTGCTGTCAGGACGCAGCTTCACCGCGCCGTTCAATCTTTCCGTATAGGCGATCAACCCAGCCGGATCGGGGAATTCGTCGTTGTGGAAGCTGACCAGTGTGCCCTTCGCGCCGACATCGATCTTGGCGATGTTGGCGATGATGGCCTGCTGCTTGATCTGGATCAGCTTGACCAGGTTGGCGGTCGGCGCCGGCAGCGGGCCGAAGCGATCGATCATCTCGGCAGAGATTGCTTCGATTTCGTGGCTATCTTCGGCATCGTTGAGGCGGCGATAGAGCGCCATGCGTACGGCCAGATCGGGTACATAGTCTTCCGGGATCATGATTGGCGCATCGACCGTGATCTGCGGCGACAGGGCGTGGCGTTCCTTGGCAATGCCCATGTCACCGGCCTTGGCTGCCAGGATCGCGTCTTCCAGCATCGACTGATAGAGTTCGAACCCGACTTCGCGGATATGCCCGGATTGCTCATCGCCCAGCAGGTTACCGGCGCCGCGAATATCCAGATCGTGGCTGGCCAGCTGGAAGCCGGCGCCAAGGCTGTCGAGATCGCCGAGCACCTTGAGCCGTTTTTCGGCGACCACGCTCAGCTGTATGTCGGCAGGCGTGGTCAGATAGGCATAGGCCCGCAGCTTTGAGCGGCCGACCCGCCCACGCAGCTGATAAAGCTGGGCCAGGCCAAACCGGTCAGCGCGGTGGATGATGATCGTGTTGGCGCTGGGGATATCGAGCCCGCTTTCGACAATGGTGGTCGATAGCAGCACTTCGTACTTCTTTTCGTAGAAGGCGCTCATCCGCTCTTCCACCTCGGTCGCGCCCATCTGGCCGTGGGCGGTGACAAAGCGGATCTCCGGCACGGTATCGCGCAGCCACTTTTCGATCTCTTCCATGTCGGCGATGCGCGGCACAACGATGAAGCTCTGCCCGCCGCGGTGATGTTCGCGCAGCAGCGCCTCGCGCATCACCATATGGTCCCATTCCATCACGTAGGTTCGCACGGCGAGGCGATCGACCGGCGGCGTCTGGATGGTTGAAAGCTCGCGAAGGCCAGACATGGCCATTTGCAGTGTGCGTGGGATCGGGGTGGCAGTCAGCGTCAGCACGTGGACGTTGTTGCGCAGCTGTTTCAGCGCTTCCTTGTGATTGACGCCAAAGCGCTGCTCCTCGTCGACCACGACCAGGCCAAGCCGCTTGAACTTGACCGATTTGGACAGGATCGCGTGGGTCCCGATTACGACATCGACCGTGCCATCGGCCAGGCCGTCACGCGTGGCTGTCGCTTCCTTCGCCGGGACAAGGCGCGATAGCCGACCGATGTTGAGCGGGAAGCCGCCGAAGCGCTCCACAAAATTGCTGTAGTGCTGGCGGGCAAGCAGGGTGGTGGGGGCAACCACGGCGACCTGTTGCCCGGCCATTGCGGCAACGAAGGCCGCGCGCAGGGCGACTTCGGTCTTCCCGAAGCCCACATCGCCGCAGACCAGGCGGTCCATTGGCCGCCCGGCCGAGAGGTCTTCCAGTACGTCTTCGATCGCGCGTTCCTGGTCTTCGGTCTCGGCCCAGGGGAAACGGTCTGTAAACTGGCCATAGCTGGCCTGATCCGGCGCCAGCGCAGGGGCCTGGCGCAGTGCGCGCTGGGCGGCGGTGCGCAGCAGTTCGTGCGCGATCTCGCGGATGCGTTCCTTGAGCCGGGCCTTGCGCCGCTGCCAGCCTTCGCCGCCGAGCCGGTCCAGCGCGACCAGTTCGCTGTCGCTGCCATAGCGGCTGAGAACGTCGATATTCTCGACCGGGATGTAAAGTTTGTCACCGCCGGCATAGGTCAGCATCACGCAATCGTGCGGTGATTGGCCGACCGGGATCGACTGTAGCCCTTCATAGCGACCAATCCCGTGGTCCATGTGGACCACCAGATCGCCGGGGGCGAGGGCGGCCAGTTCGGCCAGGAAGGCATCGGCGGTTTTCTTGCGCTTTTTGCGGCGGACCAGGCGGTCACCCAGCAGGTCCTGTTCGGTGATCAGTTCCAGCCCGGCATTGGAAAAGCCATTGTCCAGCGGCAGGACGAGCGCCACCGGCACGCCCTTGGCAGCAAGGCCTAATGCCTCTTGCCATGTCTCGGCCTCCACCGGGGCGGGCTTGACCGCTTCGCCCAGGATCGCGGCAATGCGGGCCCGGCTGCCAGCGGTGTAGCAGGCGATGATCGCCTTGCGGCCCTGTGCGGCCTGGCCATTGAGGTAACGCGCGGCTGCCTCGTAAACATTGTCGCCGCGCGCACGTTCCGGTGCAAAGTCCCGGCCAGAGGCAAAGCCAAAATCAATCACCGTCGCGCTGTCGGGCTGAGCGAATATGTCGGCACGGTGGACTGGCCAGCCCGATTGCTGCACGGCCAGTTCCTCGCGCGCCAAGTAGAGCGCGTCGGGTTTGAGCGGGCGATAGGAGCCCGCGGCCTTGCCTGCCGTGTCGGTCCGCGCGGCGAAATAGTCGGCAATGTCCCCCAGCCGTTCATCCGCCGCGCCCTGAGCGGAACTGTCGATCACGATCAGATCATCCGCGCTCAGGTGATCGAACAGGGTGACCATGCGGTCTTCGAACAGGGGCAGCCAATGCTCCATGCCGGCAAGGCGGCGACCATCGCTGACGGCCTGGTAGAGCGGATCGCTGGTGGCATTGGCGCCGAACATCTCGCGATAGCGGCTGCGGAAGCGTTTGACGCTGTCTTCATCCAGCAGGGCTTCGCTGGCCGGGAGCAGCAGGTGCTGCTCGCGCGTGCCGATGGAGCGCTGGGTGTTGGGATCGAACAGTCGCAAAGTTTCCAGCTCGTCACCGAAGAAATCGAGCCGGAGCCCGACCTCCAGGCCCGAGGGGAAGATATCGAAGATCGAACCGCGCACGGCATATTCACCGGCGTCCACCACGGTATCGGTGCGGCTATAGCCCTGTCGCTGGAGCAGGCCGATCAGGCTTTCCCGCCCGATCTCCATCCCCGGCTTGAGCAGCCTGACCGATTCGCGGATGCGGAACGGGGTAAGGACCCGCTGGAGCACGGCATTGATCGTCGTGACCAGCAGCTGCGGTGCCTCGCGCTTGGCTTGCAGCCGGTACAACGCGGCCAGCCGCCGGGCGCTGACCGATAGGGCGGGGCTGGCGCGGTCATAAGGCAGGCAGTCCCAGCTGGGGAAAGTGATGACATCCAGCTCTGGCGCGAAAAACGCGGCGGTGTCGGCCACGGCCTGCATCGCTGCCTCATCCGGCGCGATGAACACGGCGCGGCCCTTGGTGGCGCGGGCAAGATCAGCCAGCACCAAGGGCTGGGCACCGCGCGCCAATCCGGCAAGGGTAAGGGCACTGTTCGCCGAAAGGATTTTGTTCAGGTCAGCCATGGTTCGCGCAACAACAATTGCCCCGCGGGCCATTTTGCGGCCAGCGGGGTGGGAATCGATCCGGCGTCCTTAGCGCGGGCTTGGCGCCGTGTCAGTGCGGGATTTCGACGTAGTCCAGCTTGCGGAACGCATCCATCAGCGCGCCGCGATATTCCTCGGGGACATCCAGCGTGCCCAGCGCCCAGCCCAGGATGTCCACGTCCTCTTCCTCAAGCAGGGCTTCGAACCAAGCGCATTCGGCCTCGCCCCATTGCGCGTGGTAGCGATCGAAGAAGCCCCCGATCATGTAATCGGCTTCGCGGGTGCCGCGATGCCAGGCGCGGAATTGCAGGCGCTTGAGGCGATTGGGATCGATCATGCCCGGGCGCTAATCCCCAGCGCGCGCCATGGCAAGCGATCAAGGCTGTTCACGCAGCGCTGCGATGATATCGCGCGGCGCGAAGCCCGCCAGATCCTTAGCCAGATCACAGCGCAGGACTTCCCGGGTCTTGGGGTGATAGTGCTTGCGCAGTTCACCCAAGGTTCGGGGTGGGGCAAGGATCACGAGGTCATCGATCCGGTGGCCCAGCACCTCGGCATTAAGCCAGCCCGCCGCCGCCTTGGCGTGGGCATCTTCGTTGACCAGGCTGTCGGCATGGTTGCCATGGCTTGAATGGTGCCCGACATCGGAATGATTGGAACTGTCCAGCTCCGGCACATCCACGGTCTGCAGCCTGGGCTCGGCCTCGGATCCGGCATTGCGATAGACGGTGAAGTTCTCGCCATCGACCAGTGCGATGATACATCCATGCGGCAACAGCATTTTCGCCTCCGTTTGCGTGAGCGTCTGTTGCGACCCAAACCTTTTTGGTGGCGGCGCGGGTCCCGCGTCCATGCGCTGCATCAAAATCTGGCAAAATGATCGGTCGCAGGTCTATTGAGGGACGATGCGTCCCGATCGGCTCAATCCCCTGTTCACGATGGCAGACAGCCTGAAAGGCGTCGGTCCCGGACTGGCGCGCCCGCTGGAGAAGCTGGGGCTGACCCGGGTGAAGGACTTTGCCTATCACCTGCCGGATCGCTTCGTGCAGCGCCGTGCGGTCGCCAATCTGGATGAGGCCAGCATTGGCGAACAAATCGTCGTGGCGCTGACGCCGATCGAGCATCGCAGTTCTTCCGGTCGCGGTCCGTTCCGGGTGCTGGCCCAGGATGCCATCGGCAATGTCTGCGCGATCAGTTACTTTGGCCGGGCATCCTATTCAGCCAAGAAGCTGTTGCCAGTGGGAGAGCCGCGCTGGGTGGCCGGCCGGCTCGAGCAGTATGGCCAGATGCTGCAGATGGTTCACCCCGATCATGTCGAGGCGGACAGTGCCGTGCTGCTGGGTCAGCTGACAGAGCCGGTCTATCCGCTGTCGGAAGGCCTGACCCAGGGGCGCATTGCCAGCTTGATCGAACAGGCGCTGAGCCTCGTCACTGACCTGCCTGAATGGATCGAGCCCAGCCTCATCGGCAAGATGCAATGGCCCAGTTGGCGCGATGCCGTGGCGCTGGCGCATAAGGACAGCCACGCAGCGGCGCGCGATCGGCTGGCCTATGATGAATTGCTGGCCAACAGCCTGGCGCTGATGCTGGTCCGGCAATCGAACCGCAAGCAGAGCGGAACGCCCTTGCACGGTGATGGCTCGCGCCGCGCCCAGCTGAAATTGCCGTTCCCGCTGACCGGCGCGCAGCAACGCTCCATCGCCGAGATTGAGGGCGACATGGCGCAGACAGCACCGATGCTGCGGCTGCTGCAGGGCGATGTCGGTTCGGGCAAGACTGTGGTTGCGCTGTCAGCCATGCTGATCGCGGTGGAGGCGGGCGCTCAGGCCGCCTTGCTGGCGCCGACGGAAATCCTGGCCCGCCAGCATCATGCGACGCTGACCCGGCTGGCTGCCGGCACCGGAGTGGAGATCGCCCTGCTGACCGGCCGTGACAAGGGCCGGGCCCGTGAATCAATCCTGATGGGCTTGCTGGATGGCTCCATCGACATGGTGGTTGGCACCCATGCGATCTTCCAGGATGCCGTGTCCTACAGGAACCTGGCGCTGGTGGTGATTGATGAGCAGCACCGATTTGGCGTGGGCCAACGCCTGATGCTGGCTCAGAAGGGCCGCCGCACGCCGCATTGCCTGGCCATGACCGCCACGCCGATCCCGCGCACGCTGACCCTCGCGCAGTATGGCGAAATGGATGTCAGCAAGCTTGATGAGATGCCGCCGGGGCGTCAGCCTATCGATACCAGGGTTGTCGCGGTCGAGCGGCAGGACGACGTTATTGCTGCCATTGGCCGCCACATTGAAACCGGCCAACAGGTCTATTGGGTCTGCCCGATGGTACGCGAGCAGGAAAACGAGGATCTTGCCGCGGCCGAAGCCCGTCATGCCGCGTTGCAGGCGCGGTTCGGGGATGCGGTCGTGCTTGTTCACGGGCAGCTCCGCCCCGAGATCAAGGATGCAGCGATGGACCGCTTCGCCCGGGGTGAGGCGAAGATCCTGGTCGCGACCACGGTGATCGAGGTTGGGGTTGATGTTCCCAATGCCACCCTGATGGTGATCGAGCAGGCCGAACGCTTTGGCCTGGCCCAGCTGCATCAGCTGCGCGGGCGCGTGGGGCGGGGGAGTGGCAAAAGCACCTGCTTGCTGCTGCGCGGCGCAGCTCTCTCCGAAACAGCGCGAGAGCGGCTGGCACTGATGCGCGAGACGCAGGACGGTTTCCGGCTTGCCGAGGAAGACCTGCGGTTGCGGGGCGGCGGTGAATTGCTGGGAACGCGGCAATCGGGCGATACGCCGTTCCGGGTCGCCAGCCTTGAGCAGATCACCAAGCTGCTGCCCATGGCCCATGATGATGCGCGGCTGTTGATGGAGCGCGACGGCGGGCTGACCGGTGAGCGGGGCGAGGCCGCGCGCCTGCTGCTCTACCTGTTCGAGCGCGATTGGGGCGTGCAATTGCTCCGAGGTGGCTAGGCAGCCCTAGGTCTATCTTTCCGTTGCCGTTGGACAGAGCGACACTCTGGGGAGTTTGGCAGATAGGATCCTTGCGATGAAAGCGTTGCCCCGTGCCGCCCGCCAGTTGGGCTACGCCGGTTTGTTGCCGCAGGCTGTTTGCGCCCTGTACGTTTTCGATGGCGGCAAGTGGCAGTGGACCGCGCAGGCGATGGCCTTTGGCTATGCGGCTTTGATTTTCAGTTTCCTGGGCGGGCTCTGGTGGGGCATCGGCCTGATGCGCGAGCGGGTGCCGGGTTGGCTGTTTGGTTGCGCGGTCATGCCAAGCCTGCTGGCGCTTGCGGCTTACGCGCCGTGGATCCTGGGGTGGGAATGGCCCGGGCCGTCGCTGATTGCCATTGGCGCGATGCTGATCGCGTCACCATACATCGACGTTCTGATCGGCGATCTGGATCGGGCCTGGCTTTCGTTGCGGCTACAGCTCTCGTTAGGCCTTGGCGGCCTAACGATGCTGATCGGCATATTCTCCGTGCTGGCCTGATCGGCGCGCGGAGCGGGCGTCTTAGAAGCCGCCCGATACCCCCGCGCGCTGGAGATAGGCCTTGTCGCCTGCGCGAGCCGGGTTTTCCAGTGTATAGGAAAGGTTGCCCTGTTCAGGGTGGAACAGGTGCTGGGCGGGGTCTTCGCCCCCGGTATCGAGCTGGTCGAGCAGGCGCTTGCGCATGTTTTCGAACAGTTTGCGGTCCGCCAGATTGGCATGGGGCAAGGTCTGACTACCCCGCGGGCGCAGCGTAAGCAGCACGATGACGCTCACGTCGCTAGTGGTTTTGCCCCGCGAGCTGAACAGCTTGCTCAAGATCGGCACGCTTCCAAGCAATGGGGTCTTGTCCTCTGCGCGGCTGTTGGTAGACTGTTCGCCGCTTGAGATCAGGATGGTTTCGCCAAACTTCAAGGTGGCAGTGACACTTGTCACTGTGCGTTCTTTTTGGACCGATTCCTTGAAGGAGCCGGGTCCAGCGCCCGGAATAAAGTCTTCGAGGCTGGCGTCGATCGCCAACTTCACGCGATCCTGATCGATGAACTTCGAGCCGATGTTGAGAGTAAGACCATCTTGCATCGTTTCGACACTGCTCGAAAGATTGCCGTTGGCCGCAAAGGTCAGGGTGCTGCCGATTTGGACGTTGCTCTTCTCGCCATCATAAATCAGCACAGCTTGCTGCGCCTGAATGGTGGATTTACCGCCGGTAGAATTGGCGACATTGAGTGAATAAGTAACGGATGGCACCGTTACAGACAATTGGCGCTCAGCATCGAGCGTGCTGCTCGTGACAGTGTCGGAAAGCCTGTCGCGCGAACTACGCCAAGTCGAGTTCACCAGATTGGAGCCGAATTGCAGAGTAAGTGCGTCGAGCAAGTTAATCCCAGACGAAGTTGACTGGATCTCATCCCGGCGCAGGATAATCAGATCAACCATCCCCATTTTATCGTCTGATTGCGCGTCTTGAGCGCTGCCGTCACCGTTGGGATCTGCAGTGATCGGAGTGCCGGCGGTTTGGAGCGCCATGCGCGGCACAGTCCGCCCCATTTGCTTGATCTTGGTCACATACATGTTTGCGGCGTCGACCTGGCCTTTTTGGCGTTCAATCGCCGCGCCTGTGGTTAGTTCGTCAAAGCTTTGCGGCTCGCGCAGATCCAAAGCGCGTTGCCACGACTTTTGCGCGAGCAAAAGGTCTCCAGCGCAGAACGCCGCACGGGCGAGGGCATAGAGAATGAGGGGATCGTCAGCCTTGATGGCTGCTGCTGCCGAGAAATGTTCCTGTGCAGTGACCGCGTCGCGATCATCCATCGCCATGAAGCCAAGTTGCACGTGCGCGGGCCAGAACGAGGGGTCACCCTTCAGTGCCATCAGGTAGCCGACCTTGGCCATTTCGCGCTTGTCAGTGCCCATCACCGATGAGGATTCATAGGCAAGGCCAGCCAGATAGTTCAGGCGGGGGTCCAGCGGGGCCCGCTTGAGTGCTTCATTGATTTTCGTAATATCATTAGCCGCAACGGGTTTCGCTGCCAACGGCACTGGAGTTACAAGTAGTTGTACGATTACCAGAGCGCTAACGCCAGTATTAACACGTGAAAACACCAGTATACCCCCGAAATGCCCGAATCCTGTCTATCGAGAAGGGCCTTTATGAGGTTTATGGTGGATCGGCAAATCGAGATTTGCATCACTTTATTACGTGGTACCCAATATTGACTAGGCTTTTGGCCAAGTTAGACAAACCATGCCGTGACCTATTCTAAGCCTCTGCAGGCAGCGGAGTTTGCTTGGGGTAAGATGCGTTCGTGCGTGTGGTGGGTCGTGCGGCAGCATTGAAGGAACATTATAATGACGAACTTTTTTAAACGTGCGCTGGCGATCATCGCCGTCGCTGGTGGGGCACTCTTCGCCACCGCCACTCCGGCCATGGCCAACGCCAACACTTCGGTGATTTGCGGCTGGCAGAAGCAGACTGCTGATGGCAAGCGGATCGCAATCTTCTATCGCAATGACCTGACCGCCAAGAGCCAGAGCGCGCTTCTTACTGACGACCAGTGGCAGCGCGCCCAGTGCGACGGCTACGACGGCAAGAAGGGTGCGATCGATCAGATCGCCGACAAGATCAAGGCCCAGTACGGCAACATGGATGGCTGGGCTAAGCAGCGTTATGAGACAACTTGGGCAGACCGCTGCACCAACTCGGATCCGGTGGCCCTCTGGTTCGGCATCATCTGGGATACCAAGGGCTGCGTTAACTATGTTAAGGGCCAAGTGAATTATGCGACGTCGGGTCAGGCTACGCCCCATGACCTTCTGAGCTGCATGTACAATGGCCGCACCTATCAGATCTCTTACGACTGGAACGCGATCACGTTCCAGGACGTAGACAATAAAAAAGTGCTTAAGATCCCGAACAACCAGCTGAACTGCGTCGGCAGCCCGGCCTACGTTGATCCGCCGAAGTAATTCGACATCACCGTAAACCGAATCCGGCGTCGAACGTGCATAACGTTCGGCGCCGGATTTGTTTTGACGGAAGCGAGCAGCGGATCAGGCAGCCTGCTGCTTGATCGCTTCCATCAGGGTCTTCAGCTTGTCGATTGTGTAAAGCATGCTTTGCACCTGGGTCTTGTTGCCCAGCAGGTTGCTGACCCGCGCGTCGATCTTGGCCTGCACCTTGCTGGACGCGTTATCCTTGGCCTTGTCCCGCATCGCTTCCAGCTGGCCGAGGTAGCCAAATGGCGCCGTGAACGAAATCGTGCCGAGCCCGACTGTCTTGTCATCGCCGCTGTAATGGAAAACGGCACATGCCTTCAGCTTAATCTGGTTGCCGGAAATGCTGTCCACGCCGAGATACAGTGTGGCGGTTACGTGGCCGCCATAAATGATCTTGATTGGAATGAATTTACCGCAGGATCCGGTGTCTGATCCCTTCATCTCCCTCAGCCTCTTTACAACGTCGAGAGGTGTCCGGTCGCTGTCTGACCATTGCAGCCAGGAACTGTAGACAAACCGTTCCTCCAGTTTGGTCAGGTCGATGCCTTTGGTGGTCACACCCGAAGCGGCCTGCTTGATGTGGGATGCGCAGTATTCGAAGTCGATCGTTGTCGTCTGATCTCCATCCGGAGAGCCGCAGACGTTATTGATGAACGGAAAGAACTTCATCTGCACGCCCATCTGGATGGTCCGGTCATGCCCGTCATAGCTGGGGGTGGCCCGAGCGTAGCGCTGGAACAGGGTGATGCCGTTGTCCTTGATCGCTTCGAATTGCTCAATCCGCTGCTGGAGCTTTGCGGCGCGCTTGACCAGCAGACAAAGCTTGTCGCGGACGCGCTCATACCGCGCTTCCTGATCGGGGGAGAGGGCAACGCCCTTGGCCTTCAGCTGGGTGTAGGCGACCTGCGTGGAGCAAAGATTGCTGGCATAGCCAATCTTCTGGGCAGCCGTCGTGTCCGTGAAGTTGACTGCGTTCGACTGCATGTTGACGTTGTCGCGATAAAGGTTGCCGCCATTGTCGAACGACATATCGTAGACCACGTCATCGGCGCCTGCCGGGTCTGATACTCCGAAATAGCCCTGGTATGTCGCACTTATGCTGTCGATCGCTGACTCGTAATCCGCATAGGAACTGGCGTTCGCCTCCAGGCTCTGGGCGGCGGCGATCCCCGAGTCGAGCAGGAGCAGGGCACCGGCGACAATCTGATATTGTTTAAAAAATGTCATGATACCCCAACCAGGCGCAGCAAGATTGCTGATGAACGCAGCTTTGCTGCACCCCGAAGGCGAGGATGTCACGCTTTTGAGAAGAAATGGTCGGGGAAAGAGGATTCGAACCTCCGGCCCCTGCCTCCCGAAGACAGTGCTCTACCAGGCTGAGCTATTCCCCGACCGATCATCGCCCTTCCGAGGAGGGGCAAGGCAGGAGGGCGCCTATAGATAGCGAAGTGCGGGGTGGCAAGCGGGCATTCGCATGTTTATCGTCTCAGCATGGCTACTGCCCCGATTCCCTCCGCTTCACCCCGCCAACCACACTGGGAATGGCAGTATCTCGACCTGATGCGCCAGATTTGGGAGCATGGGGACGAACGGGTTGATCGCACCGGGGTCGGCACCCGTTCGGTTTTCGGTACGCAGATTCGGTTTGATCTCGCGGGTGGGGTCATGCCGCTGGTCACCACCAAGCGTGTTTACTGGAAAACGGCGGCGCGCGAATTCCTGTGGTTCTTGACCGGCGAGACCAATATCCGTCCGTTGGTTTTGCAGGGCGTGAAGATCTGGAACGAATGGCCTCACGCCAATTACGTGAAAGCCACGGGCGATGCGATTTCGGTTGAGGCCTTCGCCGAGCGCATCGCCGCCGATGCCGGATTCGCTGCGCAGTGGGGCGATCTGGGCCCGGTCTATGGCAAGCAATGGGTCGATTGGCCGGTCTATGTTCCGGCGGGTGAGGGGCTGTTCAGGCGCGGCGAGGGCGTGAACCAGGTTGCCCAGGTAGTGGAAAGCCTGCGCAACAACCCCGGCAGCCGCCGCCATATCGTGGAAGGCTGGAACGTGGCCGAGCTGGACCAGATGTCGCTGCCGCCCTGTCACAAGACCTATCAGTTCCATGTCGGCAATGGCCGCCTGAACTGCGCGCTCTATCAGCGCAGCTGCGATGTAGCACTGGGCTTGCCGTTCAATCTGTTCGGGGCGGCGCTGTTCACGCGGTTGCTCGCCCAGCAGTGCGATCTGGAACCGGGTGAGCTGGTCTGGATGGGTGGGGACACGCACCTCTATTTGAACCATGCGGACCTGGTTGAGGCTCAGCTGGAGCGGACCCCGGCGGGCAATCCGACGATGACCATCGCGCGGCGGCCCGATTCGATTTTCGGCTATGCGATTGAGGATTTTGATGTGCGCGATTACGCGCCGCAGGCCCACATTTCCGCGCCTGTGGCCGTTTGAGCGGATAGTTGACGCTGTAACCACTTTGAAATAAAATAACGCTCAATTGGAATATTGCTTCCAAACCCTGTGGAAGCGGGAGAGCGCGAAGGATGGCCACCGGACCTGATCCTGCGAAGGTTGCACGCGGCAATCTGCCGCCGCTGCAATTGCACGTGCCCGAACCGAATTTCCGGCCGGGTGACCCGGTTGACTATTCGTACCTCGACATTCCGCCTGCCGGCCTGTTGCCGCGTCCGGATGAGACCTGCGCAGCCACTGAAACGACACCGCTATGCAGCGGGATGGTGCGCGTACTGGGTGACGATCACGCGGCCATGGGACCGTGGGATCCCAAGCTCGATCCGGAAACGCTGCGGCGAATGCTGCGGGCGATGGCGCTGACGCGCGCCTTTGATGATCGGATGTATCGCGGCCAGCGCCAGGGGAAGACCAGCTTCTACATGAAGTGCACCGGGGAAGAGGCCACTTCGGTCGCGTCGACCTTTGCCCTCGCAGCCGACGACATGGTGTTTCCGTCCTATCGCCAGCAGGGCATCCTGATCGCGCGGGGCTATCCGCTGACCGAGATGATCAACCAGATCTACTCGAACAAGGCTGACAAGCTGAAGGGCCGACAGCTGCCGATCATGTATTCCTGCCGTGATCACAACTTCTTCACGATCAGCGGCAACCTGGCGACACAATATCCCCAGGCCGTAGGCTGGGCGATGGCCAGTGCGATCAAGGGGGACAGCCGGATTGCCACGGCCTGGGTGGGTGAAGGCTCCAGCGCCGAGGGCGATTTCCACGCGGCGATGACCTTTGCCGCGGTCTACAACGCCCCGGTCGTGCTCAACGTGGTCAACAACCAGTGGGCGATCTCTAGCTTCTCGGGCTTTGCCGGTGCCGAGCGCAGCACCTTCGCCAATCGCGCGGTCGGATACGGCATCGCCGGTATCCGGGTGGACGGCAACGATGCCCTTGCGGTTTATGCCGCCACCCGCTGGGCCGCCAACCGCGCCCGTGCCAATGGTGGACCGACGCTGATTGAGCATTTCACCTATCGCGCCGAAGGCCATTCCACATCGGATGATCCAAGCGCCTATCGATCCGCCCAGGAGCGTGAGGAATGGCCGCTGGGCGATCCCATCACCCGGCTGAAGCGCCACCTGATCGCGCTGGGCGAATGGTCGATCGAGCAGCAGGAGGCGATGGACGCAGAACTGGTCGAACAGGTGAAGGCTGCGACCAAAGAGGCTGAGAAGAACGGCATCCTGGGCCACGGCCTGCACCACCCGTTCCACACCATGTTCGAGGACGTCTACAAGGAATTGCCGTGGCACCTTGAGGAGCAGGCCGAACAGGCGATCCGCGAACGGCAGATCAAGTGGCCCGAATGGAAGCCGGAATGACCAAGGCAGCCACCACCACGCGCCGCCTCAACATGATCGAGGCGATCAACGATGCGCTCCACGTGATGATGGAGCGCGATAGCAATGTTGTCGTCTTTGGCGAGGACGTTGGTTATTTTGGCGGCGTTTTCCGGGCGACGGCAGGTTTGCAGAAGAAGTTCGGCAAGCACCGCGTCTTCGATACCCCGATCAACGAATGCGGGATCATTGGCGCAGCGGTGGGGATGGGGGCCTATGGATTGCGTCCGGTGCCGGAAATCCAGTTTGCCGACTATATCTATCCCGGCCTCGATCAGCTGATCTCGGAAGCAGCGCGGCTGCGTTATCGCTCGGCGGGCGAGTTCATTGCCCCGATGACCGTACGTTCGCCCTTCGGCGGGGGTATCTTTGGCGGGCAGACGCACAGCCAGTCTCCCGAGGCGCTGTTTACCCATGTCGCCGGTTTGAAGACGGTAATCCCTTGCACGCCTTATGACGCCAAGGGCCTGTTGATCAGCGCGATCGAAGATGACGATCCGGTGATCTTCTTCGAGCCGAAGCGGATCTACAATGGCCCGTTCGACGGCTATTACGACAAGCCGGTTGAGCCCTGGGCCCGCCATCCCGACAGCGAAGTGCCGGAAGGCTATTACAAGATCCCACTGGGCAAGGCGCGGATCGTGCAAGAGGGCGAAGCGATGACCGTCCTGGCCTATGGCACCATGATCCACGTGGCCGAGGCGGTCTGCCGGGAAAAGCGCATCGACGCTGAGATTATCGACCTGCGCACGCTGGTTCCGCTCGACATAGCGACTGTGGAAAAGTCTGTGC
Organism: Novosphingobium sp. APW14; assembly: GCF_032337075.1. NCBI lineage: Bacteria > Pseudomonadati > Pseudomonadota > Alphaproteobacteria > Sphingomonadales > Sphingomonadaceae > Novosphingobium > Novosphingobium sp. APW14. The sequence continues at coordinate 43,195 of NZ_JAVYAB010000009.1, forward strand.
AGAAGACCGGCAAATGCCTCATCATCCACGAGGCGACCCGCACCGGCGGGTTCGGGGGAGAGCTATCGGCGCTGGTTCAGGAGCGCTGCTTCTACCACCTCGAAGCTCCAATCGAGCGTGTCACGGGCTTTGACACACCTTATCCGCACAGCCTTGAGTGGGCCTATTTCCCCGGACCCGTTCGCATTGGCGAAGCGGTCGACCGGCTGATGAAAGCGTAAACGATGGGCAAATTTACCTTCAGGCTTCCCGACATTGGCGAAGGCATCGCTGAGGCCGAAATCGTCGCCTGGCATGTCAAGGTGGGTGACCGGGTCGAGGAAGACGGCAAGCTGGCCGATGTCATGACCGACAAGGCCACGGTCGAGATGGAAAGCCCGGTTTCGGGCGTTGTGCTCGAAGTGGCCGGGGCCGAGGGCGAGATGATCGCCATCGGTTCACCGCTGGTGGTGATCGAAACCGATGGAGCTGGGGAGGCTGAGGAAGCCGCGCCTGCTCCGAATGTTGAAGCTGCGCCAGTTATTGAACACGAACCCACTCCCGCTCGGGCTGAGCCTGTCGAAGCCCCGTCCTTACGTTTGGAAGAAGCGCCAACCGCCCAAGTGAAGAGCGGCCCTTCACCCAAGGATGACTTCTTTCCGACAAGCTCAGGGCGAGCGGATCATGGGGCAAAGGTCCTGGCTAGCCCCGCCGTCCGTGCCCGGGCTGACGATCTCGGGATCGATCTTGCGCAGGTAAAGCCGGCCGAAGATGGCCGTGTCCGCCATGCCGATCTGGATGCTTTCCTGGCCTATAACGCCGCTGGCGGCTTTCGTGCTCCCGGTGGCAAGCGCGCCGACAGCCAAGTCAAGGTTATCGGCCTTCGCCGCCGCATTTCCGAGAACATGGCCGCGTCAAAGCGCAACATCCCGCATTTCTCATATGTGGAGGAATGCGATGCGACCGCGCTGGAGGAAGTGCGCGCCCAGCTGAACGCGGCGCGTGGCAACCGCCCGAAGCTTACCCTCCTGCCGCTGCTAATCACCGCACTGTGCCGGGCGCTGCCGGACTTCCCGATGCTGAATGCCCGGTTTGACGATGAGGCGGGCGTTGTGACGCGCTTTGGCTCCGTTCACCTTGGCATGGCGACCCAAACTGATGCCGGGCTGATGGTTCCGGTGATCCGCGATGCACAGGACAAGAACCTGTGGCAGCTGGCGGCGGAAATTGCGCGCCTGGCCGAAGCCGCGCGCAATGGCACTGCGAAGAGTGAGGAACTGTCCGGTTCGACCATTACGCTGACCTCGCTTGGTCCACTTGGCGGGGTGGCCCACACGCCGGTCATCAATCGTCCCGAAGTCGCGATCATCGGTCCCAACCGCATTATCGAGCGGCCGATGTTTGTTCCCGATGGAATGGGCGGTGAGCGCATTGCGAAGCGCAAGCTGATGAACCTATCGATCAGTTGCGATCACCGCGTGGTCGATGGATGGGACGCGGCAAGCTTTGTCCAGGCGATCAAGCGCCTGATCGAAACGCCGGTCCTGCTGCTGGCTGACTGATTCTCAGCGGACGATCGCGCTATAGGCGATTCGGCCCTGGCCGCGCGAGGCGGTGCGGGGATCGACGCGCCAGCGAACGTGGGTAACGTCCTCGGGCGTGGCCACGCGGCTTCCCACGCGCAGTGCATTTAGCTTGCCCCAGGTGCGGCCGCCATCGATTGAGACTTCCTCATCGCCGTTGGCGCTGCCCTGATAATAGACGGAACGTGGCAGGGGATTGGTGACAACGAAGCCGCCATCGCCGCCCATCTTGTACCAGCGCACCACATAGACCACCCGGTCACCGCGATTGAGATCGCTTGCAGGCTGCAAGCTCCGCCCGGCGGGGGCAGCGCGCTCGACAAAGACTGCGCTATCCAGCGAGACGGCCGGCGCTGCCTGCGCTGCGGTGCCGAAAGTAGCCAGAGCAGCAGCGATTGCGATCAGCTTTGCGATGCGGTTCACGAGATAGTCCCCCTTCAGGCGACCGCAATTTGCGGGTCGCTGAGGGGGTTCTCGCAACAAGGAGCAAACGAAAGGTTAACGACCTGTTTCGGGGCTTGGTAAAAGTGTTTTTAAACTTCTGCACTGGTCGTCGCGAAGGCTGTTGACAGCCCTCGCAACAGACCGTAGTGGCGCGGCTCCCAAGTGGCTGCGCGGGTGTAGCTCAGTTGGTTAGAGTGCCGGCCTGTCACGCCGGAGGTCGCGGGTTCGAGCCCCGTCACTCGCGCCACTTGGGTTGATTTTCCTAGAAAGCGTTGGAATAGTTAACGGCCTGGCTGCCAGCTGGCAGGCTGATGATCATGCCGTCATGCGCCAGCTTGAGGTCGCCACCAAACTGCTTGGGTGCATCGCCCACGAACAGGCGCTCAATGAGTTTGGCGGGCGGTGCCGGCACCATGTGGTACAGCACCAGAGCCCTGGCGCCCGCTTCCTTGGCGGACCGCGCCGCGTCTTCAGGGCTGGCGTGATAGCCCGGAATGTCTCCCATGATCTTGGCCTGGTCAGCACGGCCGCGCTTGGCAAGCTGTGCCTGCATTGCGCCAATCATCTTGGGGTTGAGGGCTTCGTGGAACATCAGGTCCACGCCCTTGGCTGCGGTGACGAAATCCGGGGCGTAGACGGTATCGCCGCTGATCGCGAGCGAACGCCCCTTGTAATCAAGCCGGTAACCAAACGCCGGCTTGATCGGATCATGGATCACCCGGATTGCCGTGATCTTTACGCCATTCTGATCGAAGACAACCTTCGACGGTTGCCCTTCGGCAAGATCGACGATTTGCGCCGCGCCGCCAAACCCACCCGGTCGGGCAACGGCGGCGCCATGGTGGGCAATGCGGTATCCGCTATCGAGCTCGTAAGCCTGCCGCAGGCCAGCAATGACCTTGTCCGTGCCTGCTGGGCCACTGACGGGTAATGGTGTGCCGCGCGAGCCGGCAATCCATGCCTGGAGCAGAAGCTCGCCAAGGCCATCGATATGGTCGGAATGGAGGTGGGTGAGATAGGCACCCTGAAGCCGATCCATCGGGAAGCCCATCCGGCCGAGCTTGCGGATCGAACCCGAACCGGAATCAAAGATAAATCCATCGCGGCCAGCCAGAACGGCAAGGCAAGGTCCGGCGCGGTCGGCATCCGGCATCGGTGATCCGGAGCCGCAAACGTACACGTGAATGCCATCGGGAAGGGCGGCCGAACGGTCTAAACCAACGTTATTCTCGATCGCTGCATCAAAGGCACGCTGCGCCAACTGGTCGCGTGCAGCCAACAGTCCCAGGCCGGTAACCAGCACGACCCCGGCAAACCCCAGGCCGATCTTGCGTTTGATGTTCACGATGTACTCTCCCAGTCGACCCGGTGAAAGGTTGCCGAAGGCAACCCGTTCCGGCAAGCAAGTTTTGTGCACGTGAGGCGAGACCTTGTTGAAACACTGCGCGCCGTGGCGCCTGCGCTGGCCCTAGCCCGCCACCCTTGGTGGATCCTTGGCGGTGCGGCAGTGGCGTTGCATGGCGCCGACCCGGGCGATGTCCGAGATGTCGATATCCTGCTGGATGCACGGGACTGTCCGGCCGTTTTTGCCAGCCTTGGTATCGCAATCGCCGCAGGGCAGGCTGACAGTCGGTTTCGCTCTGCGCTGTTTCAACAATGGCTTGGCGGCTGCCTTCCGGTTGAATTGTTCGCCGGATTTGCCGTGCTGGAGCAAAAGGCGTGGCAGCAGGTGGTGCTGCGCTCACGGCAGGCTATACCCGTCGCCGATTTCACGGTCTTTGTTCCGGAGAAGGCCGAACTGATTACGATAATGCACAGATTTGGCCGGCCCAAGGATCTGGGACGGATCGCTGCCCTCAGCCCCAGCGGCCCGTCTCCATCCAGATCAGAAAGCGCCTGAGCGGCAAAAGCCAGACTATCCCCAGCAGGATATAGACCGGGGTCTGGATCAGCGCGTGCCAGCCGCCGATCAGCGGCGCGACATAGCGCGCGATCAACACGCCGTAGATCATCAGGACAGCCAGCAGGGCAAGCAGGCCGATGGGAATTCGCCAGGTGGGCTGGGTGCGCATCAGAAAGGTCCGTAAAGGCGGGTGGGGGTAATCACCGCGTCGAGCGGGCGGTCGTGCGGTTCGGTCGGCAAATGATCAACCAGCTGGCAGTCCCAGGCAAGGCCGATGGCAAGTTGTGGCGGGTGCTCCGCCAGCCAGCGATCATAATGGCCTGCGCCCATACCCAGCCGGTCACCGCGGACGGTAAACCCCACCAGCGGACAGAACAGCAAGTCGGGGATCAAGGCCGGGCATTCGGCTGCGGGCTGCCGTGATTTGAAAGGATCGGGCCCAAGCAAATCATCAACAAACGGGTTGCTCCATTCGCGGAACAGCATTGAAGCATTGCGGTCGGCAAACCAGGGCAGGGCGACCCTGTGCCCCCGTTCAAACAGCCACCGGGCATAATGGCCTGCCGGCGCTTCACCTGAAATCTCATGGTAAAGGCCGATGATGGCCCCCTCGGGGATCAGGCGGGCGACGGCCTCTGGCGGACGGCGGAACAGCAGGCCACGCTGCATGGCCGGGATTGCGGCAACATGATCGCGGCGGCGTTGTCTCAGTTCGGTGCGGAGCACCTGCTTGTCGATCACGCTTGGCTCCGCGCAGGGGTGGGTGACGGGACCACCGTGGGCCGTTGCCGGGAAATCCTCTGACGCCTCGACGTCAGGTGGGGACCATATGTGCCAGACCAGGGTCCGACCAGGGACAGCCCCCATGGATTGCTTATAGCCTCAGGGATTTTCGAAGGCTCGCACCGGGCAGTACCCGTCGCCGCTCTAGATAGGCTAGGTCGGCTCAACCCTCAAGGGCCAGCGCGCAGGCTTCCAGCTTTGCGGCGATTGCTTCCAGGCGCTCGGCCTGGTCATCATCGATCGCGGGGGCTACCGGGGCCGCGCGCGATGCCGATTTCACTTCGTGAACCTCGTCAGCCAAAAGCAGTGCGGCGAACAGCAATTGGCGGGATTCGGTGGTTCCGGCGGCGCCCATCGATTGGATCTTCGCGTCGATCGCCCGCCCCAGGCTGGTGACGTGTTCTTCCTCGCCAGATGCGCAGGCGACTGTGTAATTTCGACCGCCGATACTGAGGGTAACGTTGCTCATGCCTGTGCGCCCTCGATCAATTGGTCGAGTTCAGCCAGCGAATCTGTAACGGCGGCGCGCAGGCGTTCGTGGCGCATTTGCAGCGCAGCCAGTTCGGCTGAACTGTCTGTCGCAGTTTTTCCGTCACGCGTCGCGGCTTCGATCCGCTCCAGCGCTGCTTCGATCCGCGCGAGCGCGCGGCTGCTGCGTTCCCCGCTCATGAGTGTCGGCTAGCGCAAATGGGGTGCTGCGGAAAGACCGGCGACCCGGCTTTCCCACGATTTGCAACGGGGAAGGAGTGTGCTGCGCTTGACGGGGCGGGGTGCCTCCGCAAAGGAGACCGAACATCGAATCGGTGGCCCATTCCTGCCCTTTTCGGGAGCCCACAAGCATGACCCTCGACCCGTCCCGCCTTGCGCCTATGGCCAATGCCATCCGCGCACTATCGATGGATGCGGTCCAGGCCGCCAATTCCGGGCACCCCGGCATGCCTATGGGCATGGCTGACGTGGCTACCGTGCTCTACGCGCGGTTCCTCAAATTTGATCCTGCAGCGCCGAAGTGGCCAGACCGTGACCGGTTTGTACTGTCGGCTGGCCACGGTTCGATGCTGATCTACTCGCTGCTGCACCTTACCGGCTATGCCGCGCCGACGATCGATGACATCCGCAATTTTCGTCAGTTGCACAGCCCATGCGCCGGGCACCCTGAAAACATCGAACTGGACGGGGTCGAATGCACCACCGGTCCGCTGGGACAGGGCCTGGCGATGGCGGTTGGCATGGCGATTGCCGAACGTCACCTGAATGCCACCTTCGGCGATGGCCTGGTCGATCATCGCACCTGGGTGATTGCGGGTGACGGTTGTCTGATGGAAGGCGTCAACCACGAAGCGATTGGTCTGGCCGGCCATCTCAAGCTTGGTCACCTTAATGTGCTGTGGGACGATAACCGCATCACGATCGATGGCGACACTGACCTGTCGACCAGCGAAGACATTGCCGCCCGTTATGCCGCAACCGCTTGGCATGTTACGGCCTGCGACGGCCACGATCATGCCGCTATCGCCCGCGCCCTGGCCGAAGCTGCAGCTGATCCGCGACCGTCGCTGGTCGCCTGCCGCACGGTTATCGGCAAGGGCTCGCCGAACAAGCAGGGCACACATAACGTGCACGGTAGCCCACTTGGTGCTGACGAGATTGCCGCGACCCGCGCTGCGCTCGGCTGGACAGCCGGGCCATTCGAAGTGCCGGCTGATATCCTGGCCGACTGGCGTTCGCTGGGAGCAAGGGGCGCTGCGGACCGTGCGGAATGGGAAAAGCGGATCGCTGCTGACCCGCAGGGCAAGGAATTTGCCCGCCGGATGGCTGGCAAGTTGCCAGCAATGGACGAAGCGGACGCTGCGTTCCGCGCCTGGCTTGGCCAGCCCCAAAAGGTGGCAACCCGCAAAGCATCTGAGTTGGCCCTAGAAGTTCTGACTGCCGCCGTGCCGGAGATGGTTGGTGGCTCGGCTGACTTGACCGGCTCGAACAACACCAAGACCAAATCGACCGGCCCGTTATCCGCAGCGGATTATGCAGGGCGTTATGTCTATTACGGCATCCGTGAATTCGGCATGGCCACCGCCATGAACGGAATGGCACTGCACGGTGGTGTCATTCCTTATGGCGGTACCTTCCTCGTCTTCTCGGACTACTGTCGTAATGCGATCCGCCTCTCCGCCTTGCAGCAGCAGCGGGTTGTCTATGTGCTGACCCATGACAGCATTGGCCTGGGTGAGGATGGGCCCACCCATCAGCCGGTCGAGCACGTGATGAGCATGCGCCTCATCCCCAATTTGAACGTGTTCCGTCCTGCTGACATCATTGAGACAGCGGAATGCTGGAACATTGCTCTGCAGAGCGAAGGAACTCCCTCGGTTCTTGCACTGACCCGCCAAAACCTGCCGCAGTTGCGCACCGAAGGCGAAATGCTGAGCGCCAAGGGCGCTTATCGGCTTCGCGCCGCTGGTGCCGCCCGCAAGGTGGTGCTGGTAGCAACCGGCTCTGAGGTTGAGCTTGCTTGCAACGTCCGCGATGCACTGGAAGCGAAGGGCATCGGCGCCGATGTCGTCTCGATGCCCTGCATGGAACTGTTCGATGTTCAGTCGGATGCTTACAAGGCCGATCTGCTGCCGGCCGACGCGCTGCTTGTCTCGATCGAGGCCGGGGTGACCTGGGGCTGGCAGAAATATGTCCGCGATGGGCTGACCATCGGCATAGACAGCTTTGGCGCTTCGGCCCCCGCCGAAGTCCTGTTCCCGCATTTTGGCTTCTCGGTTGAAGCCATTGTTCCGAAAATCGAAGCCCGGCTGGCGGGCTAAAAGGAGTTCCTCACATGGCGATCAAGGTTGCGATCAACGGTTTCGGGCGCATCGGGCGCAATGTGGCGCGCGCTATTATTGAGCGGACCGATCATGACCTCGAGCTGGTCTCGATCAATGATCTGGCCTCTGCCAAGGCCAACGCCATGCTGTTCCAGCGTGACTCCGTTCACGGACCTTTCGCGGGTACGGTCGAGGTAGATGGCAATGATCTGGTGATCAATGGCAAGCGCATCCGCGTTACGGCCGAGCGCGACCCCGCCAATCTGCCGCATGCGGCGAATGGGGTAGACATCGCGCTTGAATGCACTGGCTTCTTCACCGACCGAGCCTCGTGCGAAAAGCATCTGGCCGCTGGCGCCAAGAAGGTGCTGATTTCGGCCCCTGGCAAGAACGTTGATCTGACCGTCGTCTACGGCGTCAACCATCAACAGTTGGAAGCCGGACACACAATTGTCTCGAACGCTTCGTGCACGACCAACTGTCTGGCGCCTTTTGCCAAGGTGCTGAACGATGCGATCGGGATCGAGCGTGGCCTGATGACCACGGTCCACGCCTATACCAACGACCAGAAGATCCTCGACCAGATCCACGAAGATCCGCGTCGCGCGCGTGCCGCCGGCATGTCGATGATCCCGACGACCACGGGTGCTGCCCGCGCAGTGGCTGAAGTTCTGCCGGAATTGAAAGGCCGGCTCGATGGTTCGGCCATTCGCGTGCCGACCCCGAATGTCTCGGTGGTTGACCTGACCTTCCAGCCCAAGCGCGACACCACCAAGGAAGAGGTCAATGCCCTGCTCAAGGCAGCCGCGGAAGGCCCGCTCAAGGGTGTGCTGGGTTACTCGGACGAGCCGCTGGTCTCGATCGATTACAACCACTGCCCGAACAGCAGCACCATCGACAGCCTGGAAACTGCGGTGATCGATGGCAAGCTGGTCCGCGTGCTCAGCTGGTATGACAACGAATGGGGCTTCTCCAATCGCATGGTCGATACGGCCGGCGCGATGGGCAAGCTGCTCTAAGGATTGGATAGAATGGCCAGGTTCCGCACGCTTGACGATCTGGGTGATCTGACCGGGAAGGTCGCGCTGGTGCGCGTTGACCTGAACCTGCCGATGCAGGACGGTTCGGTAACTGATGATACGCGCGTGCGGGCCTCGGCACCGACAATCCTGGAACTGGCAAGCAAGGGCGCCAAGGTCCTATTGTTAGCCCACTTTGGCCGCCCCAAGGGAGAGCGGGTGTCGACCTTGTCGGTCTCGATGACGCTCGATGCGGTGCAGGCCGTGTTGGGCAAAGAAGTCATGTTCGTGCCGGAAATTGCGGGTGACGTGGTCAAACAGGCCATCGGTATCCTGGGGCCTGGCGATATCGCGATGCTCGAGAATACCCGGTTCTGGAAGGGTGAGGAAAAGAACGATCCCGAACTGGCCAAGGCGATTGCCGCCAATGGCGATATCTATGTCAACGATGCCTTCTCGGCCGCACACCGTGCCCATGCGAGCACTGAAGGTCTGACGCATCTGCTGCCGGCCTATGCGGGCCGGTCGATGGAAGCCGAGCTGAAGGCATTGGATGCCGCGCTTGGCACGCCAGAGCGCCCGGTGGCGGCCGTGGTAGGAGGGGCCAAGGTCTCTTCCAAGCTGGATGTGCTGACGCACCTCGTCACCCAGGTTGATCACCTGATCATTGGTGGGGGGATGGCCAACACGTTCCTCGCTGCCCGCGGGGTTAATGTTGGCAAATCGCTGTGCGAGCATGATCTGGCAGCGACGGCCGAGGGCATTCTTGATGCGGCCGATAAGTCGGGTTGCACCGTACACCTGCCCTACGATGTCGTCGTGGCAAAGGAATTCGCAGCGAACCCTGCGTCTTTGCGTACCTGCAACGTCCACGAGGTCGCGGCTGACGAGATGATCCTCGACGTCGGCCCGCAAGCGGTTGAGGCCTTGGCCGATGTCCTCAAGACCTGCCGCACCTTGGTTTGGAACGGCCCGTTGGGTGCCTTTGAGATTGAGCCGTTCGACGCGGCGACCGTGGCCCTGGCCCGCAGCGCTGCGGCGCTGAGCAAGGAAGGCGTGCTCGTCTCGGTGGCGGGCGGGGGCGACACGGTTGCGGCGCTGAACCACGCCGGGGTCGCCAGCGACTTTACCTACATTTCGACCGCGGGCGGTGCCTTCCTGGAATGGATGGAGGGCAAGGAGCTGCCGGGCGTCAAGGCGCTCGAAATAGCCTGACAACAAGTTAGTCAGCGCGCTTGCGGGGGCACCGCAGGCTCGCTATGGGCCCGCATAGCATACGTATGCAGAGACCACCGACAGGACAGGGACCCCACGCATGAACTTCGCCGACATGACCGCCAAAATGGCCGCCGGTAACGGCTTTATTGCCGCGCTCGACCAGTCGGGCGGTTCAACCCCGAAGGCGCTGGCGGGCTATGGTGTGGGCGAAGATGCCTGGTCGTCAGAGGCCGAGATGTTCGATCTTATCCACTCGATGCGCGAGCGGATCATCACTTCGCCGGTCTTCACGGGTGACAAGGTGATCGGCGCGATCCTGTTCGAGCGTACGATGGACGGTACCGCGGGCGGCAAGCCGGTTCCGGCTGCGCTGATCGAAAAGGGGGTGGTCCCCTTCATCAAGATCGACAAGGGTCTTGAGGCTGAGGAAAATGGCGTCCAGCTGATGAAGCCGATGCCGGAACTGGATGCCTTGCTTGCCCGGTCAAAGGCCATGGGCGTTTACGGGACCAAAGAACGCTCGGTTATCAACTCGGCCGACGCGGCCGGCATCGCTGCGGCCGTGGGCCAGCAGTTTGAGATCGGTCGTCAGGTCCTGGCCCACGGCATGATGCCGATCCTTGAGCCAGAGGTGAACATCAAGAGCGAAACCCGCGCGGACTGCGATGCCATCCTGCTTGAGGAAATGCTCAAGAACCTGGAAGGCATGGACCAGCAGGTCATGCTTAAGCTCTCGCTGCCGGTTAAGTCGGGCACGTTTGATGCACTGGTCGATCATCCCAAGGTGCTGCGCGTCGTCGCGCTATCGGGCGGCTACAAGCGCCCCGAAGCCTGCGTGGAACTTTCGAAAAACCGCGGGATCATTGCCAGCTTCAGCCGCGCGCTGCTGGAAGATCTGCGTCACCAGATGAGCCAGGCAGAGTTCGATGCCTCGCTTGGCGAGGCGATTGATCAGATCCATCGTGGGTCTACGCAAAAGATCTGACGCTACCAGCTTGAATTGTCGGGGCGGCTAGGCTTACCCTCTAGCCGAACCGGTTCATGATATCGTGCCGGTCGGGGGAGGGTCCATGGCCGGCACACTGCTTTCGCTTACCAGGCATGGACCGGTTTCGGTAGCAAGCCTGGTAAAGCGGATTGAGTCCGGGCCGCAAGGTCCTAAAAATATTGTTGTTTTCGATTTTGATGGAACGCTGATCGCTGGCTATTCTGCCAGCGCGTTCTTTCAGGCCCATCTGCGCAAGGGTGATTACAACCCTTTTGACCTGGCTGAGGCCGGGGTCGCGATTTGGCAGTCGGTCGCCAAGGCGATCGAGATGCAGGACTTGCTGAACAAGGCGATCGCCAAGTGGAAAGGCAAGAAGGAGGCCGAGCTGGTCGCGCTGGGGGAGAAGATCTTCGACAAGACCCTGTCGGACAAGGTCTATCCCGAGATGGTCACGCTGCTGCTGGCCCACCGCCGTGCGGGGCACACCATCGCCATCGCCAGTTCCGCCACCCGCTTTCAGGTTGAGCCAACGGCGCGGTTTCTGGGCATTGAGCATGTCATGACCTCGACCGTGGAGGTCAAGCGCGGGGTGCTGACCGGCAAGATGCTGGAGCCGCAGATGTGGGGCAAGGGCAAGGCCGATGCGGTCAAGACCTTCGTCAAGGCGCACAAGGCCAAACTTGCCGACACCTGGTTCTATGCCGATGGCGACGAGGAGATCGGCCTGATGAAGGCCGTGGGCCATCCGGTGCCGACCAATCCGGGCAAGGAGCTGGAAGCAACGGCACGGGCCGAAGGTTGGGACATTTTGCGCCATTCCAGTCGCGGGTCGACCACGCCCGAACTGCTGACCCGCACCGCGACCGGGCTAATGAGCCTGTTTCCGTTGCTCTACACCGGGATCGGGTTTGGCCTGCTGACCCGCAACAAGCGCAACGCCGCCAATCTGACGCTGCCGCTGTGGGCGGATAGCGTGATGCTGGCCTCGGGCGTCAAGTTGCGGGTTTCGGGGCGTCAACACCTTGCATCGCAGCGGCCTGCGGTATTCCTGTTCAATCACCGCAACAATTTCGACGCCTTCTTCGTCGGCGCGCTGGTGCGGACGGACCTGGCCTGGGTCGGCAAGGCGGAACTCAAGAAGAATCCGATCAGCGCCATGCTTAGCCGCCTTGTGCCGGTTGCTTTCGTTGAACGCAGCGGCGGCACCCCCGAAGAAGCCGCAAGGGCGCTGGAGCCGGTAGCCAAGATGGTGCGCGAAGGCTGCTCGATCATGATCGCGCCAGAAGGTACCCGCGTGCGCGACATGACGGTGGACATCGGGCCATTCAAGAAAGGCGCGTTTCACATGGCGCGCACGCTGGGTGTTCCGGTGATCCCGATCGTGATCCGCAATGCGCTAGATGTTGCCGGGCGGGACGCGGTGATGCTGCGATCGGGCACGGTTGACATTGCGGTCCTGCCGCCGGTTCACACCGCGGACTGGACCGAAAAGAATACGGGTCAGAAAGCCGAACAAGTGCGGCAAATGTTTATCGATACCTTGAAGGACTGGCCTGATGCAGACGACTGAGTTCACGTTTACCGGCGCCGGGGGCGTGTCGATCTTTGCGACGTCATGGTTGCCCGATGGTGTGCCGCGAGATCATCTGGTGCTGGCCCATGGTTATGCCGAACATCTCGGCCGGTACCGGGCTGTGGCTGAATTCTTCACCGCGTCGGGCTATGCGGTGCATGCGCTTGATCATCGCGGCCACGGCAAGTCCGGCGGCGTCCGAGCGGTGATTGACAGCTTCGCCAACGCCGATGCCGATATCGATCAACTGGTCGACAGGGTTCGTGCCGAAAGCGGCCTGAATCAGATCAAGCTGATCGGCCATTCGATGGGCGGATCGCTGGCGCTGAACTATGCCTTGAACCATCCAGAGAAGCTTTCGGGTCTGGTGCTCAGCGGTCCCGCGATCGGTGGCGGTTTGCCAAAGGTGCAAGCCCTGCTGCTGGGGATTATTTCAAAGATTGCCCCGGCGTTGGGGATGATCCAGCTGGACGCCGATGCTGTAAGCCGCGATCCGCAGATCGTTGCTGATTACAAGGCGGATCCGCTGGTGTTCCTCGGCAAGGTTCCGGCGCGAACCGCGCGCGAGATGATGCACGCGATCACGACCTATCCGTCGCGCGTCGGCGCCATGCAGATGCCGTGCCTGCTGATGCATGGCGGCGCGGATAGCCTGGTGCGTGCCGAGGATGCCCGGCCGGTATTCGCTGCCATAGCCAGCCGCGACAAGACCGTGCGGATCTTCGACGGCCTTTATCATGAGATTTTCAACGAGCCTGAGCGGCTTGAGGTGCTTGGGATCGTCAAGGCCTGGCTGGACGCCCGCTTGCCGGGCTAACCGCCCAGCGCCTCGCGGCACTGATCCTCGATCGCATCCAGCGCGGCGAGGGTGGCGCGCAGCACCTTTGAACGGTTTTCGCGGCGAGCGAACAGGTCTGGCCCGGGTTCAATCAGCCGGACATTCCCCGCCAGTTGCCATGCGGTGGCGAAAAGCTGACGTGAGACGGCCTCTGGATTGCGGATAGTCTTCTCAAGCAGATACTGCCGCCCCAGGCCATCTGCCGCGGCGAGGACCTCCTTTTCCTGGGCCGCAACATCGACCGGCCTGGTGAGCAGTATGTCGAGTACGATGCGATAGGCTTCGAGGAACGGCCGCAACGCCGCATGGGCCAGGCCCACGCCGAAGACCGAATCCAAATAGTTACGGGCCGAGCCGGCCTCGGCCAACTTGCGGCGCCAGTCGCCATCAATCAGATCCATCTCTGCCGCGAGGCCGTCCTCAAAGGCGGGGCGCTCGCGGAAGAAGAATTCGAATTTCAGGGATTCGCGCAGGGCAACCGCAGTTTCGAAGAACTTGTCGGCGCGCTTTGCTGGGGCGGCGTTCATGGCACCCAGTGCGGCCACTTCGGCAATCGCGCGTTCGAGCACGAAATGCAGCATGGAATTGCGGTAGAATGCGGCGCCGATGTGCTGTCCCTCGGCGATGCCATAGACCGGGGTTGGGCCACCATCGAAACGGGTGACCACGCCGGAAGCCATCAGGGCATCGAGCACGGCTTTGAGCTGCTCTGGATCATGCAGTTCGGCGCTATCGGCCAGTGGCTGACCCCGCCGGCGGGCATGATCGACCAGCATCCCAACAAACCCGGCCAGCCGCTCACGCGGGATCGAGCGGCCCCCCGTGGCAAGAAGGGCGAAAGTGACAAGGGCAATTCCGGTGATCGGCGTGGCCTGGTTGATCCGCCAGGATACCGCCAGCGAGAGCTTTTGCAGGGCAAGCTGCGCCTCTGGCGTCTTGTGGTCTGTGGCGGGGTTGGGCGCGCCCAGCGCCTCGCGCATTGAGAGCGGCTCGGCCACGCGGAGGTAGGCCTTGCCATATGGCGTACGCAGGCTGCGCAGATAGCGTAGCATCCAGCCCAGGTTTTCGGGCTTTTTCTTCACCCCCTTGGCTTCGCGGGCAAAGTCCTTGGTTTCATAGACCTGGTCATAGGCAAGCGCGACGGGCACCAGCATGATGTCTTCGATCCGACCCTGGCGATAGGCATCGACCACATAGGTCAGCAGGCCCAGCTTGGGCGGCAGGAGCTTGCCGGTGCGCGAACGCGTGCCTTCCGGAAACCACGAAAGGTTGAAGCGCCGCTCGATCAGGTAGGCCAGGTATTCGCGCAGCACGAAGCGATAGGTCGCGTTCTCGCGGATGTCGCGGCGCAGGAAAATATAGCCTGCCCGCTTCATGATCGGCCCCATGGGCCAGAATGACATGTTGATGCCGGCAAACAGGCTGGGCAGTGGCAGGCCATGATCGGCCAGCACGGTGTTCACCACCGGGGCATCGACATTTGCCTTGTGCGCCGGAAGGATCAGCGCCGGATAGCGGGCGAATACATCGTGGAGTTTCGCCAGTTCATCGGGTTGAACATCAACCGTGCCATAGGCCTTTTCGTAAGCTGCGCGGAAGAAGCGCAGCATGCCCTCAATCGCGAAGGGATTATGGCCGGTGCGCAGCTCTTCCAGATAGCCGCGTGCCTCGGCCAGCAGTTCGGCTTCGGGGTGGCCGGTTTCGGCAGCGAGCCGGGCCAGGCCCGCAGTAAAGCCCGGTGCAGCGATGACATCACCGGGCTCGACCCGCGGCATCTTATAGCGCTGGCCATACAGCGGGTACTCGGCCCGTTCGAGAGACAGTTCCGCCTGCCGCGCGACGAAATCGGCAAAGTCAGTGCCGCGACCGCCAGTCCGCTGCTTCCATCGCGCGCGCAGCAGGCCAAGTGCCGCCGGTTCGGCTACGACAATGCGCCAGCGCGGGTCGGCTGCGTCCTTCTCCCGCCTTTTCCTGCCTTCTGCTGGTTCGCGGGGGTCCCCCAGGCCAAGCAGGGCACGCCAACCGCTGCCGTCCCCCTTACGCGGTAGCCATGCCACCCGCAGCGGCGCGAGTTCGACGGCATCGTCATCAAGCGAGGCAACCAGCCGCGCCACCTCAGTCGAAAATGGGGCATTGCTGCGCTCAATCGCGACCAGTCTGCCCGGTAGTTTCGCAGCATGGCGTGTCAGCAAATCGCGCTCCGCCGGGCCGCGATACAGCGCCAGGAAGATCCTCGGGACTTGGGGCTCGTGGAGGGCGGGGGCAGCGCTGGTAGCCATGCTAGGCTGGCTCCGCCTTCGGGCACTGACCGTGCGCGGATTGTGGAGCGATCCTGGCCGCATGTTCTGCGCCAGAACGCTGCGGGCCGATTGAAAGCCATTGTTCCACGGTCATTCCCGCCACTTAGCCCCTCTCACCGTCTTTTGCGGTAGCTTGATGCAGGATTGGCCATTGCGCAAGCGGCTTGCCTCGGTGGCACCATGCTGCCAAGCCGCTGGCATGACTGACGTCCGTATGCTCCCACTCGAAGGCATCAACAATTTTCGCGACTATGGCGGCTATGACGCGCACGGCGGCCGCAAGGTCCGCACCGGCCTGTTGTGGCGTTCAGCCCAGCATGGAGATGCCAGCGACGCCGATCTGACTGCGGTCAGCAATCTGGGTATTGCCCATGTCATCGATCTGCGCGGACCGAGCGAGCGTGAGGCCAAGCCCTGCCGCCGGGCCGAAGACTTTTCTGCGAACGTCTGGACCTATCCCGAGGAAACAGCCGGCCTTGCGCTGCATACCGAGGCGGCGGATGGTGTGCTGACTGCCGCCGAAGCGCGCGCGGCGATGATCCGTCTTTATGAAGGGATCGCCTTCCGCGACAACCTCGTGCCGATGCTGCGGCTCTATTTCGAGCTGTTGCTGCGTGCTGACGGGCCGAGCCTGGTCCACTGTGTCGCCGGGAAGGACCGGACCGGGTGGGCGGTTGCCATGGCGCAGCATGCCCTGGGCGTGCCGCGCGATGCGATCATGGCGGATTATGTCATGACCAACAGCGCCAGCCGGCTTGAAGCGCGGATTGCGGCCGAAGCCTTCAAAGACCTGCCACGCTATGCCGCAATGGATGCCGAGACCGTGCGCGCGCTGTGGGGTGTCGATGAAGACTATCTAGCAACAGCGCTCAATGCTGCGGAAGGCCGCTATGGTGATCTGGATACCTATCTGGAAGCCGTTCTGGGCATCGATGCGGCGCGGCGCGATGCGCTGCGGGCGCACTACCTCGAAGTTTAGAGGAACGCCTGGATCTCGGCCATGAACCGATCGAACTGGTCATGGTGCAGCCAGTGGCCGGCGTTTTCAAACTCGATCACCTTGGGATCGTTGTTAAACAATTCGAGCCGTCCGTCTTTTTCCGGGTTTGAGGCCCAGGAATTCGCACCATAAAGCAGCAGCATCGGGCAGGTTATCGCTGCCCACAGCTCTTCCGTGCGGAATTCAGGTACATCCTCAAACGGCCAGACATTGAGATAAGGATCGAACTTCCAGCTCCAGGTTCCGTCCTCGTTGCGGCTGGCGCCATGGATGGTGAGGTGACGGGCCTGCTCATCGGTCAGGAAGGAGTTTTCTTCCTTCATGCGGGCATAGGCTGCCTCGATGCTGGGATAACGGCGCGGGATCCGCCCGGCTGCGGCGCGGCGCTTGTCTATCCATTCGCGGAAACGGTTGCCATAGCCAGCGGCCTCGCGCTCGGCACGGGTCTTGGGGGAAGGGCCCAAGCCTTCGATATTGACGAAGCGCCGGACCTTTTCCGGATAGAGCCCGGTAAAGCGAGAGGCGACGTTACCACCCAGCGAATGGGCGATGATGGTAACCTGGTCATGGCCCAGCGTATGGACCAGCTGGGCAAAGTCATAGACGAAGGCATTCATCTCGTAATTGCCGTCGGGCGCCCAGGCGCTGTCGCCATGGCCGCGCAGATCGGGTGCGATGACGTGCCAGTCCTTGGCCAGTTCCTCGGCCACCCAGTCCCACGACCGGCAATGGTCGCGCCCGCCGTGCTGCAGGATCAGCGGCGGCGCCTCCGGGTTGCCCCAATCGACATAGTGAAGGCGCAGGCGCTGCGAGATGAAGCTGTTGGAGGTCGGACCGTGGATCGTCATGCCGCTAGCCTTTGCGCGCTTCATTGCGGGTCGTCAATCTGTGGGGAAAGCGGCACTTGCGGGTTTGCGCCGCGGCCCGGTGCTCCCTAGATGGGGCCAAAGATCAACAGGGAACTGCCATGGCCACCCATACCACTAAGATGCTGATTATCGGTTCCGGTCCGGCGGGACTTTCGGCGGCTATCTATGGCGCGCGCGCCGGGATGCAGCCGATCGTGGTCCAGGGGCTGCAGCCGGGCGGCCAGCTGACGATCACCACCGATGTCGAAAATTATCCCGGATTCCGTGATGTGATCCAGGGGCCCTGGCTGATGCAGGAAATGCAGGCCCAGGCCGAACACGTCGGCACGCGGATGCTGTGGGATACGATCGTAGAGGTCGATATGTCGGGCTCGCCGTTCCGGGCAATTGGCGATGGCGGTGATATCTATGAGGGCGATACGCTGGTCATCGCGACCGGTGCCCAGGCCAGGTGGCTTGGCGCTCCCGGTGAGCAGGAGTTTTCGGGCAAAGGCGTTTCGGCCTGCGCCACTTGCGACGGCTTCTTCTATCGGGGCAAGAAGGTTGTCGTGATCGGCGGCGGCAATACCGCGGTTGAAGAGGCGCTGTACCTGACCAACCATTCGCAGGACGTCACTCTGATCCACCGCCGCGATAGCCTGCGCGCCGAAAAGATTTTGCAGGACCGGCTGTTTGCGCACCCGAACATCAAGGTGCTTTGGAACAAGGCGGTTGAGCGTTTCGTGGGCGAGGGTGGGCTCACTGGCGTGGAGCTGAAGGATACCGTTACCGGTGAGATCATGGTCGAACCGGCCGACGGTGCTTTTGTCGCGATTGGCCATGCCCCGGCGACCGACCTTTTCAAGGGTAAGCTGGAACTCGATAGCAGCGGTTACATCGTGGTTGAGCCCGGCACGCCCAAGACGGCGATCCCTGGGGTCTTTGCTTGTGGCGACGTGATGGACCACACCTATCGGCAGGCGGTTACGGCAGCGGGTACTGGCTGCATGGCCGCACTTGATGCAGAGCGCTTCGTTGCCAACCGGGAATTCGCAGCGCGCGGCTAATCAAGAGCCCGAAGTGCGGCCAGAATCTGGCCTTGCAGCCAAATGCGCGCCTGCGGTTCGACAAAGCTGTGGCTGGCGCCCGGGCACTTGCGCAAGCGCGGATCGCCAGGATCCCAATTGCTCAGGAATGCTTGGGCGGTCCGGTCATTCCCGGCCAGCACGATCGTCACCGGACCAGCGTATCCAATCAGGCCATCGGCCATCTTTTGGGCGAGGGTGGTGGGCGCTGCATCGCGCCTGACGGCCCCAACCAGCGAAGCGGTCATCTGGCCCAGTTCGACCTTGCCGGTCAGCAGCCGCCAAAGCGCGTGCGGATCGGCAAGGCGCTTCAGGTAATGACGCCGCAGGACCGATGGCGGCATCTGGGGCAAGGCGGGCTCGGCTTGCGGCACGGGCGCGGGGTCTGGGGCCTGCTCGGGCTCAAATGTCCAGGGGTTGGCAAGCACCATGGCCGCGCAACCGGCTCCGCCGATCAGCATCAACGCGCTGGCAGCATCACAGTTGCCGAAAGCGACGATGCGCTTCAGGTGGGGCACCTGTGTGCGGAAGGCCGTGATGGCAGCAGCAATATCTGCGGCTGAGCCTTCGAAACCCGCATTTTCACCTTCGCTATCGCCTGTCCCGCGGCGATCGAACCGGAAGACCGGATAGCCGGCGCGTGCGACTTTCTCGGCCAACTGTGCCTGGCTGCTCCAGGGGCCCGCCCGCAATTCATTTCCGCCCGATATGATAAGCAGCCCGGTGGTTCCGGGCGCTGCATCGAGCGTGCCGGCCAGCTGGCTGCTTTCGCAGGAAAAAGTCAGGTGCTGCCGAGTCATCCGCGGATCGCTATGGTCAGATAGGCCGCCAGGGCATCGGCCTGGGCAGCATCGGCATCGGGCTCGGCGCGAAGCCAAAGCGGGCTGCCACTAACCAGTTCCTGTTCAATTTCAGGCAGGGTGCCATCGGGCCGCACCGCATGCAATTGCCCCACCATTGCGGCGCCAAGGTGATAGCCGGCCAGTTCGATGCCGCCCTTCTCGGCCGTTGTCAGCAGGCTCTCCGCATCGTCTTCGTGCCCGCTTTCGCGATTGGAAACGACCCGGGCACGGATCATCCGGCGCAGCAAGCTGGCACCATCCACCGGCCCATAGCGCCACCCTGGCAGGCCCGGGGGAATGAGCAACCCGCCGCCACGGACCGCCAGGACGTGCGTTGCCCGAAAGTGGTTGGCCGCGCTGCTGATCGCATTAGCCCAATCGGTCAGCGCTAATCCCGCAAGGTTGATCTGGCTTTCATTGGTGCCGGGCAGATCCGGCAGCAAGGCTGCAATCCCGCTTGCGTCAAGGCGGCGCATCACGTCGACACACAGCCGCCGCGTGCGGTGGCCTTCATCGAACAGGGCGGGAATTATCAGCAGCCGTTGGTCTGCACCGCGGTCAAAGACGAGCGCATATTCGGCAACGCTCGACCCGTCTGGAAGCGGGCAGGGATAGCTGGCTGCGTTCACGCGGTTTCGCGCTTGGCCTCGGCAAAGCTGAGGAGATTGCCGTAGGTCTCCAGCAACTCGCCATCGACCTCGTCATCATCGATCACGATGTCGAGCCGGTCTTCGATTTCAGTCAGCAGACCTGCGACGGCCATGGAGTCCAGTTCCGGCAGATGCCCGAACAGGCCGGTATCGGCATCAAACGCATCCACCTGCGTCGGCGTCAGGCCAAGCACGTCGGTCAAAATGCCGCGCAGGATTTGGTCTGTTTGGCTGCGCATTGATCCCTCGTGGAGCGTGGTTTCCTCTATGGCCGCGCCTCTAGCCATGGTGCCCGCCCGCTGCAACCCTGCGCAGAACCTTGCGGGCGATTGCCGGCCAGGTTCCGGGCCAGGTCGCACGAAAAGCCTCGATCCGATAGCGTAGGCGGGTCTGTTCCATCCAGTCGCGCTTGTAGGGATCGTCACCTGTGCCGAAATCTACCAGGGTAACCTTGTCATGGTCGATCACGCGTTCCAGCAGTGCCGCTGTCAGGATCGTGCCAGGGGACAGGTCTTTTGCCTGTTCGACATGGGCCAGCTTGTGGATGAAAGCGGTACCGGCTTCGACCGTCCAGAACTGTGCTGCCACCGGCCGCGTGCCGTCATGGGCGATCGCCAGGCGCAGTCGCCCGGCCGCGCCTTCGCGCTCGGCGAACTTGCGGAGAAATTCGGGGTGACCTTCCGCGGCCTTCCAGCTCTGGGAGTAGATCGTTTCGTAACTGGCCCAGCTGGCCGGGTCGAAGGCCGTGTCGATGGTTACGGTGACCCTGCCGGATTTGCGCCGCAGGGTGGTTTTAAGCGAACCGGGGCGGGCGGCCAGGTAAGCGGCGAAGCTGCGCTGGTTCACTAGCAAGATATGATTGACGTCACATGGTTCGATAAAGGTCGTCCAACCAGCCTTGCGCAAGGCTTGGGCAAGTTCGCGCGCCTCGCCATGTTCGTCGGGTAGGGGGGAGAGCACCAAGTGGGGGGATTCACCTGCTAGGTCTTCCGCCAATGCGTTGAGGAGCGCCGCGCGGCCTGCTTGCGCCGTAAAAAGCGGCATGACCCGGAACGAATACCAGTTTGCGAGGCTATGGATCTGCCGGCCTCGGCGATACAGCGGCAGAATGGCACGCTCCTGACCATCGCGGGCAACGGCCAGCAAGGGAGCCAGCCCACAATAACGCGCAAGGTCCTGCCACCATTCCAGCCGATCGAACGGTGCACGGGCAAAAGGCGCGCGAAGCAGTGCAGCAAGCGCTGCATCGCCTTGCACTTCCTTAAGATCGTCGTGATAATCGACCGCAATCAATTTCCCGGAATTCCCAATCGTCGGAGCCTTCGCCCGTGCCTGCCAGTTTGCCGATCGACCCGAAGCCGCTCGATCACCTGGCCTTGCGTGGTGAAGGTTCTGCGCCCGCGCTCGCGCTTCGGAATCAGACCCTTAGCTATAATGACTTAAGGGAACGTGTCTCTCGGCTTGCCGGGTGGCTGCAACAGCAGGTGCCTGAGCCGGGTGCGCGCGTGGCCAGCTGGGCGGCGAAGGGTGAACTGACCTGCATTCTGCCGCTGGCGGCGGCCCGTGCCGGGCTGGTCCACGTGCCGATCAATCCGCTGCTCAAGCGTGCACAAGTGGCATACATCCTGGCCGATTGCGGAGCGAGCCTGCTGGTTGCTACGGCGGCGCGGCTGACCACGCTGGTACCGGGTGATATTCCGGTAAGGTGCATTGTCAAAAATGAGCTGGAAGTAATTGAAGATTATAAATCAATCTTAGCGCTTAAACCGTCCGAGCGGGATCCCGGAGAGCTTGCTGCAATCCTCTATACGTCAGGCTCTACCGGAAGGCCGAAAGGCGTGATGTTGAGCCATGCGAACATGTGGCTGGGGGCAGAAAGCGTGGCATCTTACCTTGAGCTGACGCCAGCCGATGTCACGCTTGCGGTCCTGCCGCTGTCGTTTGACTATGGGCAGAACCAGTTGCTCTCCACCTGGTTTGCCGGCGCCTGCGTCGCCCCGCTGGACTATCTGACACCGCGCGATGTGATCAAGGCGGTGGAGCGCCACGGTGCTACAACTCTGGCCGCAGTGCCGCCCCTCTGGGTCCAGCTGGCTGAACTGGACTGGCCCGGGGAGACCGCGAACCGGCTGAGGCGCCTTACCAACAGTGGCGGCGCCTTGACTGTCGATCTTGTCCGGCTGCTGCGCGACCAGTTCAAGGAGGCGCGGATTTTCGCCATGTATGGCCTGACCGAGGCATTCCGCTCCACTTTCCTGGATCCGGCGTTGATCGACACGCATCCGACTTCGATGGGCAAGGCGATCCCCCATGCTGAAATCCTGGTAATTGGCGATGATGGTCAGCTCGCCGCAGATGGCGAAGAGGGGGAGCTGGTCCACTGCGGGCCACTGGTCGCGCAGGGCTATTGGCAAGATGCCGAACGGACCGCCGAGCGCTACAAGCCGGCCCCTGAGGCATCGGTCTATGGCGGCATGGCGGTCTGGTCGGGTGACCGGGTGCGCCGCGGTGTCGAGGGACTGCTCTATTTCGTCGGGCGCCGCGATGCCATGATCAAAACAGCAGGAAACCGGATAAGCCCGCAGGAAATCGAGGACGCTGCACTTGGCACGGGTTTGGTTGCAGAGGCAGTCGCACTTGGCCTTCCTGACGAACGTTTGGGACAGGCCATACATTTGGTTGTACGGGGCGCCTCCGGCGCTTCAGATCGACAGGAAGAATTGGCGCGCAAATTAATGATAGAATTGCCAAATTTCATGCAGCCAAAGAAGATTCACTGGCGGGAAACGATGCCGCTCTCACCCAATGGGAAGATTGACCGGGCAGCGCTCTCCGCGGAGTTGCAGGCGTGAAGCCGCTGGGGCCGATCCCCGCCGGCTTCGTGGCGGCCGATGGAGAACTGATCATCGGTGGCCGAAAGGCCAGTGATCTGGTGGCAGAGGCCGGCCGCACGCCGTTGTTTGTCTATTCGGCCGATCGAATTGCCGCGCGCGTGGCCGATTTACGCAAGGCGCTGCCGGATGCGGTAGCACTTAATTATGCGGTCAAGGCCAACCCATTCGGGCCGGTGCTGCAAGCAATGGCCGGCCTGGTTGATGGGTTTGATATCGCCTCGGCTGGCGAACTTGCCATGGTGACCGAGGCCGGGATTGATCCGGCGCGGATCAGCTTTGCCGGACCGGGCAAGCGCGATGCTGAGCTAGAGGCCGCGATTGCCGCGGGTGTGACGCTAAATCTGGAATCAGAAGGGGAAGCCACGCGCGCGCTGGAAGTCGCCGCGCGCATCGGGCTTACGCCCCAGCTTGCCGTTCGCGTTAATCCCGACTTCGATCTTAAAGGATCGGGGATGAAGATGGGCGGCGGCGCGAAGCCGTTCGGCGTGGATGCAGAGCGGGTCCCGGCACTGGTCCGCAAGCTCATCGCCGCCGGGGCCGATTGGCGGGGGTTTCATATCTTCGCAGGGAGCCAGGCCTTGGATGCGGCGGCGATTGCCGAAACGCAGGCTCAGACGATCGCCCTCGCTGCGCGCCTT
The DNA here is from genome assembly GCF_032337075.1 of Novosphingobium sp. APW14. Lineage (NCBI taxonomy): Bacteria > Pseudomonadati > Pseudomonadota > Alphaproteobacteria > Sphingomonadales > Sphingomonadaceae > Novosphingobium > Novosphingobium sp. APW14. Next base: position 66,593 of record NZ_JAVYAB010000009.1, read on the forward strand.
GCCGCCGAAGCCGGGGCCAGTCCGCCCAAAGTCAATCTGGGCGGCGGATTTGGCATTCCCTATTTCCCCGGCGATGCGCCGCTTGATCTTGGCGCGGTGGGACAGGCCTTGGCCAGACAGCTCGCCAGGCTTCCCGGGGAACTGGCGGGGACCCGCTTCTGCCTTGAATTGGGGCGATACCTTGTCGGCGAATCCGGGGTTTATCTTACCCGCGTCGTGGATCGAAAAGTAAGCCATGGTGAGGTTTACCTGATCACCGACGGCGGCTTGCATCACCAGCTGGCGGCTTCCGGCAATTTCGGCACGGTTGTCCGCCGCAACTATCCGGTCGCGATCGCCACGCGCTTCGGCCAGCCAGCAACGGAAGAGGCAAATGTGGTTGGCTGCTTGTGCACTCCGCTGGATCGGCTGGCTGACAAAGGCGGTTTCCCGCGTGCGGACGTGGGCGATCTGGTGGCGGTTTTCTGTGCTGGTGCTTATGGGGCCAGCGCCAGTCCGGCGATGTTCCTTGGGCAGGGACCGGCCGCGGAAATGATGGCTTGATCCGGCATCACGTCTCGCTTTGGACTTTGTACGGTGCTGGAAATTAACGGCTAAGTCGCCGAAACCGAACATAAGGCTAACGCAATATTCACCCTTTCTGGCGATACCGGATGTCGAATAGCCGGGTCGTCGAGGGGGTAGGGCATAGCCCAACCGATGGCACGGCGCTCCGATTTGAGGACATGCCCGATGCCGACCGATCGTTTCACTCGCCTCCTGGCCGGCAGCGCCATGGCCAGTCTGGCATTGGCTGGCTGCGCTGGTGGCAGCGGCCAAGAACTGCCGCCGGCGTCCTTCGTGTCGATGCAGGAAGGGCCGGGTGAAGAGTACGTCATTGGCCCGCTGGATGAGTTGACGATCTTTGTCTGGCGCAATCCGGAACTGGGCGCGCAGGTGCAGGTCCGCCCTGATGGTCGCATCACGACGCCACTGATCACCGACATGCCGGCTGTGGGCAAGACGCCCAAGATGTTGGCTGACGATATCACGCTGCAACTTTCGCAGTACATCCAGGAACCACTGGTCTCGGTAATCGTGAACCGGTTCGCGGGCACGTTCAGCCAGCAGGTTCGGGTGGTCGGAGCGACAACCAAGCCGGCGTCACTCCCGTACCGGGCCAATATGACGCTGCTTGATGCAATGATCGCGGTTGGTGGTCTCAGCGAATATGCCGCGGGCAACAAGGCGCGCCTGATCCGTTTTGACAAGGAAAGCGGCAGCCAGAAGGAATACGCGATCAAACTGGGCGACCTCCTCCGTCGGGGCGACAGCAAGGCCAACGTCATGCTTATGCCTGGCGACGTCATCATCATCCCCGAGAGCACGTTCTGAGGAAGGGGCGCGCTAGGGGCGAGCGATGAACAACATTTACGATGAATTGCGCGCAGCGCTTCACTCGATCTGGCATCGTCGGTGGCTGGCGCTGGCCGTCGCCTGGGGCGTCTGCCTGGTTGGCTGGCTGATCGTGGCACTCGTCCCCAACACTTACGAATCCCATGCGCGCCTGTATGTCCAGATGGATGACGCCCTCTCGGAAGTGACCGGAGTTGGGGTGGGTGACCGCAAGCGCGATATCGATCGCGTGCAGCAAACGCTGACCAGCGCGATCAACCTTGAGAAGGTAATTCGCTCCACTGCGATCGGTGAAGAGGTTGCTTCGCCCAAACAGATGGAAGCTGCGGTTCTGGAGCTTGCGAAGCAGGTCAAGGTAGAGAACGTCAAAGACAACCTGTTCGAGATCACCGCTGAGTATGGCGACGGGGCTCGCTCCGATCCGGAAAACGCGAAGATTGCTGGCGATATTGTTCAAAAGCTAATCGACATCTTGATCTGCCCCCTTCTGAGTGGCCCAATTTCTATTTTAGGAATGGCCACGAAGGAGGAATGGAATGGCAAGAAAGCACAAGCCGGAAGACATCATTGGCAAGCTGCGTGAAGCGGAGATCGT
>NZ_JAVYAB010000010.1:0-37240 GCF_032337075.1 Novosphingobium sp. APW14
AAACGCTGAAACATAGGCCGCGTGAACTTTTTACGAAAAACCACTGTCCCGTCAGCGGCCGCGCCGTGCAGTTGAAACACGTTCTTCGCCAGATCGACCCCGATAATTACTACGTCCGTCATGGTTGCCTCTCCTATCCCGATGGCTAATGCACCGTAATGCTGGTGCATTATGACACCGTTGGGGAGAGCGGCATCCACCCCATCTCTGGAGAAAAGAGCCCCAGTCCTTGTGATCGGATTAGACTAAGCCGGCGCCTTGCGTTGGGAAACCAATCATCTAGGCCTTGGCATGAACAGATCTGGCTCCGGCATGAGCTTGCGTGCCGATATTGAAAATCACATCCTCAGCAACGATTTCATCAAGCCCATAGTCAGGCAGCTGCGCGGCCGAGTAATAAAGAGGTTCGAAATCGGTATCTAAGGTTTGATGCAAGAGATCCTCAAAACTGTCGATCACGAAATACGCCTGTTGGTAATCGTCGATACGATATGGAGTGCGCATCAGACGCGCCAAATTAAAACCTAACCGATGCGGAGATGAGCTCTCGAGCGAAAACGCTGTTTCTCCTCCGGACGAAGCTATTCCAGCACCGTATAGTTTAAGGCCTTCGTCAGATCGGATCAGGCCAAATTCAACGGTATACCAATATATCCGAGCCAGCCTTTTTAAGGCTCCATAGCCCTCAGCCCTCAGCCCTCCTTCACCATAAGCCTGCATGTAATCGGCGAAAACGGGGTTTGCGAGCAACGGCACGTGACCAAATACATCGTGAAAGATGTCTGGTTCTTGGAGATAATCAACTTGATCAGACTGGCGAATGAACCGTCCAGAGACGAACCGACGGTTCGCAAGATGGTCAAAAAACTCTTGGTCCGAAATTAGCCCGGGCACTGCGACGATGCGCCAACCGGTAGCTGCAAATAAGCAGTCGGAAAGTCGTTCAAAATCGGGGATGCCTGGTTCATCCAAACCAAGAATTGAGAAGCCTTCAAGAAATTCAGGCACTGCCTTGCGCGCCAATTTTTTGATTTGGTTGTTGAAGAGGAGGTCCCATGTTCGGTGCTCCGCTTCAGTGTATCGCTCCCAACCTTGAGGGATGACGCTATCGAGCTTCACGGAGCTCTCCTGAGGCCTTCCACGTTCTGGCCAACTCAGCCAACCGGCTACATCCCTCGACTAATATATTTTTCGGACACGCGACATTCATGCGAATGGCGCCCGCACCGTTATCGATAAACATCTCTCCGCCTTCGACGACCAGACCTGTGCGCTCGAGTATAGTCCCTTTTTTGCCAAGGCAGATTAGCACTGAGCCCAAATCGATTGATCGTTTGTCTGTCTCAACAGAACCGTTCAGCGTCACGACAAGCCGCAATGGAAGAGCAGCGGTCAACTGGAAGGCACCGGTCAGGAACTTGCCAGTCGCCATCGACTGGGTGGAGACGACCGGCTGGCCCCAGAGCGTCGGCGACAGGTTATTCCGGCGAAGCAGAAGTACTAGCCGGCGGCGACCGTAGCACTGGTTTCGCAACCCTTTGCTTGGCGCAATCAAGCCTCAACGCTTCGGCTGATTAAGAGAGCGAAAAGCGAGGAAATCTGCCAGTTTTTTCGACCGTAGCGTTTCCGATGCGCTTCGGGTGAAAAGAGACAAACGGGCTTTAGAGACTGAGATTACCGATATCAGCAGTCTCTTCGCTTCGGTCGGATGAACGAAAACGCCGCAGAACTGCGCCATTTCGGGCGCCACCCTGCGGTTAATTTATATTTTACAATGGGATAATGGCGGAGCGGGAGGGATTCGAACCCTCGATACGCTTTTGACGTATACTCACTTTCCAGGCGAGCGCCTTCGACCACTCGGCCACCGCTCCGCATGCACTGGAAGCAAGCGCCCTAGCGAGGTGCGGGAACCGACGCAAGCATTGGCGCTGGATGTTGCGATCGACTGACCGCTTGCAGCATTGATTTTTGCTGGCAATGTCTGGGCCATGCGCAAACTGATCACGATCGCCGCCTTGCTTGCGGCCACTCCGGCCCACCCGCAGGCGTCCGCTAACGTTGCCGCAGGTCGCGCCCAACCATCGCCGCTTGCACCGTCAGAGATCGTCAACGCCGCACCCAAGGATGACTGGATGGCTATTCCTCCGTCCGACCTCTTGGTGATGGACCTGGCGCCTGACGCCAAGGACAAGCCGCGCCGGGTGGTGATCCAGCTGATGCCCGCGCCGTTCAGCCAGGGCTGGGTCAGCAATATCCGCAAGCTGGCGGCGGCGAAGTTCTGGGACGGGACCAGCATCAACCGGGTGCAGGACAACTATGTCGTGCAATGGGGCGATGCGAATGCCGAGGACAAGACCAAGGCGCGGAAGTTGCCGGGGGATCTGGCGGTGGTGCTTCAGGCCAATTATTCGAGCAGGCTTGGGAAACAGGAGGTCGTCTACAGCTTGCAATCGGCACATCCGCTGGGACAGGACTTCATAACAGACGGCGCAGGTTCAAAGACCCGCTGGTATCCCATTCACCCAAGCCGCGATGCCTACGCTGAAGGCACTGCCATTCTCGCAGGTTGGCCAATTGCGGTTGCACCTAGGGCTACGGCAACGGACAAAGAGCTCGAGCTTAGCGGCTGGCCCGTCCACTGCTACGGCATGGTTGGCGTAGGTCGCGACATGCCGCCCAACACCGGCACCGGTGCCGAGCTCTACGCCGTGATCGGCCATGCCCCGCGCCATCTCGATCGCAATATCGCGCTGGTCGGCCGGGTGATCGAGGGGATTGAGCACCTTTCCAGCCTGCCGCGCGGGACCGGGGCGCTGGGGTTCTATGAAACGCCCGAGGAGCGCACGGCAATCGTCTCAATCCGGATCGGCAGCGAGGTCAGCGGGCTGCCGGCCTACGAATACCTCTCGACCGAAAGCGAGAGCTTTGCCCGCTATGCCGATGCCCACGCCAACCGCCGCGATGCCTTCTTCATCCGCCCGGCGGGCGGGGCGGACATTTGCAACATCCCGGTGCCGGTGCGGCGCGCGAAGTGACCCTTCGGCAAGCTCAGGTTGAGCGGGAGATCATTAGGCACAGCGGCACACTCTGGCGCTGGAAGGGTGGCTCGGGCGGTTCTTGGCATTTTCTGACCATCGATGGCGCGGCAGGCGAAGCCTTGTCCGGCACAGCACTGATGCGGCGGATGGAGAGGACCCTGGGCGGGTTCGGCTCGCTCAAGGTGCAGGCGACGATCGGGGATAGCCGTTTCCATACTTCGCTGTTCCCCAGCAAGGAACTGGGCTGGCTGCTGCCGGTCAAGGCCAGCGTCCGCAAGGCCGAGGGAATCCGCGAGGGCGACGAAGTCGTCGTCGCCCTGGAAGTTTAGAGCCGTTCAGCCTCGGCCACGGCATCGCTCGCGCGGAGGGCGGAAACAATCCGCGTGAGGTGGGCGAGGTCAGTCACCTCAAGGTCTGCGTCATAGGTGCTGAACAGCTCATCGCGGTTCGAGTTTTCCAGCGCGGCGATGTTGGCGCGGTTGCTGGCGAAGATGCCGGCCGCTTCGGCCAGGGTGCCGGGGCGATTGTGCAGCACCATGCGAATGCGGGCGACTGCGCCGGTGGTGCGTTCACCCCACGACAGGTCAAGCCAATCGGCATCGACACCGCTGGCCAGCGTCAGGCAGTCAATCGCGTGGACTTCCACCCCCTTGCCCGGCACGCGCACGCCAACAATCCGGTCGCCCGGGACCGGGTGGCAGCACTCGGCCAGATGGAAGGCGACTCCTGCCGTCAGGCCGCGGATGGAGATCGCCCGTTCCTGCTTCGGCCAGCTTTCCGGGTCTTCCATCCCGCTGGTGCTGCCGGGGACAAGCGCTTCCATCACCTGACGGTCATCGAGCTTGGCCGTACCAATCGCGATCAGCAGGTCTTCCTCGCTCGGCAGGCCCAGCCGCTTCACAGCTTCGCGCACCGCCTTCTTGCCAATCTTGCTGGGTAGCCGGTCGGCGATGCCTTCAAGCAGCTTGCGCCCGATCGCGGCGACTTCCTCGCGCTCCTTGGCCCGCACGGCCCGGCGGATCGCGGCGCGTGCCTTGCCGGTAACGACAAAGCCCAGCCATGAGAGCTGGGGCGAAGCCGTGCGATTCTTGATGATCTCGACCACGTCACCATTGTTCAGCGGCGTGCGCAGCGGCATGTGCCGGCCGTTGATCTTGGCGCCGACCGCGAAATTGCCGAGGTCCGAGTGAACCGCATAGGCGAAGTCCACCGGGGTCGATCCCTTGGGCAACTGGTGCAGCGCGCCCTTGGGCGTGAAGGCGAAGATCCGGTCCTGATAGATCGCCATCCGGGTATGCTCGAGCAGTTCCTCGGCATCATGGCTGGCATCGACGATTTCGATCAGGTCGCGCAGCCAGCCAACCTGGCCATCGGGCCGGTCACCCTGTTTGTAGGCCCAGTGCGCAGCGAGGCCAAACTCGTTGGTGCGGTGCATCTCGTGGGTGCGGATCTGCACCTCCATCCGCATCGAGTTCTCGAATATCAAGCTGGTATGGAGCGAGCGATAGCCGTTCGACTTCGGGGTTGAGAGGTAATCCTTGAATCGGCCCGGGATCATCTGCCAATTGGTATGGAGCACGCCGAGCGCACGGTAACAGTCCTCGGTGCTGTCGGTGAGCACGCGGAATGCCATGATGTCGGAGATCTGTTCGAACGAGACATGGCGTTCGGCCATCTTCTTCCAGATCGAGTACGGATGCTTCTCGCGCCCCGAAACCTCAACCTTCAACCCCGCTTCGGCCAGTGCCTGCTTGATCGCGAGAGCAATGGCATCGACCTGCCCGCCATCGGTCTCGCGGATCTGGGCCAGCCGCCCGGTGATGGTGGCATAGCCTTCAGGCTCCAGCTGCTCAAAAGCCAGCAGCTGCATCTCGCGCATATATTCGTACATGCCCACCCGCTCCGCCAGAGGGGCATAGATTTCCATCGTCTCGCGCGCGATGCGGCGGCGCTTCTCATCGCTCTTGATGAAATGCAGCGTGCGCATGTTGTGGAGCCGGTCCGCCAGCTTGACCAGCAGCACACGGATATCTTCACTCATCGCCAGCAGGAACTTGCGCAGGTTTTCCGCCGCGCGCTCGTTCTCGCTCATCGCTTCGATCTTGGACAACTTGGTCACCCCGTCGACCAGCCGAGCGACGTCGGGCCCAAACAGCCGTTCAATCTCCTCGGTCGTCGCCAGCGTATCCTCGACCGTATCGTGGAGCAGGGCAGTGACGATCGTTTCCTGGTCGAGCTTCAGCTCGGTCATCAGGCCTGCCACTTCTACCGGGTGGCTGAAATAGGGATCGCCGCTGGCGCGCTTCTGCGTGCCGTGTTTCTGCACGGTATAGACATAGGCCCGGTTGAGCATCGCCTCATCGGCGTCCGGGTCATAGGCGAGCACCCGCTCGACAAGTTCATACTGGCGCAGCATTGGCATCTATGTGGGGGATCAGCCCCCAAACCCGCAAGCGCTTTTGCCGCCGATCATGACCAGGTCGCTTCGGGCGGCAGGCTCATCAGGATCGCATCAATATTGCCGCCGGTCTTGAGGCCGAACAGCGTGCCGCGGTCATAGACCAGGTTGAATTCGGCATAGCGGCCGCGCCATTCCAGCTGCTGGCGCTTGTCGGCTTCGGTAAAGGCCATGGCCATCCGGCGGCGGACCAGCTGAGGGAAGACGGCAAGGAACGCCTCACCAACATCGCGGGTGAAGGCAAAGTTGGCTTCGAACCCGGCATCGTCGGCGCATTCCAGGTGATCGTAGAAAATCCCGCCCACGCCGCGGTGGACATTGCGGTGGGGGATGAAGAAGTACTCGTCAGCCCAGGCCTTGAACTTCGGGTAATAGGCCGGGTCGTGCGTATCGCAGGCCGCCTGGAACGCGGCGTGGAAGTCTGCCGTATCATTGGCATAGGGGATTGGCGGGTTGAGATCACCGCCGCCGCCGAACCAGGCCTTGGTCGTGGTCAGGAAGCGGGTGTTCATGTGCACCGCGGGCACGTGCGGGTTGGCCATGTGCGCAACCAGGCTGATGCCGGTGGCGGTAAAGCCGGGGTTTTCCTCGCTCGCCCCGTTGATCGATCCGGCAAACTGCGGCGCGAAGGTGCCATGGACGGTCGAGACATTGACGCCGACCTTCTCAAACACCTGGCCCTTCATCACTCCGCGCGTACCGCCACCCGGATTGGGATTGCCTTCCTCTTCGCGCTGCCAGGTCTGGTAATCGAACCGCGCGGCGCTGCCGGCCTCGGCCTCGATCGCTTCGAATTCGGCGCAGATCCGGTCGCGCAGGCTTTCGAACCAGGCCTTGGCGCGATCGGTGTAGGGGGTCCAGTCAGTCATGACCCGCCCTTGCCAAGCGAACGGCCTTCCGGCAAGGAAAAGCCATGGTTCCCTTTTCGTTCGCGGGTGAGGACATGGCGCTGCTGGAAGGCGGCGCGCTTTACTGGCCGCGCGAGGAGGCGCTGCTGGTGGCAGACCTGCACCTTGAGAAGGCCAGCTTCTTTGCCCGGTTCGGCCAGATGTTGCCGCCCTATGACAGCCGGGAGACGCTGGAGCGGGTGGCGCGCGCGATCCGATTGAGCGGCGCGCGGCGGGTCTTTACCCTGGGCGACAATTTCCACGATGGCGACGGGGCGAACCGGCTGGAGCCCCATGCTGCCGGGATGCTGGCGGCATTGACCCGGGTGGTGGACTGGGTCTGGATCGGCGGCAATCACGATGTCGGGGCGGCACCAGGTACGATGCTGGAGGAACTGGCGGTCGGTCCGCTGGTTTTGCGGCACGAAGCCCGCGCCGGGGAAGCCCGGGCCGAGCTTTCGGGTCATTTCCATCCCAAGCTGCGGATCGCGGCGCGCGGGCGGTCAGTGGCGCGGCCGTGCTGGGCCGCCAGCGAGCGCAAGCTGATCCTGCCTGCGTTTGGCGCGCTGACCGGGGGGATGGACGTGGCTGACCCGGCCATCATCGCCGCAATGCAGCCCGCCAAGGCGGTCCATGCGGTGCTACCGGTACGGGGCAAGCTGGTCAGGGTTCCCGTCTGGCAGGAAGCCGCATAAAATCGCCGCTTCCACCGCGCGGGGATTCGGATTAAGGACGCGCGCATCGAGACATTGCCCAAAGGAGCAGGAACTATAGCACCCCCACCCCGGCGCATGCTGACGCCCCCCGTGAAGAGCGGGCCGCGCTACAACCAGATGATCACCTCGGACAAGGTCCGCGTCATTGACGAAAACGGTGAGAACCTTGGCGTCATGTATACCCGCGAAGCGATCGAACAGGCAGCCGAAGTAGGGCTGGACCTGGTGGAGATTTCTCCCAACGCCGATCCGCCGGTGGCGAAGTTCCTTGATGTCGGCAAGTTCCGGTATGAGGCCCAGAAAAAGGCCAATGCCGCGCGCAAGAACCAGAAGACGCAGGAGATCAAGGAGATCAAGATGCGTCCAAACATCGACGGTCACGATTATGATGTGAAGATGCGCGCGATCCACAAGTTCATCGGCGAAGGTGACAAGGTGAAGGTCACTCTGCGTTTCCGCGGCCGCGAACTGTCGCACCAGCAGCTGGGCATGAACCTGCTCAAGCGGGTGCAGGAAGACACCGCCGAAGAAGCCAAGATTGAGGCCTATCCCCGCATGGAAGGCCGCCAGATGCTGATGGTGCTGTCGCCCAAATAAGGTCGGCATGACGAATTGGGGGAAGGAAGCATGAGCGCAAGGCGCATTGCCTTTTGGCTGGGCCCGCTCGGCTTCCTTCTGACCCTGTTGACCCAGACCCCAGCGGGAATGCCCACGCTTGCTTGGCCGACGGCCGGGCTGGTGTGGTGGATGGCGGCATGGTGGATGACCGAGGCGTTGCCGCTGTCGGTCACTGCGCTGCTGCCGTTCATCGTCCTGCCGCTGATTGGCGTGTCCGATGCCAACAAGACGGCGTCGACCTATTATTCTCCGGTCATGTTCCTCTTCCTTGGCGGGGCATTCCTGGCCCTGGCGATCGAGCGGACGGGCCTTCACCGCCGTCTGGCGCTGGCGATCCTGGCCCGCGCCGGGCATTCGCCGTTGCGGCTGCTGCTGGCAGTGATGTGCGCCACGGCGCTGATCAGCATGTTCATTTCCAACACCTCTACCGCGCTGATCATGATGCCGATGGCGCTCGCCATGCTCGCTTCGGGCGGCGTCAGTGAAGGGGAAACGCATGGCATGGCCGGCGCCTTGCCGATGGGCGTGGCCTTTGCCGCAACGCTGGGCGGCTATGGCACGATCGTCGGCACGCCAACCAATGCCATCGCCGTTGCCCTGCTCCAGAAGAGCCTGGGGGTGGAAATCAGCTTCGTCGAATGGTCAATGTATGGCCTGCCGTTGGTGGCGCTGTCGGTCCCGCTGGCCGCACTGATCATTGCCCGGGTCCAGCGGATCGGCCAGAGCAGCTTTGATCCCGCCGCCGCGCGCGCGGCGATCCACCTGCCGGAAGGCTGGACCACGCCGGAAAAGCGGCTTGCCCCGGTCTTTGCGCTGACTGTGCTGGCCTGGGTGACCATGCCGCTGCTCAAGCCCATGTTCCCGGCCGGCGGGCTGGATGACGGCACTATTGCAGCCCTGGCCGGGCTGACGCTGTTCTTCATCCCCGATGGCACGGGTCGCCCGCTGCTCAAGTGGGACGAGGCCAACCGCGCTCCATGGGGTGTGATCCTGATGTTTGGCGGCGGCCTCGCGCTCGCCATGGGCATGACCGAAAGTGGTCTTGCCGACTGGATGGGCCAGATGCTGCTGCCGCTGAAGGCCGTGCCGCTGCCGATCATCGCGCTGGTGCTGGTCGGCTTCGTCGTTCTCGTTACCGAATTCGCCAGCAATATCGCCGCCGCCAGCGGAATCATGCCCGTGGTCGGCGCGCTGGTAGTGGCGCTCGGGGCGGACCCTATTCTGCTTGCCCTTCCCGCCGCACTTGCCGCCAGCTGGGGCTTCATGCTGCCGGCAGGAACGGGGCCGAATGCCCTGGCCTGGGCGACCGGGCACATTTCCCTGCCGCGCGTGCTCAAGGCTGGCCTGCTGCTGGATCTGGCCGGTGTCCCGCTGATGGTTGGCGTAGTCTGGGCCGGCGCCGCGCTAGGCTAAGGCTTGCGAGGATCGGCAGCTTCTGCTTGAGGCTTAGCCATGAGCGAGCACACCCACGATAAGCTTCGACAGGACGAACCGACACTCCGCCCTGGCTTGGCACGGGTGCAAGAAGGGCCGTGGGCCGACTGGTACCACTGGGAACCAGTCGACGATTTCGAAGAACATGCCGGACCGTTCTACTGCAAGCCTGATGGCAACTCCGTGCTCTGCGGCTTCATCCCCGAAGCGAAGAACCGCAACGGCGGTGGCAATATCCACGGCGGAGCGCTGATGACCTTTGCCGACTATGCCCTGTTCATGATCGCCGGGGGCATGGAAACGTCGGTCCACGGCGTGACGATGAACATGAACTGTGATTTCGTGGGTGCGGCCGAACCCGGCCGCCTGCTTACCGCGCGGGGCGAGGTGGTCCGCGCTGGGGGAAGCGTGGTCTTCGTGCGCGGCATCATCGACGATGCCGGGCGCAACGTCCTATCGTTTTCAGCATCCATCAAGCGCTTCAAGAAGCCCTGATCAGCCCTTCCACTCGCGCCGCTCTTCCGCGGCGCGGAGAACTTCATAAGCCAGCTGCAGCGCCTGAAAGGCCTTGGCCGCTTCCTCATCGCCCGGGCGCAGATCGGGGTGAACCTGTTTGGCCTTGGTGCGGTAGCTCTTCTTGATCGCCTCAAAATCGGCGTCGGGTTCCAGTTCAAGCAGGTCCAACGCGCGCAATTCATCACGGCTGCGGGTCCCATCGCCCGATCCGGCCCAGCCGTAGTGCGCCGATTCCTTGAAGCCTTCGTGGGTCTGGCGCTCTTTCGCCTCGCGTTCGGCTGCTTCTTCGGCAGTCAGACCGGCAAAATAATCCCACCCGCGGTTATACTCAGCGGCATGCTCCTGGCAGAACATCCAGCGATCCGGGCTGTTGGGAGACTTGGGTGCAGGGCAGTTGCCCGGTTCAGTGCAGCCGGACCGATCACACAACCGGACATGAACCGTCTCACGCGCGCCGCCATACCCCCCCCAGCGGGGAAAGCCCCAATTGTCCGATCGGCGCACTCTGCTCATCGAGCCGCGATAAGCCCGCAGCCCGAGTCCGCGCAAGCGAAAGCGCTATACAGCAATGATTAAGGAACGCCGGGCAAAAGTCCGTATTGCACTGCAGCATTTCACGGCCCAGCAACCTTGCGCCGATCAAGCCGGAGTATAACCATCATGAGCAAGCAACTCGCCCTGTCGATTGCCGCCTCAGTGCTGGCAATGGCTGCGTTCGCCCTGTTGGGGAACAAAGTGTCAGGCGTTGGAATGGCCTATAATGGCGCTCGCTGGTCAGTTCAGGCAGATGCCTCGGCCCTGCCCGATCTGGGCCAGATGCTGCCGACGCTGCAATAAGCAGCGCCGGCCAGCTTACACGAATCAGTCAATTGTGATTGTCACCGCGCGGCGGTTCTTGGCCCAGCTTTCTTCATCCGAACCCAGAGCTACAGGACGTTCCTTGCCATAGCTGACAGTGGTCAGTCGGGCGGCATCAACACCCAGGGTGACGAGATAATTCTTTGCCGCGTTGGCCCGGCGTTCACCCAGCGCAAGGTTATATTCCCGGGTGCCGCGCTCATCGGCATGGCCTTCAATCGAAGCCCGCTTGCCAGGATACTTCTGCAGCCAGGTGGCCTGGGCCTGCAGCGCAGCCTGGTCGGTCCCGTCGATGTTGAACTTGTCGGTATCGAAGTAAATGGTGTCTTGGCCAGCCATCTGGGCCACAAAGTCGGCCTGGCTGCCGGGATTCGGACCCGACGGAGCGGGCTGCGTCGAAGCGGTGGAGACCGCCGGAGCAGGATCTGGCGGCAGCTGCTTGGGCGCTTTGGTCGCACAGGCGCCGAGAGCCAAAGAGGCAGCCGAGATGGCGGTGATGGTCAGGCGCGAAATTGCCATGGGTTTCTCCTTTTCAAATGCGTTTTTGGTTGGCTCGACCCATTGGAGTCAACACCATCGTTCGGCCCTATCAGGGCCGGAGCGGTCCCCAGGCCGGATCTGATCCGGCGACCGGGGTTTGCAACTGCCGCTCGTTTCGACCGGTCAAGTCCACTTGCCACAGCGATGCCTTGCCGCTGCCACGTTCGGAGCGGAAGAACTGGATAATACGGCCATTGGGCGCCCAGGTCGGGGCCTCATCTTGCCAGGAATCGGTGAGATAGCGGAGGCCCTGCCCGGCCGGATCCATCACCGCGATGCGGAAATTGCCAGCGACATGGGTGAATGCGATTTGATCTCCGCGGGGGCTCCATTCGGGCGTCGCAGCCCGGCCGCCGAAAAAGCTGATCCGCTTCTGGCCCGAGCCATCGGCGTTCATCACATAGACCTGCTGGCTGCCCGAGCGGTCGCTTTCAAACACGATCCGACTGCCATCGGGCGAAAACGAGCCGCCGATGTCGATCCCCGGCGTGTCCGTAAGGCGGATGGGCGCCCCACCACTGGCCGGCATCTTGTAGATGTCGGTATTGCCGGCGATCGCCATGGAATAGAGAACCCACTTGCCATCAGGCGACCAGCGCGGCGCAAACAACGGGTTCTGGCCTTGCAGCAGCAGGCGCTGGGTGCTGCTTTCCAGATCGTAGATATAGATCCGGGGCTGGCCGTTGAAATAGCTCAGGTAAAGGATCGACTTGTAGTCCGGCGAATAGCGCGGGGTCAGTGCCGTTGCTTGCCCGGTGGTCAGGTAGCGGTGATTGGCCCCATCCGAATCCATAATCGCCAGCCGCTTCACTCGCCGGTCCTTTGGCCCGGTTTCTGCGATATAGGCGATCCGGCTGTCAAAGAACGGGCTTTCGCCCGAAAGGCGGGCATAGACCATATCGGCGCATTTGTGGGCCGCACGGCGCCAGTCGCCCGGCGCCACCTGCCAGGCGGCACTGGCGAGCTGCTGCTTCAGCGCAACGTCATAGAGATAGCAGCCGACCAGCAGCTGGCTGCCATCGCCCGGCCGGACGAAGCCCTGGACCAGCATTTCAGCGCTGCGCCCGGACCAGGTATCGAAGGTCGGGGTGCGGACTTCCTCAAAAGCAGGACGCGGGAGGCTGTCCGGCCCCACCGGTTTGAACAGTCCGTTGTTCTTGAGGTTGGCGGTGATCACCTGCGCCAGGCTGTAGCCCAGCGCCCCGGTTGAACCGGCGCTGGTCGCGGTCGGCACATCGGCATTGGTCGCGAAAGCAGGGATCGCAATGCCAAGGTCCTGCCAATCGCTTTCGTCCAGAACCTCGATCGCCGCTTCAGATGCTGGCGCTGGTGGCACCTCTTGAGCGAATGCTGCAGCGGGCAACAAAACGAACATAACGGCGGACAACAAACGTCTCATAAGCTCTTTCTCATTCTGATCGGAGGCGGTCGCCGCCAAGCCTCATAAAATTCCGCAGGCAGATTAAATGGCGCAGCCAGTTGTAACGCCTTCACAGCTTCTTCTGCATGCCGCTTCGCTTGGCTGCGATTCGAACCCGTAATCCCCTCTTGTCCTAGTACTCTCGGTGAACCGATCAGATTACCCTGCTGATCCAGCTCAATTGAGATTATTGTGACGAGCTTTTCAGTCTCGACGCCTTGCGGCACCCGTCCCTGCCACTTCGGTTTGATCTGGCGCAGAATGGCACCCGAGAGCGCTGAGCGGACCGCAGGGCCTATCGTCGTCGCAGGCGGCGGTCCAGGCGGGGACTTGGCCGTCCCGCCGGGCATACCCTTGAGGAAATCGTCACCGATCCGGCTCGCACCAGGTTTGCTCGCTGTCTTGGCGGGTAGCGCTTTCAGAGCCGGGGTCACCGCCTTCGCGGGAGGAACCTTGGCCAGCGGCGCTGGTTTGGGCGGCGGAGCGGCGGTCGCGCGCGCGGCGGGCTTGGGCAGGGGTTCGGGCTGCGGCACCGGCACTGGCTCCGGGGGAGCGGCTTCCTCGCCCAGTTCGGGTGCCTCATCGGCTGCAGCCGGGGCGCTCGAGGGCGAGGTAGAGGTAAGACCAACGTCGTCGCTCAGCGTCACGGTGATGCGCTCGGGTGGCGGCAGCGGGATCGGCGTCGGCCGCAGGGTCAGCACGGCCACCAGCCCGACATGGGCAGCAAGAGCGGCCAGCAGTGCCAGCCCTTCATCACGGCGAAGATCGGTCAGCGCCATCCGCTCAGTCCTGTCCGGGCGTACCTGAACTGCCAATTACCGGCTGAGCGGAGCCGGAAGAATTCGTGACCAATGAGATAGCATTGAAGCCAGCGCGGTTGAGCTCTCCCATGACGGCAATCACCTCGCCATAGTCAAGGTTCTTGTCCGCCCGCAGGGTCACCAGCGGCGGCTTGCCATCGGCGCCGCGCGGCACTGATGCCAGCCGGTCCGGCAAGGCCGCCAGCGCAATCTCGGTCTGGTCAATGTAGAGCCGCCCGTCGCGTGACAGCGATAGCTCGATCTGCTGGGGGTCCTGGTCAAGCGCCTTGGCTCGGCTGTCTGGCAGGTTCACCGGCACTCCGGCGTTGAGCAGCGGCGCGGTGACCATGAAAATGATCAGCAAGACCAGCATGACGTCGACCAGTGGCGTCACGTTGATCTCGGAAACCGGCACCCGCGAACGGCGGCGACCACGGCCGCCACCAGAGGAGAGGCTTGCACCCATCAGGCTTCGTCCAGCTCGCGGCTAAGGCTGGCGTGGAAGCGGTCCGCAAAGCGCTGCAACCGGGCCTCAAGCTGGTTCACGCGGTGTGAAAAGCGGTTGTAGGCAATCACTGCCGGGATGGCGGCAAACAGGCCAATGGCCGTGGCAAAGAGCGCCTCGGAAATACCCGGCGCGACGACTGCGAGCGAAGAATTTTGCTGCGAGCCAATCTGGAAGAATGAATTCATGATCCCCCAGACCGTGCCAAACAGCCCGACAAAGGGCGCAACCGAGCCGACCGTGGCCAGGAAGTTGAGACGTTCGGCCAGGCCATCGGCCTCTTGTGCGACGGCACTGTCCATGACCCCGGCCAGGCGCTGGCGGGTGCCATCGCGATCAATTAACTTGGTCGCGGTCGAACGGCGCCATTCGGCCAACCCGGCGGCGACGATCTGGGCCGACGGGTTCTCACCCGCTTCCTTGCCTCCGCGCTGGGCCTGGAAAGCGGCAATATCGCTGGCCTTCCAGAAATCCCGCTCATAGGCGCTGCTCCGCTTGGCGATCACGGCCATACGCAGCGAGAACGAGATGATAATTGCCCAGACCCAGACCGAAGCCAAAATCAAGCCCGCCATCACGGCCTGAACAACGATGTCGGCATCGAAAAACAGCTTGAGAGGATCGAGGCGGGTCGGAGCAGCGCTTAGCAGGGACAGGGTGTTCATCAGATACCTTCGGGCATGATAGTGGCAAAGGCAGCACGCCACGCAGCGGGCATCCGCCGCGGGCGGCCTTCGGGAGAGACGAAACCGATCCGCAGCCGCGCTTCGGACAGCAAGCGGCCATCCTCGTGCCGAGCCACCTGGTGCATTCGGCAACTCGCCGCGCCCAATTCCTCGCACGTGGTTTCGATTCTTACGGCATCGTCAAGCCGCGCCGGCGCGGCATAGCGGATGGTTAGCTCGGTCACGGCAAATGCTCCCTCGCCCGCTTCGTTTACGGCGCGCTGGTCAATTCCCAGCAGCCGGACGAAATCGGACCGGGCGCGCTCAAACCAGCGCAAGTAATTGGCATGATAGACCACACCCGACAAATCGGTGTCCTCGAAATAGGCACGCACGACAAAGCGGTGCGCCTTGCCATCAACCAGGCCCGAGGGAGCAGGGGGAAACGTCGCCATGGCGGGGTCTTAGCCGGGGGGCGACTCGCGAGGCAAGAGTCCGTTCAGTCGAACCGCGCCAACATTGGGCCAAGCGGCCGCCCGCCAAACAGGTGGACGTGCAAATGTGGCACTTCCTGGTGGCCGTGCTGGCCAATGTTGGCGAGCAGACGGTAACCCGGTTCAACCAACCCGAGACTGCGCGCAACGTGACCCACCGCGCGAATGAAACCGGCAATTTCCGCCTCGGCAGCGCGGGCAGAAAAATCGTCCCAGCTGACATAGGCCCCCTTGGGGATCACCAGAACGTGCGTGGGTGCCTGTGGATTGATATCATGGAAGGCCAGAGCCCACTCGTCTTCGAAGACCGTGCGGTTCGGAATTTCGCCGCGCAGGATCTTGGCGAACACGTTTTGGTCATCATAGGGCAGGGTCGGGTCGATCGGCATCAGTCGGTGTTCCTTGCGGCTTTCTCGGCAATCCCGCTGGTTCCTTCGCGGCGGTCAAGCTCGGCCAGAACCTCGTCGAGCGAAACCCCCTTGGCGTCGAGCAGGACCAGCAGGTGAAAAATCGTGTCGGCAGCCTCGCCCACCAGTTCCTCGCGCGTTCCGGCCAGCGCCGCGGTTATGGTTTCAACCGCCTCCTCGCCCAGCTTGCGCGCGATCACGGGCAGGCCACGCGCGTGCAGCTTGGCCACCCAGCTGGTAGTGGGATCGGCAGAGCGGCGCGCGGCGATTGTCGCGGCCAGTCGGGCAAGGGTATCGGGTGCGCTCATCGCCACCCGAATGCGGCGCGATGGCGCAGGGGTCAAGCGGCTAGCTTGCTAACGATTTAATCCCGTGGCGGTCGGCGCCCACCTTGCCGGCCAACAATCAAGCCGAGCACGCCCATGGCCAGCAGAGTTGCTGCGCTGGGATCGGGGATCGTCACACCGTTGCTGGCAACGGCAGGCGCATCGGCTGCAAGTGCCAACAAGGCGAGCAGCAGGTGCGGCCAGGCCTGGCGGAGGGAAGCAAATCGCGGCATCGCAGCAACTTACGCAAGGCCCGTGCCACGATTAGGGGATCCCCGCGGTCCGACGCGCAGCGTGGTTAACCGTATTCCGGCACGGCAAGCTCTTGTAAAGCAAGCCGACTCCGCCTCAACCGCGGGCAGGCAGTCCGGCAGCGCGCAAGGCGGCGTGCGCTTCGGCAATGGTGTGCTTGCCAAAATGGAAGATCGAGGCAGCCAGCACGGCGCTGGCATGGCCCCGGGTCACCCCTTCAACCAGATGGTCAAGCGTCCCGACCCCGCCGCTGGCGATGACCGGAACCGAGACAGCATCGGCAATCGTGCGGGTAAGCTCAAGATCATACCCGGCCTGGGTGCCATCCCCGTCCATCGAGGTAACCAGCAGCTCGCCCGCACCCAATTCGGCCAGGCGGATGGCGTGGGCAACGGCATCGATCCCGGCCGCCTTGCGCCCGCCGTGGGTGAAGATTTCCCATCCTTCGACAAGCTCAGGACGAGCGGGGTTTCGTCTGGCGCGGGCATCAACCGAGGCGACCACGCACTGGCTGCCGAAACGTTCGGCGATCTCGGCCACCACTTCGGGTCGGCTTACGGCGGCAGAATTGACCGCCACCTTGTCTGCCCCGGCCAGCAGCAGCGCCCGCGCATCGTCAACCGTCCGCACCCCGCCGCCAACGGTCAGCGGCATGAAGCAGACTTCGGCCGTGCGGCGCACCACATCGAGCAGCGTCCCGCGGCCTTCATGGCTGGCGCTGATATCAAGGAAGCACAACTCGTCCGCCCCGGCAGCGTCATAGGCCCGCGCCTGCTCAACCGGATCGCCGGCATCCTTGAGGTCGACGAAGTTCACACCCTTGACCACCCGGCCATTGGCGACATCGAGACAGGGAATGATGCGGATGCGGACAGTCATAGCTCAGGCCCGGTTCGCCATCGCGATCGCGGCGGCCAGATCGAGCCGGCCTTCATAAAGCGCGCGGCCCGTGATCACGCCCTCAATCCCGTCGACCGCATGGAGCGAGAGGACATGGATGTCGTCCAGCCCCTTCACACCCCCGC
Source organism: Novosphingobium sp. APW14 (assembly GCF_032337075.1). Taxonomy (NCBI): domain Bacteria; kingdom Pseudomonadati; phylum Pseudomonadota; class Alphaproteobacteria; order Sphingomonadales; family Sphingomonadaceae; genus Novosphingobium; species Novosphingobium sp. APW14. The sequence goes on from NZ_JAVYAB010000010.1 coordinate 16,963, forward strand.
TAGCGATCACCGGAATATCAACCTGGCGGGCCAGTTCGACCGTCGCATCAATGTTGACGCCCTTGAGCAGGCCATCGCGGCCGATGTCGGTGAAGAGCAGGCTGGCAACGCCAGCGTCCTCGAACCGGCGGGCCAGATCGACCACGGGCACGTCCGATACCTCAGCCCAGCCCTCGGTTGCGACCATGCCGTCGCGCGCATCGACCGCCACAACGATCCCGCCGGGAAATTCGCGGGCCATGTCCTTGACGAATTCAGGGTCCTTGAGCGCGGCCGAACCCATGACGACGCGCGATACGCCAAGATCGAACCAACCCTCTACGGCCTCGCGGGTGCGGATACCCCCGCCCAGTTGGACGTGGCCTTCGAATGTTTCGAGGATAGATTCCACCGCACTGCGGTTCTCGGCCCGCCCGGCAAAGCTGCCATCCAGATCGACAACATGCAGGAACTGCGAACCGGCCGCCGCGAACAGCTGGGCCTGGGCCGCGGGATTGTCGCCATAGATGGTCGCCCGCTCCATGTCGCCTTCGGACAGGCGGACAACCTGGCCGCCCTTAAGGTCAATCGCGGGAAAGACAATCAAGGTTTCCACTCCAGGAAGGACCGAAGCAGGGCGAGGCCGTAGGCCTGGCTCTTTTCCGGATGGAACTGCACCCCCATGATCGTGTCGCGGCCAACGGCAGCGACAAGGCCGCCGCCGTGATCAGTCATCGCCAGGGCGTGATGTCCGTCATCCGGCACGAAGTGGTAGGAGTGCAGGAAATAGGCCTCGCCACTTTCCAGCAACGGCGCATGGGGGCGGACGATCACATCGTTCCAGCCCATGTGCGGGATCTTGATTGCCGGATCGGTCGGCTCGATCAACCGTATTTCGCCGCCGATCCAGTCCAGCCCCGGCGTAACGCCGTGCTCGACCCCGCGCGAGGCCAGCAATTGCATGCCGACGCAGATGCCCAGAAACGGCGCAGCGCCGACCAGCACCCGCTCGGTCATCGCTTCCACCAGGTGCGGAATGGCGCGCAGCCCTTCCGCACAAGCCTTGAAGCTGCCGACACCAGGCAAGACGATACGGTCGGCGGCGCGGACAATGTCAGGATCGGCGGTGACCGTCACGCCTTCGGCCCCGGCGGCCTTCAGCGCATTTGCCACCGAGTGAAGATTGCCCGCGCCGTAATCAATCAGCGCGAGGACCTCAGCCACCGAGTTGGCCCTTGGTGCTGGGGATCGCCCCACCCTTGCGCGGGTCGAGCTCCACCGCCTGCCGCATCGCGCGGGCAAAGCCCTTGTAAATGCCCTCGCAGATATGATGATTGTTGGTGCCGTAGAGCAGCTCGATATGCAGCGTTATGCCAATCGCCTGGGCGATCGACTGGAACCAGTGCTCAAACAGCTCGGTATCCATTTCACCCAGCCGCTCCTGGGTAAATTGCGCGTTCCAGACCAGCCAGGGTCGACCCGAAATATCAAGCGCGACGCGAGCCAGCGCTTCGTCCATCGGGCTGTAGGCGGTGCCATAGCGGCCGATCCCGGCCTTGTCGCCCAGCGCGCTCGCAATGGCCTGGCCGATCGCGATGGCGCTGTCCTCGGTGGTGTGGTGCTGGTCGACGTGGAGATCGCCCTTCACGTGGCACGTGATGTCGATTAGCGAGTGGCGGCTGAACTGCTCGATCATGTGATCAAGGAAGCCGATCCCGGTGCTGACATCATAGGACCCGGTCCCGTCGAGGTTCACTTCGACGAGAATGTCGGTTTCGTGAGTCTTGCGGGCGATCCGACCGGTGCGCATAGGGGTGGTCTATAGGCCAGAAACGGCGGCGCGCAAGCGCTTTGCCCTTGACCCGCGCCCATGCCGTGGCCACTTGTGAAGTCATGACAGACAATGCGCCCGACAGCCTGATCCCCTATGACGAAATCGTGCAAGAGGCGCTGCGCGCGGTAGTGGGCCGGGTCTTGGGAGAGATCGTTGCCACCGGCGGCGCCCTGCCGGGAGAGCATCACTTCTACATCACCTTCAAGACCGGGGCGCCGGGGGTCTCGATCCCGCAGCATCTCAAGGAACGATTCCCGGACGAGATGACCATCGTTTTGCAGAACAAGTTCTGGGACCTGGGCGTGGATGAGCAAGGCTTCACCGTTGGGCTGACCTTCAACCAGATCCCGGCAAAGCTGGACGTGCCGTTCAGCGCGATCACGGCTTTCGTCGATCCGGCAGTCGATTTCGGGCTGCAATTCCAGGCCATGGACCAGGATGACGAACCCGAGCCGCATGACGATGCCGAAAATGACGCCCCGGTTGCGGCCGAGAGCGAGCCGGGATCGAACGTTGTTTCGGTTGATTTCGGGCGCAAGAAATGACCTCGCCCGATCGCTTGCTGGCACGGCTGGCCCGCCAGGGCGGCGGACGGCTGCTGAACTCGGCGATCGACAAGATCCTGCCTGACACACCGGGCGAGGGAAAGGCCAAGCGTAACCTGTTCGCGGGTCTGGCGGGCGCAATGGCGATGCGGGTAGCGACCCGCTCGGTCCCCGGCGCAATCGTCGTAACCTCGGGCCTGATGGCCAAAAAGCTGTACGACCGGCGCAAGGTCCGCAAGGGCAAGGCCGCGGCGACAGGGCAAAACACTGCCCCAAAGGCTTGATTACCCGCCCCCCATGCGCGAATGGAGCGCATGGACCAAGCCGCTAACACCACCGGTGACACCCTCCAGCGCCGCGGGCTGATGCTCATCCTCTCTTCGCCGTCCGGCGCAGGGAAGACCACGATCAGCAAGATGCTGCTGGCGCGCGATGGCGCAATCAACTTATCCGTTTCAGCCACTACCCGTCCCATGCGCCCGGGCGAGGTTGACGGAAAAGATTATATCTTCGTCGATCAGCCAACCTTTGACCGGATGGTAGAGGAAGAACACTTCCTAGAGTGGGCGACGGTCTTCGGCCATTCCTATGGCACGCCCAAGGCTCAGGTTAAGGCCGGGCTGCGCGAAGGTCGTGACTTCCTGTTCGACATCGACTGGCAGGGGACCCAGCAGCTTTACCAGAAGCTGGAAACCGATGTGGTCCGCGTCTTCCTGCTGCCGCCCAGCATCGATGAACTACGCCGCCGCCTGACCGGACGCGGTACCGACAGCGCCGCAGTGATCGCCGCGCGGATGGAACGCGCCCGCGCCGAGATCAGCCACTGGGACGGTTATGACTATGTCGTGGTCAACGACGATATCGAGGCCTGCTATGACAAGGTCCTCGAAATCCTGCACGCCGAGCGCATGAAGCGTGCCCGGCAGACCGGGCTGATCGGCTTTGTCCGTGAATTGATGAAGGGGTGACCCCCGGGGCTTAGTGCCCCGAGGGATCGTTGTAGTCTTCAGGAATCCAGGCATTGACGATGCCGCCATCGATCGGGATCGTCGTGCCGACGACATAGTCGCCCGCCCGGCTGGCAAGGTAGATCGCGCCCGCGGCCATATCCTCAGCCACGCCTATGCGCTTGTAGGGGATGCCTCGGGCCGAACCTTCGGGGTTCTTGGCCGCCGCCTTGTTCATCTCGCTCGGGAAGGCGCCGGGCGCGATGCCGGTGCAGACAATGTTGTCCTTGATCAGCCGCGCCGCCATCCGCTTGGTCAGATGGATCACCGCCGCCTTCGAAGCCTGGTACGAATAGGTTTCCCAAGGGTTCGGGCGCAGGCCATCGATCGAGGCGATGTTAATCACCTTGGCCGGGGCCTGGAACGTACCAGCCGCCTTGAGCAGGCCGTGCAGCTGCTGGGTCAGGAAGAACAGGCTCTTGACGTTAAGGTTCATCACCTTGTCCCACCCGGCTTCGGGGAACTGGTCAAACTCTGCCCCCCAGGCCGCACCGGCATTGTTCACCAGGATATCAAGCTTGCTCTCACGCGCAGCAATCTCGCTCACCACGCGTTTGAGGTCTTCCATCTGGCTGAGATCGCCGGGCAAGCCGATCACCTTGCCCGGATAGGCCGCTTCAAATTCGGCAATCGTCTCGGCAATCTGCTCGCGCTTGCGGGCAGTGATGTAGACCCGCGCGCAGCCCGCGGCGAGATAACCTTCCAGGATCATCTTGCCGATCCCGCGGCTGCCGCCGGTGATCAGAGCAACTTTGCCTTCAAGGCTGAACAGTTTGCTGAAGTCCATCTGCTTGCTCCTCAGTAGCCGCTCAGCTGCGCAACGCGCTCGGCATGATAGTACATATCGCCCATGAATTCGGCGAGGGCGCGGTCGCGCTTCATATAGAGGCCGATGTCGTACTCATCGGTCATGCCGATCCCGCCGTGCATCTGCACCCCTTCCTTGACCGCAAGGCTGGCGGCCTTGCCGGCCTTGGCCTTGGCCACCGAGACCATCAGCTCCGCCTTTTCCGAACCGGCATCGAGCAACTGCTGCGCCTTGATCACGGCCGCGCGGGCAATTTCCAGCTCGGAATAGAGATGCGATGCACGGTGCTGCAGCGCCTGGAATTCACCGATCAACTGGCCAAACTGCTTGCGCTGCTTGAGATAGGTGGTGGTCATGTCAAAGGCCCCGCCAGCCACGCCGACGCTTTCCGCCGCTGCGCCGACACGCCCGGCGTTGAGCACCCGGTTCAGCAGCTCGCGCCCGGCATCAACCTCGCCAATCACGGCATCGGCATCGACCTGGACGCCATCAAGCTTCACGTGGGTGGCCATCGAGCTGTCGACAAGACGCACCGCGTCCTGACTGAGCCCGGCCGCATCCTTGGGAACGGCAAACAGCGTGATCCCGTCGCGATCATCATCGGCCCCGGCGGTGCGGGCCGCGACCACCAGCATGTCGGCGCTGCCGCCGTGGACCACGAAAGCTTTGCTGCCCGTCAGCTTGAAGCCATTCCCGGCGCGTTCGGCGCGAGTGGCAATCCGTTCCGGCCGGTGCTTGGGGCCTTCATCGATCGCGACTGCGAAGACACTGTCGCCCGCCAGCAGGCCAGGCAGGTAACGCCCCCGCAATTCGTCATTGCCGCCACCAATCGCAGTTGCGGCCATGACCGAGCTGGTCAGAAACGGCGAAGGTGTAAGGTTGCGGCCAATCTCTTCGAGCACGATCCCGGCTTCGACATGGCCCATGCCGAGGCCGCCATCGGCCTCGCTCACCAGGATCCCGGTAAAGCCCAGCTCGGCAAACTGCTTCCACAGCGCGTGGCCGAAGCCGTCCTTGCAGTTCTTGTCACGCCAGTGGCGCAGCTGCTTGGCTATCGTGCCTTCCTCGCCCATGAACTGGCGCGCGGTGTCGGCCAGCATGGCCTGATCTTCATTATGGTAAAGCGCCATGGTTCAGGCTCCCGGCAGGTCGAGAATGCGTTTGGAAATGACGTTCAGCATGACTTCGCTGGTCCCGCCTTCGATCGAATTTGCCTTGGTTCGCAGCCAGTTCCGGGCCTTTGACCCGCCGCCCGAAGTTTCACTGTCCCACTCCAGAGCAGCCGAACCACCGGCCGCCATCAGCAGTTCATGACGACGCTTGTTCAGCTCGGTCCCGGCATACTTCATCATGTTGGGCTGAGCCGGATGGGCCTTGCCCACCTTGATCTCATCCAAAAACTTTTCGCCCATCGCAGTGAAAGCCAGGGCATCGACATCGAACATCGCCAGTTCGGCACGCAGCAGCGGATCTTCGAGGCCATTGCGCTTGGCAAAGGCACCAATGGTGTTGAGCCGGTCATTACCACCCGCGCCCGAGATCATCTCCCGTTCGTGGCCCAGCAGATACTTGGCGACATCCCAGCCGCGGTTCAATTCGCCCACGATCTGGTGCTTGGGCACCTTCACATTGTCAAAGAAGGTTTCGCAGAACGGAGAGTTGCCGCTGATCAGCAGGATCGGTTTGGTCGAAACACCGGGGGTTTCCATATCGAACAGCAGGAACGAGATGCCCTGGTACTTATTGGTCTTGTCGGTGCGGACCAGACAGAAGATCCAGTCGGCCTTGTCGGCATAAGAGGTCCAGATCTTCTGACCGTTGACCACCCAATGATCGCCCTTGTCCTCGCCATAGGTCTGCAAGGAAACAAGGTCAGAGCCCGAACCTGGTTCGGAATAGCCCTGACACCAGCGGATTTCACCGCGGGCAATCTGGTTCAGGTAATGGACCTTCTGCTCTTCGCTGCCAAACTTGAGCAGGGCCGGGCCAAGCATCCAGATGCCGAAGCTGGACAGCGGCGGGCGGGCGCCGATGCGCTGCATTTCCTCACGCCAGATCTTCGCTTCGGCCGGGCTCATCCCTGCCCCGCCATAAGGCTTGGGCCAATCCGGCACGGTATAGCCCTTGGCGGCACAGCGTTCGAGCCACAGCTTCTGGGCCTCGTTCTTGAACTTGAACTTGCGCCCCCCCCAGCAGATGTCATCATCGCCGCGGGCGGGCTCGCGCATTTCGGCGGGGCAATTTTCTTCCAGCCAGGCGCGGATTTCGGCCCGGAAGCCATCAAGGTCAGACATGTGGCAGACTCCTCTCTTAACCGAGAGGTTAAAGCGAGTCGGCCCGCTTTCGCAAGGGCGCATTTCCGCCGCTTTGGCGGGCCCCACCGGAAGGCACGCTTGCCGTAAGGGAAAGCTGATCACCGTTGACCGAGCGCCGCTCGGCCCTAAGCTGACAGCAAAACAGATAGAGGGACCAGAGGATATGCGCTTCGCAGGAAAAATCGCCGTGATCACCGGCGCTGCATCGGGTATCGGCCGCGAAACGGCCAAGCTTTTCGCCAAGGAAGGGGCCAAGGTTTTTGCCGCCGACCTCGATCTTGCCGGCGTCCAGTCACTTGCTGACGAGCTGCCCGGGGTCGTGCCGGTAGCCTGCGATGTCTGCGATGTCAGCCAGATCAAGGCGCTGATGGACCAGGCCGGGGCTGCGGGCGGGATCGACGTGGTCTTCAACAATGCCGGTGCCGGCGGCGCGCGCGAACCGATTGACGAAATCGAAGCCGATGGCTGGGACCGCACGTTCCACCTGCTGCTGCGCTCGGTGGCAATGGGGATCCGCTATGCCGTGCCCTATATGAAGGGGCGCCCGGGCGCCGCAATCGTCAACACCAGTTCGGTCGCTGCGGTTGGCCCAGGCTATTCACCCACGGCCTATGCTGTCGCCAAGGCGGGTGTCCTGCATCTAACCAAATGCGCGGCGACTGACCTGGCGCAATATGGCATCCGCGTGAACGCGGTGCAGCCCGGATTCATCAACACCAACATCTTCTCCGCCAGCCTTGAAGTGGGTGAGGCCGACAAGGCGACGGTCAACGCGATGATCGCCCAGATGTCGAGCCACGCCCAACCGGTTTCGCGCGGCGGCCAACCGCGTGACATTGCCGAGGCTGTCGCCTTCCTGGCCAGCGAGGCCGGGGGCTTCATGACCGGCGCCTCGATGATCGTTGATGGCGGCATCACGGTTGGTCCGCGCCACTCATGGGATCCGGAGGCACCAGGGCTGTTCGACACGATCCAGCAGTTCCTGGAAGCAAAGCAGTGAGCCCGATCGAAGGTCGCGTCCCGACGCGCCTTGCGATTTTTCACGGACTGGGTTCGATCGCCTATGGCGTGAAAGACAACGGGCTCGCGACCTTCCTGCTGCTTTACTACAATCAGGTCTTGGGGATGAACGCCACGCTGGTCAGCTTGGCGTTGATGCTGGCACTGGTCATCGACGGAGTGATCGATCCGGTGATCGGCTATCTGTCCGACCGCACGCACAGCCGCTGGGGCCGCCGGTTGCCCTGGCTCTACCTTGCACCAATCCCGCTTGGAATTGTTTGGTACCTGCTATGGGCTGAGACCGAGCAGCCGACATTTTGGGGGCTGGTCGGGCTGGTCGTGGCGATCCGTGCGCTGGTGTCGTGCTGCGAGGTACCGTCGGTTGCGCTCGTCCCCGAACTTACCCGCGACTATGACGAGCGCAGCCGGCTGATGCGCTATCGCTTCCTGTTCGGCTGGGGCGGCGGGCTGCTGGTGATGTTTCTGGCCTATAACGTGTTCCTGGCCGATGGTCTGCTCAATCCAGAGGGTTATCGCGCCTATGGCCTGACCGGGGCGATCCTGATCACCGGGGCCGTGCTGGTTTCGGCGCTGGCCCAACACAAGGTGGCCGCCGGCTATACGCCCGAAGTCCATTCAAAGTTCAGTCTGGGAACCGCCTTTGCCGAACTGCGGGAGAGCTTTTCGCACCGCGCCTTTCTGATCCTGCTGCTGGGCGGGGGCCTGGCCTATACCAGCCAGGGCATCACCTTTTCGATCAGCAACTATCTTTACCTGTTCATCTGGCGCTTCACGCCGGGTGACCTGATGCTGTTCCCGTGGGTACTGTTTGCCAGCGTGATCACCTGCTTCGTACTGCTGCCGAAACTTCACGCACGCTGGGGCAAGCGGGACACGGCAGTGATCACCGCAGTGGTCGGCGCGGCCTTCTGGGTCACGCCCTTCCTGATGCGCGCGGGCGGTTACTGGCCGGCCGAAGGAACGCCGCAGTCCACCTATCCGCTCTTCGCCCTGTTCTTCTGCTCCAACGTGTTCAGCGTGGCGGCCATGATTTCGGCGAGCTCGATGGTTGCGGACGTGGTCGAAGCCTCTGAAGAGCAGACCGGGCGACGCAGCGAAGGCGCCTTCTTCGCCGGCAATATGTTCATGGCCAAGTGCGCCACAGGTCTGGGCATCTTCATGACCGGGCAATTGCTTGCGCTGTCAGGCCTGCCAGAGCGGGCAACCCCCGGCGCAGTTCCAATGGACACGGTTAACACCCTCTCGCTGGCCTATGCCGCGGTGGTTGCGGTGTTTGCTATTGCCATTGCTCTGGTGATCCGCCGCTTTCCGATCACCCGCGCCGATCATGAAGCGCGGCTGGCCGCTTTGTCCGCTGCCCGGGCAAATCCCGACGCAGGGGGCATTCACCCTTAGGCCATCGCTTAACCGGACGATTAAAGACCCTTGGCGGCGCCCGCGGGCTCTGCCACAGATAGCAAGCAAACAGACTCGAAGATTGGCAGGAAAGGACGCCACATGGATTTCGAACCCACCGAACGGCAACGCTATTGGCGCGATCGCGTGCGCCAGTTCATCGAGAGCCACGTCCGCCCGCGCAACGACGACTACAAGGCCGAAGACAAGAGCGGTGAACGCTGGAAGGTCCTGCAGGTTGTCGAAGAGGAAAAGGCCCGCGCCAAGGCCCAGGGCATCTGGAACCTGTTCATGCCACCGCGCAATTCCGGCCATCATCACGTCGATGACACGTTCGAGTTCGAAGGCCCCGGCCTGACCAACCTTGAATACGCCATGTGCGCCGAAGAAATGGGCCGGATCGGCTGGGCGAGTGAAGTGTTCAACTGCTCTGCCCCCGATACCGGCAACATGGAAGTGCTGCACCGCTACGGCACGGTGGAGCAGAAGGAAAAGTGGCTGAAGCCGCTGATGAACGGCGAAATCCGCTCGGCCTTCCTGATGACCGAACCGCTGGTCGCCTCGTCGGACGCGACCAACATCGAAACCTCGATCCGCCGCGAAGGTGACGAATATGTCATCAACGGCCGCAAGTGGTGGTCCTCGGGCCTGGGCGATCCGCGTTGCAAGATCGCGATCGTGATGGGCAAGACCGATTTCGAAGCCAAGCGCCACCAGCAACAGTCGATGGTGCTGATGGAAATCGACAGCCCGGGCGTCGAAGTGATCCGCCACCTGCCGGTGTTCGGCTATGACGATGCCCCGCATGGCCACATGGAAGTGGTGATGAAGGACGTTCGCATTCCGGCCAGCAACATGCTGCTGGGCGAGGGCCGCGGGTTCGAAATCGCCCAGGGCCGCCTCGGGCCGGGCCGCATCCACCACTGCATGCGCACGATCGGCGTGGCCGAAGAAGCGATCGCCAAGATGGCCAAGCGGCTCCAGTCGCGCGTCGCCTTTGGCAAGACCGTGGCCGAACACTCGATTTGGGAACAGCGCATTGCCCAGGCCCGGATCGACATCGAAATGACCCGCCTGCTTTGCCTCAAGGCAGCGGATATGATGGACAAGGTCGGCAACAAGGCGGCTGCGCTGGAAATCGCCATGATCAAGGTCCAGGCCCCGAACATGGCGCTGCGGATCATCGACGATGCGATCCAGGCTCACGGTGGCGGCGGCGTTTCGGATGACTTCGGCCTCGCTTCGGCCTGGGCCCACCAGCGCACTCTGCGCCTTGCCGATGGCCCGGACGAAGTCCACGCCCGCGCCATCGCCCGGATCGAATTTGCCCGCCACTCGGCCAATGCCAAGGCGGACGGTTCGTTCAGCTCGGGCGATCTCGGAGTTGCCCGTTAATCAACCCTCCCCTCCCGCTTGCGGGAGGGGTCCGGGGGCGGGCTCGATGTTCGCCCCAGCCAAGACCCACCCCTAGCCCCTCCCGCAACCGGGAGGGGAACCGGAGAATGCCATGAAAGCCGCAGTCCTCGTCGCACCCAACCAGCCGCTTGAGATCGAAGAGCTGTCGATCAGCAAGCCGGGTCCGCACGAGGTGCTGATCCGCACCGCGGCCTGCGGCCTTTGCCATTCGGACCTGCACTTTATCGAGGGCAACTATCCCCACGCGCTGCCGGCCGTGCCGGGCCATGAAGCCGCCGGGATTGTTGAGGCCGTGGGCAGCGAGGTGCGCACGGTCAAGGTGGGCGACGCAGTCGTGACCTGCCTCTCGGCCTTCTGCGGCCACTGCGAATTCTGCGTCACCGGCCGCATGGCGCTGTGTCTGGGCGGCGACACGCGCCGCGCACCGGGCAGCGAAGCGCGCCTGTCGCGCGCCGATGGCACCCCGGTGGCGCAGATGCTCAACCTTTCGGCCTTTGCCGAAATGATGCTGATCCACGAACACGCCTGCACCCGGATCGATCCCGAAATGCCGCTGGATCGCGCTTCGGTGATCGGCTGTGCGGTGACCACTGGCGCCGGTGCCATTTTCAACGCCTGCAAGGTTACGCCGGGCGAAACCGTGGCTGTGGTCGGCTGCGGCGGGGTTGGCCTGGCCACGATCAACGCCGCCAAGATTGCCGGGGCCGGCAAGATCATTGCCGCCGATCCGATCCCCGAAAAGCGCGAACTGGCGATGAAGCTGGGCGCCACCCACGCGGTTGACGCCATGGCCGACGATGCCGCCGCCCAAATTGTCGAGCTGACCAAGGGCGGGGTCGATCACGCCATCGAAGCCGTGGGCCGTCCGGCCTCGGGCGAACTGGCGGTAAAGTCGCTGCGCCGCGGCGGCACGGCGACAATCCTGGGCATGATGCCGCTGAACCACTCGGTCGGCCTCAGCGCGATGGACCTGCTTTCGGGCAAGAAGTTGCAGGGCGCGATCATGGGGATGAACCACTTCCCGGTCGACATGCCGCGCCTGGTCGATTTCTACATGCGCGGACTGCTCGATCTCGACAGCATTATCGCCGAACGCATTCCGCTGTCGCAGATCAACGCGGGCTTCGAAAAGATGAAGGGCGGCCACTCCGCCCGCTCGGTAATCGTGTTCGACCAGTAAGGACCAGGGCATGAGCGAACCAGCGATAAACGCGGACGAGGCTTTTGTCGGCACGGTTGAACCCGAAGGGGCCGACCGGCTTGACGAAGCGCGGCTGACCGAATGGATGGAAGCCAATGTCGCGGGCTTCAAAGGTCCGCTGCATCTGACCAAGTTCAAGGGCGGGCAATCGAACCCGACCTACAAGATCGACGCACCTTCGGGTTCCTATGTCCTGCGGCGCAAGCCGTTCGGCCCGCTGCTGCCCAGCGCCCACGCGGTTGACCGTGAACACAAGGTCCAGGCCGGCCTGAGCAAGGCGGGCTTCCCGGTGGCGCCGCAATATGGCCTGTGCACCGACGACAGCGTGGTCGGCTCGTGGTTCTATGTCATGGGCATGATCGATGGCCGGACCATCTGGAATGGCGCCATGCCTGATGACGCGCCCGAATATCGCCGCGCCACCTACATGGCGATGATCGATACCCTGGCGCAGCTGCACCAGATCGATGTCGCCAGCGTTGGCCTGTCGGACTTCGGCAAGCCGGGCAATTACTTCGGCCGCCAGGTCGATCGCTGGACCAAGCAGTACAAGCTGTCCGAGACCGAGCTGATGCCGGAAATGGAACAGCTGATCGAATGGCTGCCCGCCACCCTGCCTGAACAGACCCGCACCAGCGTGGTCCACGGCGATTACCGGATCGACAACATGATCTGGGCCCGACCGGAAACGCATGGGGACCGCCCGGAAGTGCTGGCCGTGCTGGACTGGGAGCTTTCGACCCTGGGCGATCCGCTTGGCGATTTCTCTTATGTCTGCATGGCCTGGGTAACCGACAACGGCGGCCGCTCCGGGGTGCAGGACCTTGATCGCAAGGCGCTGGGCATTCCCGAGCTGGATGAAGTGGTGGAGCGTTACTGCCAGGTCACAGGGCGGGATTCCGTGCCCGACATGAACTGGTACTTCGCCTACAACTTCTTCCGCCTGGCGGGGATCATGCAAGGCATCAAGAAGCGGGTGATCGATGGCACGGCCAGCTCGGCCCATGCCAAGGCCATGTCTGAACGGGTTCAGCCGCTGGTCGACCGGGCCTTCGAATTCGCCAAACTGGCGGGAATGTAGCCCCCCGTCCTCCCCAAACACGTTTGGGGGGTCTTCAGCCTTTCACCGCTCCGGCCGCGGCCAGGGCGGTGAATTCGGCCTCATCCATCCCCAGCCATTCGGCCAGCAGTTCGCGGCCGTGCTCCCCCACCCGCGGCGGCAGGCGATCAAACTGCGCGGGCGTGCGCGACAGCTTGCCGGGATAGGCCACCGAGGGAATCCGCACTCCGTCTTCACGCTCGAAATGGTGCAGCGTGCCGCGCGCCGCGACGAAGGGATCGTTAAACACGTCTTCCAGCGTGTTGACCGGACCAACCGGCACTCCGGCTGCTTCCAACCGTTCGATCAGCGCATCGCGGGTCTGGTCTTTCACCAGATCGGCAACGATCGCCTCGATCGCCTCGCGGTTGACCAGTCGGTCACGCGCCAGGGCAAAGCGGGGGTCAGTGCCAAGCTCCGGCACGCCCATCTCGGCGCAGAAGGCGCGGAACTGCAGGTCATTGCCAATGGCGATGATCAGCACCCCGTCGGCCACGTCGAAGGTGGTATAGGGCACGACAGTCGGATGCCGGTTGCCGAGCCGTCCCGGAGCGACCCCACCAACAAGGTAGCTTGATCCCTGGTTGGCCATCATCGCGATCTGCGTATCAAGCAGCGAGATGTCGATCTGCTGGCCCTCTCCCGTCCGTTCGGCATGGCGCAGCGCAGCAAGGATCGAGATCGCTGCGAAGTTGCCGGTCGAAAGGTCGGCCATGGCCACCCCGGCGCGCAGCGGGCCGCCATTCTCCTCTCCGGTCACGGACATAAACCCACCCATGCCCTGCGCGACGAAATCATAGCCGCCGCGCTTGGTATAGGGCCCGGTCTGGCCAAAACCGGTGATCGAGCAATAGACGATGCGCGGATTGATCGCGGCGATGCTGGCATAGTCGAGGCCATATTTCGCCAGCCCGCCAACCTTGAAATTTTCAACCAGCACGTCGGCTTCGGCGGCAAGGCGGCGGATCAGCGCCGCGCCATCTGGCGTGGCAAGATCGATCGCGGCCGAGCGCTTGTTGCGATTGGCGCAGAGGTAATAGGCGCTTTCTTGCGGATCGTCGCTGCCATCCGGCAGTTTCACGAACGGCGGCCCCCAGGCGCGAGTATCGTCACCGCGGCCCGGATGTTCGACCTTCAGGACCTCAGCACCAAGATCGGCGAGGATCTGGGTGCACCATGGTCCGGCCAGAACGCGCGACAGGTCGAGCACCTTGACGCCTTCGAGCGCCCGCGGGGTATGCGAAACAGCATTGGTCATGCCCCAGCAATGCCGGGACCGGCCCGACCTGTCTAGAACTGCCGGTTCCAGCTGATCGCCAGGCCAGCATCATCGGGTAGCACGGCATAGTGGCCCGGATCCTTGCGGTAATAGAGGCTGGCCATCGCTGTGCCGTTCCAGATCCCGCCACGCCAGACCAGCTCGATATCCTGCTCGCGCCCCTTGGGCGCCAGCGAGAGCAGCCGCTGGCCATAGACCGGGCTGAGCGTGGCATAGGAATAGTCGACCGGCAGGTTGAGCATGAGCCCGCCACGATCGACCCGCAGTGGCTGCGACAGGCGCAGGGCCAGGCTGTCTTCGGCGGCGAAGACCCCGTTCCGCTGTGCATCGAAGGCCCAGGCCGACGACCGCAGGCGCGAGCCGCTGCTGCTGACCAACCCTCCGGCGTGGGGCCGGGTAAAGCCGCTGCGCCATGCCGCACCGAGCCGCCAGCCGGGCAGGAATTCCCACCCGCCACTCGCATCCAGGAACAGGCTCTCGGCCCCGCGCGCGCCGAAGGCCTGATGGAAGCGCGCCCCCAGGACCGAGCCGCGCTCGATCAGCCACGAGGCACCCAGCGCCCCGTTTAGATCGCCAAATTGCCGATCCAGCGACAAGCCGAAACGCGATGCCGGAACGCCCGGCAGGCGATCGGACGCCGAAGTTGCCAGATTAACCCGCGCTGCCGCCTGGGCCGAGCCATGTTCGGCGCTGAAGGTCAGCCCCCAGGGGCCTAGACTTTCGCGAACGGCGAAACTGGTCTGCCCGGATGCGCCAAAGCCAAGGTCATCCAGCGGTGAGCGGGCGATCAGGAAGGCCGGCTGATCGCGTCCCTGCAATTGGGCGACAAGGCCATCTGCGCCCTGCTCAAAGGCAAAGCCAAGCTTGCGCCCCGGGTTCAGCTGTAACACCGCGCGGGCAGCCAGGACGCGGGCCTGCTCGGCCTGTTCGCGGCTGAGCCGCAGCTGTCCGGTCCAGGGAAGCTTCGCGATCCGGCCCGCGGCATCGACCGAGAAGGCCAGCGCCACCTTGCCCCCGCCCAGCGCAAGGTTGCGGTTGTTCGCCGCGAGGGCCGGGGCCAGCCGGGCCTGGACCTGCGCCTGCCGCAATCCAACTGCAAGGTTCAGGCCATAGGCGCGCTGGTAGCTATCCAGCACCACGGTTTCAATCGAACCCGCCCGCGTTCCGGCATCGCCCATCGGCGTAGAGGTGACGCCAGTCGTGTCG
Source organism: Novosphingobium sp. APW14 (assembly GCF_032337075.1). Lineage (NCBI taxonomy): Bacteria > Pseudomonadati > Pseudomonadota > Alphaproteobacteria > Sphingomonadales > Sphingomonadaceae > Novosphingobium > Novosphingobium sp. APW14. The sequence continues at coordinate 32,070 of NZ_JAVYAB010000010.1, forward strand.
GTTACCGGCACCGGTATCGCCGTGCCGGCAAGGCTGGTGGTGCCCTGCGGCGCGAAGGCCGCGGCAAGATCAAGAATGCCGCGACCATAGGTCGTGTCAGCACCGGTTGAACCGGCATCGCGGGCTGAACGCAGCAGCAGGTCTACAACCTGGGTCGCGGTCAAATTGGGGAAGGCTTGAATTAGGAGCGCCGCCGCACCGGCAATCTGCGGGGCGGCAAAGCTGGTCCCTGAAAAGACATACTGAAACCGCGCGCCCGTGGCATCGGTAGTGATCTTGAGCACCCCGTTGTCGTAAACGCAGCAAACCTTCTCCCCGCGCGCCGAAAGAAACCAGTTGGCCTCTGCTCCGGCGCGGTTGGAAAATGCCGAAAAAGCGCCATCCTTGTCGACCGATCCGGCAATAATGACATTCCCGGTTCCGGATTGCCGCAACCCGGTTGCAAATGGATCAGGATTGTTGGGATCCACTCCGGCCTCGGTCGAATCGCCATCGTTGCCTGCAGACACAACCACGACCACGTTGGCGCGGGCGGCGCGGGCGATCGCCAAGCGGACGACAGTGCTCGCCGATGAGCCGCCCAGCGAGAGGTTTATCACCCTGGCCCCGGCGGTAACGGCCTGATCGATACCCTGCGCGATCGCCGAGTCAGCAAGTTTGCAGCCGCTCTTGGGGTCGTTTGCATCCTTGGTTGCGCAGCTGCCGACGGAATCGGCACGGAACATCGCGATGATGGCGTTATAGGCCATGCCGACAATGCCAAGGCTGTCACGCGTGGCAGCCGCGACCATGGCGACATTGGTGCCATGATCACTGTCCGGATTGTCGAGCCCTCTGGCACCTGCGACGTCGGCAGAAGCCGACGAAAGCCGCCCGGCGAATTCCGGGCTATCGCTATCGATACCCGTATCGATGAACCCAATCGTCACCCCACCGCCATTGTAACCGGCGGACCAGAGCGTGAGAGCGCCATGCTGTTGCGGCCCACTTGAGCGACTGTACTCGCTCGTCTGGAAAGCGGCGGTCGGCGTTGGGGTCGGAGTGGGCGCGGGTGTCGGGGTAGGGCTCGGCGTTGGCGTCGGGGTCGGGGTCGGAGTCGGGGTCGGGGTCGGCGCCGGGGTGCTGCCAACGGAACCGCCACCGCCACAGGCGGCGACAGTGGCGAACAGCAGGGTTGCAGCAATTACGTGCCAAGGCGCGCGATTGGCGTTCAACGGTCGCATTTGAGCCATCACTCCTGCTCCCCCTCCTCCCATGGTCAGCCTTAACGGGGAATTTCCACCAAACCAAGGTTCGACCTGTGCCAAATCGCGGTGAGACCGCGCTTGAAGCGGGCCGTGGGCAAGGCTAGGCGCAGTTGCATTAGCGCAAGCGCCGTGGAGCCCAGACATGACTGCAGATCTCGCCAATGCCATCGAAGCCGCATGGGAGCGGCGCGACACCGTTACGCCAGCGAGCAGCGATGTCCGCGAAGTGGTTGAGGCGGCGCTTGAACTTCTCGACAGTGGCCGGGCCCGCGTGGCCGAACCGGATGGCCAGGATGGCTGGAAGGTCAACCAGTGGCTCAAGAAGGCAGTGCTGCTGAGCTTCCGGCTCAACGACAACGAAGTCGTCGCCAATGGTGCCGCGGGTGCCCCTGCGTTTGATAAGGTGCCGTCCAAATTTTCCGGCTGGGGCGAGAACCGTTTCCGCGAAGGCGGCTTCCGCGTGGTGCCGGGCGCCGTGGTTCGGCGCGGCGCGCATATCGGCAAGGGGGTGATTCTCATGCCCAGCTTCGTCAACATCGGCGCTCACGTCGGCGATGGCACGATGGTCGATACCTGGGCGACGGTCGGCTCCTGCGCCCAGATCGGCAAGAACGTCCACCTGTCCGGCGGCGTCGGGATCGGTGGGGTGCTTGAACCGCTTCAGGCTGGGCCAGTGGTGATCGAGGACAATTGTTTCATCGGCGCCCGTAGCGAAGTGGTCGAAGGCGTGCGGGTCTGCGAGGGTGCGGTTCTCTCGATGGGCGTCTTCATCGGCGCCTCAACCAAGATCATCGACCGGGCGACCGGCGAAGTCCACATTGGGCGCGTGCCGCCTTATGCCGTGGTCGTCCCCGGCTCCATGCCCGGCAAGCCGCTGCCCGATGGCAGCCCGGGCCCATCGCTGTACTGCGCGGTGATCGTCAAGACGGTTGACGCCCAGACCCGCGCCAAGACTGCGATCAACGACCTGCTGCGCGACTGAACCGATGGCCGCGCTGGACCAGAATCTGCTGCTCCAGTTCGCGGTCTCCTCGATCATGGTCGTGTTCTGCGTGGTGATCCACGGGCTGGGGCTGTTCGGCCTCAACCGCGCGGTGCGCACCGAAGCCGCGATCGAGCGCCTGAAACACATCGATCCGCTCTCGCCGCGGGGTACTGCGTTCACTTTGGCCATCGTGATTGCCATGCTGGCGCTGCACGGGATCGAGATCTGGCTTTTCGCCCTGGTCTATATCGTCCTGGGCGCAATCCCGCAGCTAGAGCCCGCGCTCTATTTCTCGACCATCAGCTATTCGACCGTCGGCTACAACGATCTGCATATGGCGCCCGATTGGCGCCTGCTGGGCGCCTTTGAATCGGTGCTGGGCATCTTCCTGCTCGGCTGGTCGACCGCGTTCTTCTTTCGGATGATCGGCCGGATCGATCCGCACTAGAAGCTCACCGGGTTCTCGATCGGTGCATCGCCCTTGCGGCTGGCAGCATAGGCTTCGGCAGCCTTCATTACCCGCATGATATTCTGGCTGGCCAGGCCTTCCAATTCCGCCTGGCTCCAGCCGCGGCGGGCGAGTTCAACAAACAGCACCGGGTAAGTCGACACGTCCTCCATGCCCTGGACGGTGCTTTCGATCCCGTCATAGTCCCCGCCCAGCCCGACATGCTCTGCCCCGGCGATGCGCTTGATGTGATCAAGGTGGTTGGCGACGTCGACGGTCGATCCAACCGGCGCCGGGTTCGCCTTGACCCAGGCTGCCAGGGCAGCGGCGGCGGCCTGGGGCTGGCCGATATGTACGGCCTTCAGCCGCGCTTCCTCGGTCGCGCGCTGGATGTTCCACTGCCGGGTCGCTTCAACCACATAGGCCGGATAGGCATTGACCATCACGATCCCGCCATTGGCCTTGAGCCGGGCCAGGACTGCATCGGGCACATTGCGTGGGTGGCTGTTGACCGCCAACGCGTTCGAGTGGCTGAAGATCACCGGGGCCTTGGCCACGTCCAGCGCATCCATCATGGTCGCCTCGCTGACATGACTGAGATCAACCAGCATGCCGAGCCGCTGCATCTCGCGCACCACATCACGGCCGAAATCGGTCAGGCCATCATGCATGGGCGCATCGGTGGCAGCGTCAGCCCAGGCGGTGTTCTTGAAATGGGTGAGGGTCATGTAGCGTGCGCCCAAGGCATACATCTGGCGCAGCACGGCCAGCGAGCCACCGATCGAATGGCCGCCCTCCATACCCATCAGCGAGGCAATCTTTCCGGCCTTCATCGCCTTGGCCACGCAGTCCGAGCTTTCGCACAGCTGCATGTCCGCGGCATTGCGCGCGACCAGGCGCTTGGTCACATCAATCTGCTCGAGCGTGGCCTGGACGGCTTGCTGGTCGGTCAGGTTGGCCGAGACGTAGACTGACCAGAACTGCGCCCCAACTTTGCCCGCGCGCAGCCGCTTGAGGTCGGTCTGCATCGCCGCGACGTCCATTGCCGGGTCAGCCGTGTTGCCGGTATCGGCAAAGTTGAAATCGCCGAGCACGTTCTTGCGGCGGTCCCGCAGCTGTTCCGGCACGTCGTTATGCCCATCCCACACCGGCGCCGCTTTGAGCGCGGCGGTCGCCACGGATTCCGGCGATTGCGCCGAGAGCGGGGCAGCAACAAGGAGGCAAGCGGCAGTAAGCAGAAGACGATGGCGCATGGCAGGTCCGATCTTTTGGTTTGCGCCCAGCCTAGCCAAGCCGCCGGCTCAGGTCGAGATGGTAGCAAGGCAACCGCGGAGAAGCTGCGGCGCGAACTTGCACGCCTGGGCGATCCGTGCTGGCTAATGATGATGGAATTGCTGGCCGATCCCGCCACCCTGATGCTTGCTGTTATCGCCGTCTGCATCCTTGGACTGGCCAAGGGCGGATTCGCGGGACTGGGCGTCCTGGGAACACCGTTACTGGCCCTGGCCCTGCCTCCCGCTGTCGCCGCCGCGATCCTGCTGCCGGTGCTGCTGGTGCAGGACGTTGTCAGCGTCTGGTCGTTCCGCCACAGCTGGAGCGGTTGGATCGTGGCCTGGATGCTGCCCGGCGCGGCCGTGGGCGTTGCCCTGGGCACCTGGCTTGCCGCCGCGATCCCCGAAGCGCGGCTCTTGCTGATACTGGGCATTCTGACCTTTAGCTTCGGGCTCTATCGCCTCTGGCTGGAACGGGGCGGTCGGATCGTTGCCCCATCGGATTCACCCGGCTGGGTAGGAACCCTGTTCGGGGTAGGTCTGGGCTTTACCAGCCAGGTTGCCCACGCTGGCGGGCCACCTTTCCAGATCTGGGTCACGCCGCGCCGGCTGCCACATGAAAGCTATGTCGGAACCAGTTCGGTCGTCTTTGCGGCCGTCAATTGGATGAAGGTGCCCAGTTATGTCGCGCTGGGCTCTCTCAACACCCAGACGCTGATGGCCGCGGTGCTGCTGATGCCGCTGGCGATACTCAGCACGCTGGGCGCGGTGCGGCTGATCCGCCGGATGGACCCGGCGCGGTTCTATACGATGATCTATCTGCTGATGGTGCTTTTGGGTGCAAAGCTGACCTGGGACGGGATTGCGTAAAGCACCAGCGGTCAGGAAAGTGGAGCGGTAAGGGGAATCGAAAAGTTTCTATAAAAATTTACGCTGAAACATTTTTATTTGGCATACAATTGTGGAGGCCCCCGATCTGGCCCCCAAATCTTGCGGTTAACGATGAACTAATACGAACATTTTGGCTCACACTTCTGTCGCTCTCATTCCTACGCCCGTTGATCGAACATGGACACAACCCGATCGCCCTTCAAAATAGAAAGGGCGGGTGAGGCTATCCGCCTTACCCGCCCCTTTCTTTGGGATTTGCGTCTGCCTTACTGCGCGAGGCGCAGTGAGAGCAGCGCGCGGTTGTCCTGCCCGCTCATGCCGGTGATGCC
>NZ_JAVYAB010000011.1:0-34848 GCF_032337075.1 Novosphingobium sp. APW14
CCAGATCGACCCCGATAATTACTACGTCCGTCATGGTTGCCTCTCCTATCCCGATGGCTAATGCACCGTAATGCTGGTGCATTATGACACCGTTGGGGAGAGCGGCATCCACCCCATCTCTGGGGAATATGCAATTCATCCTTGTAGAAATCGTGGTAAGTTTGGAACGCGTCGACATGACGCCCGCGCTTTCCAACAGCTGGGGTAAATAAAACCGCCTCCAAATTTGGCGCTAAGGTGACTTCGTCAACCGGCACATTTCTTCACTCAGATGCACTACGATTAGCTCATTCGCGGTATGAGAGAAGCCGCAATGCGTTAAACACAACAACCAGCGTAGAGCCTTCGTGCATCGCAACGGCAGGGCCAATACCGAGGCCAAGAATCGTTGCTGGGACTAGGAGCGCAACCACTCCAAGGCTGACGAACACATTCTGACGAATGATAGATCGGGTATTTCGGCTGAGACCGACCGCAAATGGCAAAAGGGCAAGGTCGTCCGCCATCAGGGCAACATCGGCAGTTTCGAGAGCGACGTCTGATCCGGCGGCTCCCATGGCAATGCCAACGGTAGCGCTCGCCATCGCGGGCGCATCGTTGACGCCATCCCCAATCATAGCAACCCTCAATTCGGCACGCAGCTTTCTGATTGCTTGGACTTTGTCCTCGGGCATCAGGTCGCCCCAGGCTTCTTCGAGTCCAACCTGCTTCGCGACCGCTTCGGCAACGCGCTGGTTGTCGCCCGAGATCATGATCATGCGGCGTATGCCTATGGCATGGAGCCGCTCGATTGTTGCCCGCGCTGCTTCACGTGGTGTATCCATCAAGCCGATGGCGCCAAGATCCTGATCGCCGCGCCGAACGACCATCGTCGTATGACCCGTTTGACGAAGTTGTTCGATGGCGTCTGTCATTGGTTGCGACAGTGGCTCGACACCGTCGGCACCGAACATTTCCGCCTTGCCAATCAGGATCAGCTCACCCTCGACTCTTGCGGAGACCCCACGGCCAGTCAGACTTTTAAGATCGGTAGCAGGGAGATCAGCAAAGGTTCCGACATGCGCCTTCCCGTCGCGGGCAATCGCCTGTGCCAGTGGATGACCACTCAGACTTTCCACCGCGACGGCGATCGCCATCAATTCTTCTTTGGTCACGCCCGACGCAGGAATGATCTGGCGAATGCGCGGCTCGCCACTCGTCAAAGTGCCGGTCTTGTCAAAGGCGATGGCATCAAGTGAGCCCAACAATTCGAGGGGGGCGCCTCCCTTGATCAGGACGCCACCGCGTGCTGCTCGCGCGACACCGGAAAGCACGGCGCTCGGTGTAGCGATCGCGAGGGCGCATGGACTTGCGGCAACGAGTACCGCCATTGCGCGATAGAAGCTGTCGCGAAACGGCTCGTCAATCACAACCCACGCGAAGAGAAGCAGCACCGCCAGACCGAGCACAGCCGGAACGAACATGCGCTCGAAGCGATCCGTGAAGCGTTGGGTGGGCGATTTTTGCGTCTCCGCTTCGCTGACCATGCGGACGACCTTGGCGAGTGTGCTGTCGCTCGCTAGCCGGGTCACCTCGACCTCGATCGCGCCACTGCCGTTGATCGTGCCAGCGAAGACACGGGACGCGGCATCCAGCCGATCCGGGTTGGCGCGAGCCTGAGCGGGATCGTCAACCGCGCGCTTGTCGACCGGAATGCTCTCGCCGGTCACCGGCGCCTGGTTGACCGCGCTGGCCCCCTTGATGACAAAGCCGTCGGCCGCGATCCGTTGGTCCGGCTTGACGATCACGATCTCCCCTACCGCGAGATCCTCGACCCCGACTTCCACGGTACTTCCGTCAAGCCTTCGTACTAATGCTGTTCGCGGCGCGAGGTCCGCCAGCGCTTCGATGGCCCGCTTCGCCCGGCCCATCGCAAAGTGTTCGAGCGCATGGCCAAGGCTGAAGAGAAGGAGGAGGAGCGCTCCTTCGGCCCAGGCACCCAGCGCGGCAGCTCCTGCGGCCGCCACTAGCATTAGCGTATCGATCTCGAAACGTTTGAGTCGAAGGTTGTCGATGGCTTCGCGAACCGTGAAGAAGCCTCCGAAACCGTAGGCACCGACATAGCATCCAAGCGCTAGCCAGGCAGGCACACTCTGCCAGAGCTTCTCAATGGCAAAGCCCGTTGCGAGAAATACGCCGCAGGCCAGTACGAAAATCAATTCGCTGTTCGCGCCGAGTGGCCCTTCGTGCTCATGTTCACGCTCAGCCTCAGCTGGCTTTGCGCATTCATGCGGCGGCGCTTCGGCGGGCAACTCTCTAACTTCTTGTGTTGGTGCCGCTGCTTGTTCGGATGGCGCCACACCCATTTCAGCCAGTGCTTTTTCAATCTGGCTCTCGGTGATCTTCGCCCGCTCGAATTCGACCCGCACGGCACCCGCCGGATTGACAACTGCTTCCAGGACGCCGGGTAGCCGCCCAACGCGCCCTTCAATGGTTCGCGCTCGCCTCGCATGGACTACGCCGTCGACTTGCCAGAGCAGGTGGCCGAACTGTTGCGCGATTTCGGCACCGGCGGCATGGACTTCGCTGCGAATGGTGGCAAGCGACAGGGCATCGTGGTCATAATGAATGCAGAGCTTTGCCGGCGCCGCGTCCACTGCCGGCAGAACATGAACCTCGGTCACACCAGCTCGCGGCTTCAACAGGGCAACGAGGCGCTCGACACAGGCATCCGCCACATCCGGCAGACCGGGCAGCACGAGCGGAATATCATACTGGGCCCTGGTGGTCATGCCGTGGTTCTCCTTGGCAAGCAGCGAATTGGATTATGGATTGGGGCGGCCAAGTCCTGACCGCCCCAGCAACCTCATTTCTCGGGCAGTTCCCCGCCAAACTGGTCGACGTCGCTGTAATCCCCCGCGATGTGATGCTTGTGCCGACCCTTGAGCAGCAGATGGCTGATCGCGGGCAGGACGAAGAGCGTCAGTATTGTCGAGGTAATGAGGCCGCCGATCACAACAATGGCGAGCGGCTTCTGCACTTCCGCGCCCTTGCCGGTGGCAAGCGCCATAGGCACGAAGCCAAGCGATGCGACGGTAGCGGTCATGATGACGGGGCGCAGCCGTTTCAGCGCGCCTTCCCTTATCGCTTCGGCGACTGGCCTGCCCGCATTTATTATTTCCTTAATTGTAGACATCATCACCAATCCGTTCAGCACCGCGACACCCGATACCGCCATCAGGCCCACTGCCGCCGAAATCGAGAAGTTCTGCCCGGTGATGAAGAGCGCAAGCAACCCACCCGCCAACGCCATCGGAACAGCCGAGAAGATCGCGATTGCTTGCCTGATCCCGCCGAGAGCAAAGGTCAGAATCGCAAAGATCGTGAGCAGGGCCGCGGGGATGATGATTGAGAGTCGCTGGCTGGCGGCTTGCAAATTTTCATACTGCCCACCCCATTCGATTGAACTGCCAGGAGGAAGCTGAACCTGTGCCGCAATCTTCGACTGCGCCTCACTGACGAACGAGCCAAGATCGTTGCCGCGCACATTGGCCTGGACGACAACCCGTCGCTGGCCGTTCTCGCGGCTGATCTGGTTGATGCCTTCGGATAGCGAAAACGTTGCGACAGCGTTGAGTGGCACCGATTGGCCTTCCTGCGGCAACATTATCGGCAAGGCGCCAATTCCATCGAGGTCGTTACGTCCCGCATTGGCCAAGCGCACGACGATATCGAACCTTCGGTCGCCTTCGAATACGATCCCTGCCTTGCGCCCGCCGAGCGCGGCCGCGACGGTGTCGGTCACGTCCTGCAATGTCAGGCCGTAACGCGCAATGGCGTCACGGTCGAACTTGACGTCGAGTTGCGGGAAGCCTTGAGTCTGCTCAACCTTCACGTCCGCCGCGCCGGGGACGGTATTGAGGATCGAAGCGACCTTTGCCCCGAGCGCACCCATTTCCTCCAGATCGTCGCCATAGAGTTTGATCGCGATGTCGCCACGCACGCCCGCGATCAGTTCGTTGAACCGCAGCTCGATCGGTTGGCTGATCTCGAAAGCGCTGCCGACCAGCGGCTTGAGCTTGGCTTCGAGCCGTTCGATCACCTGGTCCTTGGTGTCCACACCGTCGGGCCATTGGTCTTTGGGTTTCAGGATAACGAACGAGTCCGAGATATTGGCGGGCATCGGATCGGTGCCAACCTCCGCCGTGCCGGTCTTCGAATACATGAAGGCAACTTCGGGCAGGCTCGCCACCGCCTTCTCAATCTGCATCTGCAAGGCGAGTGATTGGTTTAGCGAGGTAGAAGGGATTCGAATGCCTTGCAGCGCGACGTCGCCCTCGTCGAGCTGTGGAATGAACTCGCGTCCCAGCATCGTGAAAGCAAGACCTGCCAGCACCAGCGAGGCGGCGCCCGCCCCGATCCATTGCCACGGTCGCGCAATCGCTTTGGCGAGCAGCGGTTCGTATCGCTCCTTGACGAAAGCAACCGCTTTCACTTCTTTCTCCGCAACCTCGCCACGGATGAGCAAGGCGACCATCGCCGGGACGAAAGTAAGAGAAAGAATGAAGGCCCCGGCCAGCGCCAGCATGACCGTGGTTGCCATGGGCGTGAACATCTTGCCTTCGACCCCGGTGAAGGTGAGCAATGGCGCGAAAACAAGGAAAATGATCGCCTGCCCGAAGATCGTCGGGCGCACCATTTCGCGCGACGCCTCGAACACCTCATGCAGCCGCTCGGTAAGGTTCAGAATCCGGCCTTCGTGATGCTGGCGCTCGGCCAGACGTCGCAGACAGTTCTCGATGATGATGATCGAGCCGTCGACAATGAGGCCAAAGTCGAGCGCGCCAAGGCTCATCAGATTGCCCGATGTGCCGGTGGCGTTCATACCCATCGCCATCATCAGGAACGAGAGCGGGATGACCAGCGTCGCGATAATTGCGGCGCGGATGTTGCCCAAAAGCCAGAACAGCACCGCGATGACCAGCAACGCACCTTCGAGCAAATTCTTCTCGACCGTCCAGATCGTCGCGTTGACCAGCTTGGAACGGTCAAGCACGGTCTTGATCTTGATCCCCGGCGGCATCGACTTGGCGATTTGATCGAGCCGCTCGGCAACCGCATTGGCGACGATCCGGCTGTTGCCGCCGGCAATCATCAACGCCGTACCGATCACGACTTCGTTGCCATTTTCGGACGCTGCGCCGGTGCGTAGATCGCCGCCGATGCGGACATTTGCGATGTCGCGCACCGTGACGGGAACGCCGCCGCGCGTCGCAACCGTCGCCTGGCCCACTTCGTCGAGCGTGCGGATGCGGCCATCGGCCTTGACCAGAAACGCCTCGCCGCCGCGTTCGACGAAGTTAGCGCCGACCGAGATATTGGCCTTTTCGAGAGCCTCGGCGAGTTCGGAAAAGGAGATGTGGTAGCTTGCGAGCTTGGCCGGATCGGGCTCGACAACGAACTGTTTTTCATAGCCGCCGATGCTGTCTATCCCGGCAACCCCTTCGACTGAGCGAAGCTGTGGCCGGATCACCCAATCCTGGACGGTCCGCAGATAGGCGAGCTTCGACACCTCGTCGGTCAGCAGCTTGCCGTCGGTGGTCAGATAGCTGCCATCGGGCTGAAAGCCGGGCTTGCCCGCGATCTTGGGGTTCGCCTTGGTGCCAGCGGGTTCGTACTCGACGACATACATCAGCACTTCGCCAAGCCCTGTGGTCACCGGCCCCATTTGCGGCTCAACGCCATCGGGCAGGCTTTCCTTGGCCTGCGTCAGCCGCTCGGCGACCTGCTGGCGCGCAAAATAGAGATCGGTGCGTTCCTCAAATACGACCGTCACCTGGCTGAAACCGTTGCGCGAGATCGAGCGCGAGCTTTCCAGCCCCGGAATCCCTGCCATCGCGGTTTCGATCGGAAAGGTGACGAGCCGCTCCATGTCGAGCGGCCCTAAGGCCGGGGCGACGGTGTTTATCTGTACCTGCTTGTTGGTGATGTCAGGAACGGCGTCGATCGGCAGCTTGAACAGCTGGCTGACACCGAAGGCCGCAACGATGAGCGTGGCGACGACCACGCCCCAGCGGAAGCGGATTGCCGCATCGAGAAGTTTTTCGATCATCTCAATGCTCCGCCTCGCCCTTGCCGAGTTCGGCTTTGAGAAGAAATGCGCCCTTGGTCGCGATCACGGCACCGGGTTTCAGCCCAGCGACGATTTCGACCCGGCCTGCTCTGCGCTGCCCGACGGTGACGTTGGTTGCCTGAAAGCCCATTGGCCTTTTGACGAACACCACATCACGGCCTTCGACCGACTGCACGGCTTCTTCGGGAACACCGATGCTGGCGCTGGGCGAAGCGTTGCGAGGCGTAATGCGCACGCGCAGCCCTTGCCCGGCGGTTAGCTGGCCGAAGCCATCAGGCACGAGCACGATGGTTGCCGCCTTGCTTTCGGGATCGAGGCTCGGCGTCACCGCACGCACGGTCGCGTTGATCGTATCGCCGCCCAACAATTCGATGACCGCGCGGTCGCCCGGTTGGATACGACGGGCATCGGTGGGGAGCACAGAGGCATTGATCTGGATTTTGCGCGGATCGGCGACGCGGAAGAGTTCGGTGCCTGCCGCGACATAGCTGCCGAGTGTCGCATCGACTTTGGTGATCCGCCCGGAAATCAGGCTAGTGACTGCCAGAAAGCGCCCGTCGCCGGTGATCTTGGCTGCGCCCGCCGCCGATTGCGTGCGCCGCGCCTCGGCTTCGGCTTCAGCAAGCGTCGCTTGTGCGGCTTCCAAATCCTGCCTCGAGGTAACGCGGGCATCGAACAGCTTTTTCTCGCGGGCATAGGCGGCGCGGGCGGCAATGAGGCGAGCGGAGGCCGCGCTGCGCTCGGCGGCAATTGAACCGGCATCGCGGCTTTCGAGATAGGCGATAGTCTCGCCCGCGCTCACGCTGTCGCCGAGCTGCTTAACGATGCGGGTGAGCGCCCCGTCGGCGCGTGCGGTCAGCACCGCCTCACCATTGGGCGCTGCGGCAACCACGCCTTGCGCGATGATTTCAGCGCCAAGCGCGCCCGCCTGCGTCGCTTCGGTGACGATACCCGCTGCTTTCGCGCGCGCATCGTCCATCATGACAAAGCCTTTGGGACCGTGGTTTTCTTCCTCGCCATGCTCGCCCTCTTCGGCATCGGCACTGGCGGTGGTCGCGGGCGCGAACACCGTGCGGCCCAGCATCACGCCGCCTCCGCCCAGCACGAGCGCGGCGATCGCGGCACCGGCGATCAATTTTTTCCTGTTTGTCTCTTCGGTCATGGTTCAATCCCTTGCGCGCGCATTGGCGCGGATCAGCGCGGCGAGCGCGCGAGCGCGGTCGAGGCGAGCCTCGATCAGCGCGAGTTTGGCGGTGGTGAGCGCGGCTTGCGCGTCGAGCAGTTCGATCAGGCTAAACTTGCCCGCGCTGTAACCGATACGGGCGAGCCGCACCGCTTCTTCGGCCTGCGCCAACGACGGCCCGGACAAGGCCTCTACCCGCGCATCGGCGGCCCCGAGCAACATCCGGGCATCATGCTGCGCACGGCTGGCATTGAGCCGCGCCTGTGCCAGCGCCGCTTCACCGGCGAGCGCGTCCGACTGCGCGGCTTCGATGCCGCCGCGATTGCGGTTGCGCACCGGGAGCGGGATCGAGAACCCGGCAACGAAGGCAGTTTCACGCCCATCGCTGATGCGGCGGACGCCGCCGCTGGCGGTGATATCGGGAACCGCCTCAGCCTGCGCCACCCGGATGCGCGCCTGCGCGGCATCGCGCTCGGCAGCGGCAAGCTGCTCGTCAAGCGACGGCGTTGCGGGCGGCAAAGCGCCGGGCGCGGCCTCGTCGTAGATCGGCGTGGCGGACAATTCGGGATCGCTGCTGCCGATCAGGTCGGCAAGCAGGCGGCGGGCAGCGAGCAATTCGCCAAAGGCGCGGGCTTCCTCGGCCTGCGCCTCGGCCAGCACCGCCTCGGCACGAAGCTGGCGCAAGGGCGGATCGCGTCCGGCCTCGACCAATAACCGCGCGGTTCGCGCCAGTTCGCGCGCCTGAGCGACATTCTCGCGCGCAAGCACTGCACGGTCTTCGGCGGCGCGCAGTTCGGCATGGGCCACGCGAACGTCGCGTGCCAAATCGGCCTCGGCGGCACGGTAAGACAGATAAGCGAAGTCACGCTCGGACGAAGCGACCGCGACGCGCGCGCTCCGCTTGCCGCCCAGCTCGATCCGTTGGCTCAACGCCAGGGTTGTCTCGGTGCTGCGAAAACCTTGGAATACGCCGGTTCCGGCGAAGTTCTCGACCTCAACGCTGAGTTCGGGATTTGGTGAGGCTCCGGCCTGCCGCGCTCGTGCCTCGGCCGCGTCGGCTTTCGCCTTCCCTTCGGCAACGCGCGGCGATTTTTCCGCCCCTTGGGCGAGCGCCTGTGCCAAGCTCACGGGTTCGGCCAATGCCGCCCCGCTGCTGGCGATAAGCGCGCCCGCCAGCAAGGCGGTACGCAATGACAATCTCATGTGGAAACTCCTGAACGCATGACGGGCGCGCGAGGGAAGTCCCCCCGCGCGGCGGCACGGTTCAGGCTGCGGGCGGCTCCAGCGGCGGAGCCTGGCTGCGAGACAATAGCGGCGAGGTTGCCGACGGACGCACCAACGCGCCCTTGGACAACCCGTTCAGGCTGATGCGCGGCGCATCAAGTTGCAGCGCGACACTGCAATGATGATGGTTGACCGCGTGACAGGGAATATCCTTGTCCGCACCCTGCGAATGCGAATGATCGGCCGCGTCAATTTCGTGAATGTCGAGCATTTCGCCAGCATGGACGGGGCTGTTGCCGCTGGCATGAGCAATCACCGGCATGACGATCATGCCGAAAAACAGCCCGAACAGAACGAGCAGTGAAGTAAAACGACCCCGCATCCGATGCTGCGTAGCAGCATGGCGTGGAAACGGCAAAGATTTCCTCATTGGTCCCGCCGCGCCATCGCGTCGCGCAGATCGTCAGGAATTGCCATCGATTCAAACGCGCTGACGTTGGAGCGTCCGGTATTGCCTATGGGAATGCGCCCTGTGAGCGACCCGAGTGGTGCAAGCGCAAGGCGGATGGCTTGTCCGATGACCTCGCGCCAATCCCGTTGTTCCACTGCGAAGCCGAGCATCGCCCAATGATTGGCAAGGTGCGGCCCCAAATAGGGTTGGGAAATAATGTGCGCGCGTTCAAGGGCGGTCCAGGCAGCGGTGATGTCATTGACAGTTCGGGACGCTGCATACGCTGCCATTTCGACGGCGATCAACCGTTTCGCGTGAACAATTGCCGGGATCGTCATGCCGCCGTTCCAAAACCAACCCAGCGCGGCACCGACGACCGGAACTCGCGGTAGGACTGACCAAAACTCGCTTCGAGGTGCGCCTCCTCGATCCGGACCTGCACCGCGCACGATGCAATGAAAACCGCCACGCCGGACCAGCTCCACCAGGTTCCGGACACCATTGCCGCCGAAAGCCCGACCAGCATCATACCGACGAAGATCGGATTGCGGCTGTAACGAAACAGTCCGTGCGAAATGAACAGCGGCGCATCGCCTTCGCGCACGCCGACGCGCCACGCCCGGCCCATCTGTACCTGCGCGACCATGACAATTGCCGCCCCGACAATCGCGATGATCGCTGCCGTTATCGTCCAGCCAGTGTCGCTCACCGGTGCAAGCACGGCGGCGGCGATCAAGGCCGCCACACTGAATGCGAAGCTGCTCCCCGCGATCCGCTGGACGCCCTTCGCCGAGGCAAATGCCCAGGGCCGGTCGCCCGTCTTGCGCCGGATGGCGATCCCACGAACGAGCGTCGCCGCGACAATCGAAAGCATCGCCAGCAGTGGGATGGAATGAAGCCCGGCGGTCATGCCTGCTTCACCACAATGGGAGCGGACTTCAATTCTGCGATAGCGTGGCGGAACACCTGAAATCCGCCGGTCAGGGCCAACCCCGCCATTATGCTGGCGACGATCAAGTCGGGCCATGCGCTGCCCGTGCCGAACACGCCGAGCGCCGCCAGCATAACCGCGACATTCCCGATCGCGTCATTACGCGAGCAAATCCAGACGGAGCGCATGTTCGCGTCGCCGGTGCGATAGCGATAGAGCATGACAGCGACGCCAGCGTTCGCCGCCAGCGCCAGCGCACCGACCCCGCCCATTGTGGCCGGATCGGGCGAGCTGTTGTTCACGAATGCGAGCACAGCGCTCCCGAACACCCAGCCCGCGAAGCCAAGCATGAACAGCGATTTTATCAGCGCAGCCCGCGCCCGCCACGCCAGCGCAGCGCCGACGACGGCGAGGCTCAGCGCATAGTTGGCCGCGTCGCCCAGGAAGTCGAGCGCGTCGGCCTGGAGCGCGCGGCTGTCCGCCGCCGCGCCCGCGATCATCTCGACCGCGAACATGGCCGCGTTGACGACCAGTGCAACCCAAAGCACCCGCCGCCAGCGCGGGTCAGCCTTGGCCGTTTCGCTTCCGCATGCGCTTTGGCAGCAATCGTCCGACATCCAATATCTTTCTCGACAAATTCCGAGTCGGACACTATCTACACCCTGTAGCAACTACAGGGTCAAGCAATGAAAATCGGCGAGCTTTCCCGTGCCACGGGTACCAACATCGAGACGATACGCTATTATGAACGTATCGGCCTCCTGAAGGCACCTGCGCGCACCTCAGCCAATTACCGCGCCTATGACGACTTGCATCGGACGCGGCTGGCTTTTGTTCGTCACTCGCGCGAGCTTGGCTTCAGCATCGAAGAGGTGCGCTCACTACTTGATCTGGTCGACAACCCCGAGCGTGAGTGCTCACAGGCCGACCAAATCGCCACACGGCATCTGGCCAAAGTCGAAAAAAAGATTGATCAGCTCATCACGCTGCGGGGCGAACTATCGCAAATAATTGGTCGCTGCCGGGGCGGCGTGGCTGCCGATTGTCGTGTAATCGAGTCACTAGCGGATCACACCATGTGCCACAGGGATCACGTATAAACAGCAGATTATCATTTTTCACATGTTATGAAGGTGCATACCGGATCTCATGACTGGCGCCTCGGGTCTTCAGAGCTGGCCGATGCTCCAACTGATCCCGATTGTCTTCAGGAGTGGGTTCACATCCTCGCCCGAACTTGCGCCACGCTGCTTTCTCACCATTGATTTGAAGATAGACATCACGGTGCCGCACCTCACTTGGAATTTGGCATGGCCTGCGCAGTTGAGCCCTAGGCTGTATCGACATTCAGAGGATTCCCAAACGGGATGATGTCTGATTCATGGGTTTCCGCAGTTGCGGAGGCGTCATGGGGATCAAGCGATACGAGTTGAGCGAGGCGCAGTGGCGTCGGATCGAGGCTATGCTTCCGGGCAAGGCGAGCGACCCGGGGCGCACGGCAGCCGATATCCAGATCGATGGTCTCGGCATCCGTCTCGAACCACCGCGGATGTGGCTCGATCCCAACGAACCGCTCCGGAAACAGCTGAATGAAAGAATTCGGCAGGCAGCACTTATGGAACTCGACAGCCGAGCAGAACCGCTCGACCGGATCCCGCCAGAAGGCATAAATAGCCGTCGGCGCGATAGCCTCCCCTGGAAAGTGCGCCTCAGCCAACCTGATCGCTTCCGGCACTGTCGGATGCCGTCCCATCTCCCCAACCAAATCGACACCGATCTGTCCCAGCACAGCCCGCGCAGTCTGCGATCCGTTCTTTGGCACGCCAATGAACAGCGTTTGGCGGTCATGCGAAATGATCATGGGTCAAATCCCGGTCGTGGTGTTGGTGTAGGACCCGGTCACAAAGCTGTAGGACGGTGTGCCCGCGGTCAGAGTGCGGCTCAGCAACGAGAAGCTGCGGAAGGTCAGAGACCAGAAGGTGTTGCCGATGCTGGGTGATGAGGCGCTGTAGGTTACGCCCTGGGTCGAGGCTCCCGCCACTGACCAGATGCCAGTCTTTGATCCATCGATGGGCACTTTGACGATGGCGCCGCACAGATCCATTTAACCGTAGGGCGAGAAGTCCATCATCGTGTAGATGGAGAACACCATCGCCGTTGAGCTAACCGCCAGGACCAGCAGGCTGCCGTCCGGGCTCAGCGCCATCTGGCTGGCATATTCGTTGCCGGAGCCACCAATCGACCGCTGCCACAGCAGGGTGCCGGCGCTGTTGTATTTGGCGATCAACGCGTCGGCATTGCCGGAACCGCCGCTCGATGTTGAATAGCCGGCCACATAGACGTTGCCGGATGCATCGACCGCCGCATTGTACCAGAGTTCCTGGCCGGAGCCGTTGAGGCTGCGCTGCCATTGCAGGGTGCCAGAGGTGTCGAGCTTGGCCAGCCAGCCATAGTAGTTGCTCGAGTAGTAAGCACCGGCAAGGTAGACATTGCCGCTGGCATCGATCCAGCCGCCGTTGATGAAGGGCCCGGAGACATTTCGGGCCCAGATGAGCGCGCCGTCACGGTCCCATTTGAAGACTGCGCTGGCGGCGGAAGCTCGAAAGCGGTGCAGCAGCGACGATCCAGGACATAGCCGATGCCGAGGGCGTCTCGGACCGCTATGTCGGACGAATGTTGCGGCTGGCCTATCTGGCGCCGGCTTTGGCGGCACGGGCTTAGGCTTCGGGGAAGATGCGGACGGTCGCGGCGCAGGCGCCGGGACGCCCGGGCTGGCGTTCGGTTGCGGCGGTACGGACGCGGTCGCCATGGGCTTGCCTGCTAGCATCGCCTCGATCATCGCGACTTCCCTGGTCTGATCGGCTTTGGTTTTCTGTGCTGCGGCGCGCACTTTCGGGTCGGAGCCTTTGGCAATGACGGCATCGGACAGGGCAATTGCGCCGCGATGATGCGCGAGCATCTTGCGCCATGACCGGTGTCGTGATCGCCAGCGCCAATGCCATGGGCATGAGCGCGGTCCCTTGGGCGAACAGGCTTTTCAGTTTTGTTTATGTCAAATTCTCCCGGATTTTTTATCGTTGGTTTTGAAACGTTAGTGAGTGTTCAGGCCTGCCCCTCCACGTGGCGGTTGATGCGGCTGCCGATCAGCAGCGCGAGCAGGGAAATGAGGGCGGCGGCGGCGCACCATGCGCCGGGGATCGCCTTGTCCCCCGTCACGCCGATCAATGCGGTGCTGATGGCGGGCGTGAAGCCACCGAAAATCGCCGTCGCCATGCTATAGGCAAGGCTGAAGCCGACGGTGCGAACATGGCCCGGAATGATTTCGGTCAGATAGACGATGAAGGCCCCATTATAGGTGGCGTAGTGACCGGCCCCCACTGAGTGGTCCGCGTTAATTGTTAGTGCAAGATTGCCTCCGGCGCCATGGGTGACCGCAGGTGGAGCGAAGCGGAACCGGAGGGCTGCCATGGCGGTGTCGCCGTTTCCGGGGCTGGTGGGCGATACCCCAAGGAGCTATGTGGCCTGACAGTGTTGTAGTGGCGGCGCCAGGCTTCGATCAGGATCTTTGCCTCAGCCAGAGTGTAAAAGATCTCCCCATTCAAGAGCTCATCACGCATCGAGCCATTGAAAGACTCACAGTAGCCATTCTCCCATGGGCTGCCGGGTGTGATGTAGAGCGTCTTCACGCCGATCTTCGCCAGCCACTGTTGGACGGCATTGGCGATGAACTCGGGGCCGTTGTCTGACCGTATGTGTGCTGGCGGCCCTCGCGTAACGAACAGTTCAGCCAGGGCTGCCAGAACGTCCTCGCTACGCAACCGTCGCGCTACCGGCAGGGCCAGGCACTCCCGGCTGGCCTAGTCGATGATCGACAGGATGCGGAACTTGCGGCCATCGTGCGTGCGCCCCTCGACAAAGTCGTAAGACCACACGTGCCCCGGATACTCTGGCCGCAGGCGGATACATGATCCGTCGTTGAGCCAGAGCCTTCCCCGCTTCGGTTGCTTCTGCGGCACCTTGATGGCCGCATGACGATCCGCGACCTTGCTGCGCGTATTGGCCTATCGAGCCCAAGTGTAACTGAACGCATCCACAAGCTGGAAGACGCGGGCGCCATCCGGGGCTATACGATCACAGTCGATCCCAAGGTTTTTGGTCTGTGCGTTGCTGCACATGTGCGAATGCGCGCCATGCCTGGCGAAATGAAAAGAGTAGCTCAAATGCTCATCGATACGCCCGAGGTAGTAGAAGCTGACCGTGTGACCGGTGAGGATTGTTTTCTTGCGAAAGTGATCGTTAGCGACGTCCAACAACTCGAAACCATCATCGACCGCTTCGTTCCGTTCTCGTCGACCGATACGGCCATTGTCCAATCATTGACCGTTCCCCGCCGCCTTCCCAAGTTGTAGAAAGCGCGAAACCGATCGCGCCATTTTCAACCGTTTATGCCTAAAACCATTGCGCCGCCCGATTTTGGTGAGGGCGACAAGCTCTACGCGCGTATAACAGGTTACACCTTTGCAGGGATGATATGATGGATGATGTATTGAAAAGGCTCGCCGATCTGCCTCTACCGGTTGGGCTGGACAGGTTGGATGACGCTATTCTCGCTGGCTTGGCCGCGCGACAAGGCGAGGAGCGCGCGACATCGCGGCTGTTGTCTGCGGCGGCAGTCCTTGCGCTCGGTGTCGGTTATGCCGGAGGTAGCATATTGCCGACCCCGGCGACGGCCGCCGATCACAGGTTGGTGATTACGGAAACCGCGCTCGCGCCTTCGACGCTGCTGGATTTCCTTTGATGCGGTCTGCGTGGCGCATCGGGCTGATTGCGCTCATCGCATTCGCCGCCGCTGTCGCGGGCGTCTATGTCGCTCGGACCTTCAGTGAGCAGGCGCGCAAGAGCGAGAGCGAACTTCACGCTTTTCTGCATAACGAATTGAAGCTCGACGCCGCGCAGGAAACCAAGATTGAGGCCATTGAGGCGCGGTTTGCGGTGCGCAAAAAGGCGCTCGAACTCGATATGCGCGCTGCGAATGCCCGACTGGCCGAGGCCATCGAGGCCGAGCATGGTTATGGTCCGAAGGTCACCGCTGCGGTCGATCACGTTCATCATGTCATGGGCGAAATGCAGAAAGAGACGCTTGAACATCTCTTCGAGATGCGTGCGGTGATGAACGCCGATCAGGCGCGGCGCTTCGACAAGACCGTGGTCAAGGCGCTGACCGCCGACGCGCGGTGAGCCTCGATCTCAGCCAATGCAGCGACGGCGAGCTGGCGGCGCTTGCGCTTGGCGGCGAGGGGCGCGCCTATCGCGAATTTTTGCGGCGCTATCGTGACCCGGTTTACCGGCTGGTCCGCAATACCATCCGTGACGGTGAGGAAGCGATCGACGTTACCCAAGAGAGCTTCGTTTCGGCCTTTGCCGCGTTGAAACGCTATGACCGTGAACGCCCGTTCCGGCTTTGGATATCGCGCATCGCGCTCAACAAATGCCGGGATTGGGCAAGGCGGCGCGCGGTGCGCGCTTTCTTCACGCGGGCCGCGCCGCTCGACGATGCTTTCGGTCTGGCAAGCGACGAGGCCTCTCCCGAAGATGAGGCCGGCGACAGGGCGCAGATGCGCCGGGTGAACGCGGTTATCGCCGAGCTACCGGCGAAGCTGCGCGAAGCATTGGTGTTGCGAGCCGTCGAAGGCATGTCGCAAGCGGAGGCTGCCGAAGCGTTAGGCGTGACAGAGAAAACCGTCGAAACCCGGCTTTATCGAGCGCGCGCCGAATTGAAGCATCGCATCGCGGGAACCAATTTAGGCGGAAACTTGCAGCGCGAGACCGCCGATGGACCAGCAAGCGAGATCGACCGACCGTAACAAGTTTCCAGCGGTTCAAGTCAATCAGCTGACGCAGTTCCAACTGTGTCTCGTTTCCAATTCGTGCAGAATCCGAACACAATGCTTCCTACGGCAACCACTGCACCTGTGATCAAGACACTTTGCAACGTCGAGTGCGTCAGCAGCCAGACCGTCAGGACAAGCGCAATGCCCGGGATCACAAGTCCGCCGGGGATGCGAAACTGCCCCGCCTCTGTGGGCAACTTGCGTTCGATAACGGGGAGCGCCGCGATACAGAGTGCATAGGTAAGCAGGCGGATTATTGTGCTGAGCGTTGCCAACCAGATAAATTGCTGGGACACGGCGAGCGCGATGCTGAGCGCCCCACAAAACAGAATTGAATTGACCGGAACGTGCGTGCGCTCGTTCACAGCGCCGAACCAACCAGGCAGCGTCCCGTCGCGCGACAAAGCATATGTAAGCCGTGGTGCAGTAAGCAGCGACGTCAAGCTTCCCCCTCCGATTGAGAAAACGACGCCGACACTCAGCAACAATGCGCCTGCCGGTCCCATGAGCCGCTGTGCCAGTTCGACCAGCGGCGTTTCGCTGTTGCCCAAGTCGGGACCAATCGACACAGCGACAAGCTGGATCAGGGCATAGACAATCGCGACCGCAAGGACCGTTTTGACGAGTGTGCGCGGGATCGCCGATCGCGCGTCCCGCGTTTCACCTGCATTGATCAGGCTGAATTCGAAGCCGATGAAAGCATACATCAGCACGAGCATAGTGCTGCCAACCGTTTCTGAGGCAGCGATTTTGGCGCCGGCTATTGTCGCCCATTCGATTTCAGGGACGCCGACGAGAACGAGCAGCAGCAAGGGGAAAAGCTTCAGGATGCTGATGAGGTAAAGGACGGCCATCCCTGCACGCACGCCCACCGCATTGAGAACGGTCGCAATCACGATGTAACTCACCACAGCAATTGTCCGCGGCGTCCCCGAAGCCAGCGGAGACCACAGGGGAACAGCGTAGCTGACGAGCAGATTTGCGCTGGCGGCAATAGCGGCGACCCTGCTGACATAAATCAGCAGGCCGGTCTGAAAACCGATGAACCGGCCGAAGGCGGCGGTGGTATAAACGATCGGTCCGCCCGTCGTCTCAAAGAAGCTCGCATTGCGGGCGAGCGTCAATGCAACCGTAAGGATCAGGATGCCGCAAAGGAGAAAGAGCCACGGACTGAACGCGCCAGCTTGCTCGATCGCCACCGCTGGCAGCGCGAAAATGCCCGAGCCGATTACGCCGTTCATAGCGATGGTCGCGACACCAATTCTGCCAATTTCGCGCTTTAGATGCGATTCCGGGCCGGCCAGCATCTGATTCATGGTAACCCTACCGCGTTCGGCAAATCCTTGTATCCGTTCGACGTCGCGATCAGGGCCACCGTTTCATCGGATCGGATTTTCCCTTGGCGCAGAAGCGTCTCAACGCCCGTGAGCGTCGCTGCGGAGGACAATTCCGCATAGCATCCATGTCTTGCCAGCCGCGACGCGTCGCGGATGACAGCGGCATCGTCGATGACGACGGCTCCGCCGCCCGAGCGGCGGACCGCTTCGACCGCTTGATAGGTGACGGTTGACCCCCCGATGGAGAATAGCGAGGTTGCACCGGAAAATGACCCGGTGATTTCAGCCCCGTCGAGTACCTTCGATAGCCGCGCAAACGGTTCGACGACAAACAGTCGTGGCATACGCTCGATGCTTCCAATGGCGATCATCTGCTGGAACCCCGCGTAGAGGCCCCAAACAAGGTCGCCCCGGGACGTAGGGACCAGCACTGCGTCTATTGGCCCGATGTCTTCGACCAGTTCAAATGCAACGGTCTTCAAACCCTCGACACCGAAATGATTGCTGCCAACGGGCGGCGCGAGATAGTTGGTTGCGGGGAAGCAGTCCCGGCCTCGCGCCATTTTGGCAACGAGCGCCCACCGTTCCATCGTATCTTCGGCGACAATCAAGTCCGCGCCGGTCAGTGCGATTGCGCGACGATGGATGGAACTAAGTGCTGGTGTCACGACGATGCTACAAGCAAGCCCTGCCGCCGCAGCATAAAGCGCAAGTGAAGCTCCCCCGTTGCCGCTCGACGCGGCAACAAGTCGCGTCGCACCGGTATCGAGCGCTCGCGTGACGGTCAGGCAACTGACCCGGTCCTTATGCGAGCCGCTGGGGTTTTGCCCTTCATTTTTTATGAATAAGCGTTCGATGCCCACTTCTTCGGCCAGGCGAGCAAAGCTCAGGCACGATGTCGCACCTTCGCCAAGCGACACCCAAGAAGAGTAGGGCAGCCACGCTGCATAGCGCCCCATGCCGCGTGCGCTCGGACTGGCGACCGACTTTGGCAGCGCTCGAAACTCGGATACGACCGAGGACGGCTGACCCTCCGCTTGGCATGTTGGGCAGCCCTCGAAGTAATCGCCGATCGGTAACTTCGCGGAGCAACGGATGCATGCAAACCCGATCAGCGACGGATTGAGCGTGTGTTTTGCATCCTGCGGACTCATGTGCGCGCCAGTCCGAGTCGAACAGGCGCTTGGTCCGCGCGGCAAGCACGAAGTCGGCCGAACGCATCCTCAAGATCTCGTAAGAGATCGACTGTCGCTTCGAGTCCAGCATGGACGCGAATCAACGCTCCCTCAACTGGATCGGTGCAGCTTCTCGCCGGGGCGGGCCAGGCCGGAACCATAAGGCTCTCAAACCCGCCCCAGCTTGAGCCAAGTTTGAAGAGGCGAAGCCCGTTGAAGAAGGCCGACCGCTCTGCGTCGGTCATGGGATCGAGCAGCACGCCGAACAGGCCCGACGCACCCGTGAAATCGCGCCTCCAGATCGCATGGTCGGGGTGACTGGCTATCGCCGGATGAAGAACCTTGCGGACTTCAGGCTGCTCCTCAAACCATGTAGCAAGCTCGAGTGCCGTGCGTTGATGCCGGTCGAGGCGCACGTCCAGGGTTCGAAGGCCACGCTGGACCAGATAACAATCGTCAGGACTAGCCGAACTGCCCCAGCGGGCAGCCGCGTCCTTGAGCTGCCGATATACGGTCTCGTTGGCCCCCGTCATCGCCCCAAGCATGACGTCGGAGTGGCCTGACAAATATTTGGTTGCGGCCGCGATCGAGATATCAACCCCATGATCGATGGGTCGAAACAACAGCGGGGTCGCCCAAGTATTGTCGAGTGCGGTCACGATTCCGCGAGCGCGCGTTACCATTGTGATCGCGCTGACATCTGCGAGTTCGAAAGTAAGCGAGCCGGGTGTTTCAAGAAACACCATGCGTGTGTTCGGACGAATGAGCGCTGCAATCTCCGCACCGATTCTCGGGGAGAAGTAGGTAACTTCGACACCATAGCGAGCCAGAACATCGTCGCAAAAGCGGCGGGTGGAACGATATGCGGTATCGATTACAAGGAGATGATCGCCAGATCGCAAGAACGCGGACAGGCTGATCGAAATCGCTGCGGTCCCTGATGATGTGAGGACAGACATGTGACCATGTTCGAGTTCAGCAAGCGAGCTGGCCAGCGTGTGATTCGTCTCGGTTCCGTAGAGACCATAAATCACGCCGTCGTATAGGTGCTTGTGCCGGTCGAGATAGTCTTCGACACGATCATAAACGATGGTCGAAGCGCGGTGGATTGGCGGATTGAGGAGTCCAGCTGCCCGGCCCGATGGCGAATTGGCATGAATAAGCGCGGTTGAATCCGCCACTGCGCTATGCCCTTTCCGATCGAACGAGTCAGCTGACATGGCTATAGCTTTTCATTTTCATGTTCGGGTATGCTATAAGAGAAGCGCATGACCACCGAGGCCAAAAATGAATCTTCGACAGCTTGAGGCGTTCCGTGCCGTGATGTTGTCGGGGTCGGTGACGCAGGCTGCGTCCGCGCTCCATATTTCCCAACCCGCTGTCAGCAAATTGCTGGCAGACCTGGAACATCATGTCGGTTTCAAACTGTTCGTCCGATCCAAGGGCGTTGCGCTCACGGTGACCCCTGAAGCCGACATCTTTTTCCATGAGGTTGAGCGGAGTTTTGCCGGGATTGCCGTGCTGAAGCGCGCTGCAGAAGATATCCGTAACACTTCGACCGGAACCCTTCGTATTGCGGCCCTGCCTGCGCTGGCCGTCAGTTTTCTGCCTGCGGTCATCACCACGTTCCGATCCCGCCATCCCGGTGTTTCCATTCAGCTGCAAACGCGCAGTTCGTCGACAGTCAGGCAGTGGATGGCCAACCAGCAATTCGACATCGGCCTGGCTACGCCGGCACGGGAACTGCCTGGGATCACGATGGTGCCGTTCGTCAAATGCTACGGCGCATGTGTCCTGCCACCTGGCCACCGGCTCGCCAGCAAGGACATCATTTCGCCTGCCGATCTGCGGGGCGAGCGCTTCATCTCGCTGGCGCTTGAAGACCGGACTCGTCATCGGATCGACCGCATCTTCGAGGATGCAGGGGTCGAACGCGACCTGATTATCGAGACGCAATATGCGATGACGATCTGCGCGCTGGTTCTGCAAGGACTCGGCTGTTCCATACTCAATCCCATCACCGCCGCCGACTATACCGATCGGGGGCTTGCCGTCCGACCGTTCAAGCCAGACGTCGCATTCGATTATATGCTTTTCACGTCCCAGTTGCGGCCGGTCTCGCAGGTGGCGCAGGCGTTTATTGCGACCCTCGAACAACACCGGGACGCCTTCCTGAAAACCGGGCGCGTGACACTTGACTAGAACTTAGCCGTACCACGCAGATACCAGAAGCCGCCGTTGAAACCGGTCGGTGCGAACCGAAGATAGCGAATGCCGTTGTTGATCTGTGATTGCCGAGCTTCGACATCGGGAAAGTTATCGAACACATTCTCGCCGCCGATTGCGATCTTGAACATGTCGTTAATCTTGTACGATGCCTCCAAATCAACCAGAACTTCGGCTCCGCCGGTCTGGTCGGCTGCCAGATTCGCGCCGTAGTCGGTCCATTTTCCGTAATAGTTGACCCGCGCGATGAAGCCGAACCGATCGCCCTCATAGTTGAACGAAGCGTTGCCCTTCCACTTCGGAACGAACCCTTCAAGTTCGAGCAGCCGTTCGCGATCGGCGCTGATCACTGGCGAAGCCTTGATAACATCGGTCTTGGTGTAATTTCCGTTGAGACCTAACGTCGCTTTGCCGCCGGCCAGATCGAAGCGGATCGTCAGCACCGCGTCGACGCCTTGCGTCCGGCTATCGAACGAGTTAGTGAAGAAGCTGACCTGCTGGAATGAATCGCCACCCGGGATACCGAGCGCAGCAAGCTGTGCCCGCTGAGCGGCGGTGAGGTTGAAGTTTCCCGATACCGCAATACGATCTTCAACCTTGATGTTGAAATAGTCGAGCGTGAAGGTGATCGCGCTGCTGGGCTTGATGACGATGCCGCCAGCAAAGTTGAACGACTTTTCGGGCTTCAATGGCGTCGCGCCAAAAAACTGGGCGACGGGATTGTTCGGCGCGATGATACCGGAGGTAAGCGGCGCGCCCGTCACGGAGTCGATGTTCGTTTGCACCTGAGATGCGTTCGACTGTCCCGGCGTAGGCGCGCGGAACCCGGTGTTTACCGAACCCCGAACCGCGAACACGTCGGAAAAATCGTAGCGACCGCTTACCTTCCATGTAAACCGCGATCCGAAATCGGAATAATTCTCATAGCGCCCCGCAAGGCCCATCTGGAACGCATCGGTCAAATTGCCTTCGAGCGAGGTATACGCGGCCCAGTTGCTCCGACTGAATTCGCCAGCCTGAATCGGGCTGAAGCCGGGGAAGCCGTTCGAGCCTACCGGGAGTCCGGTGCGGAGGCCAGTATCCGGGTCGATCAGCGACGCGAACGGCCCAACCTGCCACGAAGCGAGATCGCCGACCGTGATTTCGTAGGTCTCTTTTCGATATTCGAGGCCACCAGCGAGCGTCAGTGGATCGGCAGCACCGATGTTGATCGGATAGGTGAGGTCCAGATTGAAGGCGAGTTCGCGCTGTTCGAGCTGCCCAGGCTTGAATGAGGTTGGTGAAGTTAGCCCGAGGGATGGATTGACCGTGTTGTCGATGCGGTAGGACGCATGGTTTTGGCCGTATGATGCACTGACGTCATAGGTTAGCCCCGAGCCGAATTCGCCCTTGAGGCCTGCGGCGAGAGCCGCATCGGTGATCGTCGCGCCGAAGTCGGGCGTAAAGCCGCCCGGATAGTTTTGCCGGAAGCTGAAGCGCGGGCCGCCTGCCACATTTGTCGTCGGAATCGACGTTGCAATGAACGTCGTATTCGGGTTGCGATAGAAGAACGCCGTTGTCCCCTTGCTCCAGCTGTAGTTGCCGAAGGTATAAAAATCCATGTTGTCGGACAGTTCCAAGCCCGCATTTACGAAGATGCGCGCGGCCTCGGTTTTCGGGTTGCCCCAACGCTGCGCCGGGACAGGCACACCTTGCACGCCTGCATTGATGAGCGCCTGCGCATCCGGGCGCTGGATACCCCGCGAGGTCGTATCGCTGTTGACATACTCACCGCTGATGTTGACGAACCCCATGTCCGTGAAAGGCAGGCCCAGGTTGCCTTGAACGAGGAAATCCTGTCCGTCGCCTTCGTAATATTGGCCGTAGCGCGCGATCAGGATCCCGCCCTCACGGTCGCGCCTCAACCCAAAGTTCAGCACACCGGCGATCGCGTCAGATCCGTAAAGTGCCGATGCACCATCACGCAATACTTCGAGCTGTCCCACGGCGATCGACGGGATTGCGGCGAGGTCAGGCCCCTGGGAGCCTCGGATATAGGGGACGTTGGTGAACTGAACGGTCGCGCCGCGATGGCGGCGCTTGCCATTTACCAGAACAAGGGTCTGATCGGGCGGCAGGCCGCGCAGCGAGAAAGGCCGCGTGAATACAGCGCCGTCATTGCTGACGAGGCGCTGGATGTTCAGCGACGGCACCTCGGTCCGCAGCAGATCATTCATATCCGACGCGCCTTTTTCGATCAGATCGTCGCCGCTGATGATGTCGATGGGCAGCGCCGCGTCAGCAGCCGTAAGGTCGGATCGGCGCGTGCCGGTTACGATGATTTCGCTTTGCCGAGGCTCATCCGACGACTGTGCAGCCGCAGGAGCCTCCTGCGCCATTGTCGGCGATGCTTGAAGCGCAATCGCGAATGCCCCCAAGGCTGCTCCTGCATATAATCTGGTCATGGC
Source organism: Novosphingobium sp. APW14 (assembly GCF_032337075.1). Taxonomy (NCBI): domain Bacteria; kingdom Pseudomonadati; phylum Pseudomonadota; class Alphaproteobacteria; order Sphingomonadales; family Sphingomonadaceae; genus Novosphingobium; species Novosphingobium sp. APW14. The sequence goes on from NZ_JAVYAB010000011.1 coordinate 22,978, forward strand.
CCACCCCTCTTCTATTTTCTTGCCGGTAGGTTAGGCGCACGGCGTGGGACGGACCAGAAAATATCAACGGCCATTGTCATTTCGTTCAAGGTTATAATCAAATGTTATGACCCAGCACATTACCTTGGTCATTTCGAGCTTTGGTGAGGGGGGTTCGCTTGGCCGACGTATAACAATGCACGTGGCGCGTTTTGTGGGGGAATACGCTCTGCTTGACCGAGCGATTTAGGGGAAAAGGATGGCGCGGGGTTTTCGGTTTGAAGCGGTCGGTACGCGCAAGAGTGCAATTGACTGCAAGTCGATTGCATTACCTGGTGGTTGCTCAGTTTCGCGATTGGCGCACTGCCTCTTGGTCTTGCCGCAATGGCGCTGCTGTTAATGCGTCGGCCGATACGCTGCGGGCGGCGGTCGTCATGAAGGCTCTTGCAGCCTTTATGCTGGCGCTTTCGCTGTTCCTGCGGGCAGCGCCAATCTGCGCGAAGCCCGTGCAAGCCGATGCGACCGCGATGATGCCGGACTGCGAACAAGGTCCAAAGCATCACGGCGATAAGCCCGGTCGGAAGGGCAGTGATACGGGGCGCACGTGCCATGCCTGCGTTTACCCACCCGAAGCCAAAAGCGCTTTGAAACAGCCCTTGATGATTTTCGCGGTTCCGGTTTCTCCGGCAGCCAAACAATTGACCGGCGCTGCGCTCAAACCGCCAACACCGCCCCCGCGCGTGGCACCCACGCGAGATTTTGACAATTCAATGGGAGTATAATCATGAAAACCAAATATCTGCTGGGCGCACTTGCGCTCACCATGTCCACCGCCGCCTTCGCCGCCGAACCGGCACCAGCACCCAAAAAGGAATGCTGTTGCTGCAAGAAGGACGAGCAAGGCAAAATGGCCTGTTGCAAGGACAAGGATGAAAAGTCCGACGACCATGCAGGCCATGACATGAGTGGCATGGACCACAAATAGGTGAGGGCGCGGGGTGTGGTTCGCCATTCCCCGCGCTTCGCTTCTGGTCGCGATCCACCATGTCCCAATCCAACGACTTCACGCCCGCCGCTGGCCGCTTCCTTCCAACAAGCGCCTATGACCGGCTGCTTGCGGTTTTGACGCGCGAAGCACGGTGGCGATCCGAGCTTCTGGAAAGTCTCGCTCCACGAAACGGCGAACGCATCCTCGATGTCGGCTGCGGCACAGGCTCATTCGCCATCTTGGTGAAGCAGGCTGCGCCATATGCCGAGGTCGTCGGGATCGATCCCGATGAACATGCGCGGTGCATCGCCAAAGCCAAGGCCGCGGCTGCCGGCATCGAGATCGAATGGATGTCTGGCTTTGCCCGCGACGCGGCAAATTTTGGGCAGTTTGACAAGGTCGTCTCCAGTCTTGTCTTTCATCAAGTCCCAGTCGCCGAAAAGCAAGCAGGGCTTGCCGCCATGTTCGCCGCAGCCAAGCAAGGCGGCAGGATCATCGTCGCCGACTATGCGCGGCAGAATAGCTGGCTGATGCGACAGGCGTTCAAAATCGTCCAATCCGCAGACGGCCGCACCAACACGCAGCCGAATGCCGATGGCTTTCTGGAAGCGGAACTTGCGCGAATTGGCGGAGTGTCGGTCACGGCGGAATGGAGCCTCGACACGCCAACGGGGACGATTTCGATTTTCTCGCTGCTCAAGGAATAGAGAATATGAAAACATCGACTTTAGCAATGGCCTTAGCGCTGGTCGCAACCCCGGCGCTCGCGACGACCGAAGCGGTTATGCACCGCGATCCTGGCTGCGGATGCTGTGTCAAATGGGCGGAGCAAGTTCGCAAATCCTTCGGACGAAGCGTCAGAATCGTCGACGATGCCAATCGCCCTGCATTGCAGCGGCGGGTCGGCCTGCCGCCGCAGCTTGCGTCTTGCCACACCGCCTTCATCGACGGCATGGCTTTCGAGGGCCATGTTCCCATCGCCGACATGAAGCGCGTCCTTGCTGCCAAGCCCAAGGGTGTGCGCGGCCTCGCGGTCGCGGGAATGCCGATTGGGTCGCCGGGGATGGAAGTGCCGGGCGTGAAAGCGGATCGCTATGCAGTAGTCGCCTTTGGTAATGGCAAGCCGTTCGTCTACGCGCGGCATTGATTGCCTCTGGTCTGCAGCCAAGAGAACGAAGCGACGCCACCGCTCGGTCAAGACCAAAATGTCGGAACGGGCTGATCTGAGCGACGTGATGCCTTCATTTCGTTGGACAATCTATTCGCTTGACCTTGGACCGGGGTCCAGACCGCATATCCTGCGATGGAGGTGATTCGTGCAAGGCATAAGCATAGGTTCACTGGCTCGCTCTGCGGGAGTTCGCATCGATACCGTTCGGCATTACGAACGGATTGGTCTGATGCCCGCACCGGCTCGGACCGATGCGGGATACCGATCATACGGAGCAGAGGACCGCGAGCGTTTGCGCTTCATTCGGCGCGGGCGCGATCTGGGCTTTACGCTGGCGGAAATTGGCCAGTTGCTTGCGTTGAAGGCAGACGCGACGGCATCCGCCGCCGATGTGCTTGCTTTGACCCGGGTAAAGATCGCCGATCTGCGGGCGCGTATCGAGGATCTTTCGGTCATCGAAAAAGCGCTGACCCGGTTGGCAGACGCTTGTCCGCCCGACGCGCCGATCGACGATTGTCCGATCCTGCTGCACCTATTCGCGGTCGCGTATCCTGATGCCTCACGTCTCGGCACCTCCGCATCGACGAAGGAGTAGGACAATGGACATGAAAACCTGCATCAACCAGTGCCGCGCATGCGAGCAAGTCTGTCTCGAAACGCTGGCACATTGCCTTCAGCAAGGCGGGAAACACGGCGAAGCTGTACTGATCAATGCACTGCTCGACTGTATCCAATTGTGCGGCAGCTGCGCCGACCTGATGACGCGAAACTCTCCACTTCACGCCGAGCATTGTCTGCTTTGCGCCGAGGCCTGCCGCCGTTGTGCCGAGGCTTGCGAAGCGGTTGGCGGTTCTGAAATGAAGCGCTGTGCCGAGGCCTGCCGGGCCTGTGAACGCTGCTGCCGCGAGATGCACAATCATTGCTAAATCATGTCGGCGAGGCCCGGTAATGCGGGCCTCGCCGGATTATTCAAACAGGAGACTATCATGATGAAATCAGTGTTTTTAGGGCTGGCATCCAGTCTGGCATTGGCGAGTATGTCGCCTTTCGCTACGAGCGTGGCCGCACAAGGTCTGCAACACACATTTTTGATGCGCGGCCAGGTTGTTGACGTCGGCGGAGATGGTCTTGTCGTCTGCATCGGCCGAGAGGATGGTGCACAACCGGGGCAAGTGCTCGACGTCGTTCGGGTCAGCGCTGATCTTGGCCCACGTGCACGGACCTTCCGCCGCGACAAGGTCGGGCAAATTCGCATCGAGCACATTGTCGATGCGCATTTTGCTCATGCAACCCTCATATCGGGTAGTGCTGAGAAACACGACCTGGTGGAATTACGTCGCGAAAAGAAACAATAGCTTCGGTGACTTCGTAGCAACGACTTGGGGCGACCGGTCAGTGTTGCCGCGCTCTGCGCACTCTGACCGGGCCAAACCGCGAAGAAGGCACCGTGTTGAACGTGGTGGCTAGTATCAAACCGGCGGTGCAAGCCGCTACATAGGTATGAAGCATCGCGCGCAATTATGATGTGCGGAGAGCCGACGATTGCCCTTCGCGCTCACCCGCAAACAAGCCGTCATTCTTCAACCGTCCGCAATCGCGCGCGCTTGCCGATACGCGTAAGGCGGCCAAAGGGAACCATTCGCCCCCTGACGACTTAACCTGTCTCGCCGGCTTTCTAGGAGACGACCGTGAAGAGACATCTTTTGGCTCCCGCGTTATTGCTGACTCTGACCGCACCCGCCTGTGCCGAGCAGAAGGACAATCAGGCACAAGCGCAGCCCAGCACCGGCGTGAACGCGCAGGCTAAGGCCGATCCCGCCAACCCCTACATGCCCGCCGAGATGGCGATGCATGACAAGATGATGGCCGCGAAGGGCGCGGATGACGGCGAAACCTGGACGCGCAAGATGATCGAGCATCATCGCGGAGCGCTAACCATGTCGCAAATCGCGCTTAAGGAAAGCGATGATCCGATGGTTCGCCAGATGGCCCAGAAAACCATCGACATGCAGACCAAGGATATCGCTGAACTCAACAAGATGCTGACCGACAAGGGCTTGGCAGCGCAATAGGAAACACGATCATGCACCACCAATCATCCGAGATGCAGAACTGCATCGACGCCTGCCAGACCTGCCACATGACCTGCCTGCAAATGGCCGCGACGCACTGCCTCGAAATGGGTGGAGCTCATGTAGAGCCGGCGCACATGCGGCTGATGCTCGACTGCGCCCAGATTTGCGCGACCGCCGCCGACTTCATGGCGCGCGGCTCGGCGCATCATGCCCATATTTGCCGCGAGTGCGCCGAAATTTGCCGAGCCTGCGCCGAAAGCTGCGACCGGCTCGACGGGATGCAGGACTGCGCCGACATCTGCCGCCGCTGCGCCGAGAGTTGCGAGGCAATGGCAAGCGAGGGAGCATGACGTCGAAAGGGCAGTTGGCGCCACATGACAATCACTTGACAGACTTTGATGGCCTCCTCTCACCTTGCCTTTCCTAAGCGTTACTTCGTGACGAGGTCTTTTGACGACCAATGAATGTGTCCGATGCGCCACTTGCCGGCGACGCGACGAAGAATCATCGTTTCGACCGAGCGGAGGTTGATGGCTCGTCCGCGATAGGTTCCGGCGACAGTTTCGACGCTTGTGACCCACGCTGCATCGCCTGCATCCCCGTGAGACCGGCTGGCGAGGGTGCGTCGAACCGCTGCACTGAACGCGGCATCGGCAGCAAGATGGTGGCTGGCATATTCGGCGCGGTTGCGCTCGACGCCGCCTGACTCGAAAATCAGCACATCCTCAGCAAGAAGATCTAGCGCGGTGCGCGTGTCGCCCTTGGACAATGCGGCATGAAAGGCGTCGACAGCGGTCGCCGGTGCATTGGCCGCCGACACAGCGTTGACCTGAGCAGTTGGACTGTGATCGGAGCTTGAATTTGCAGCAGCGATCTGTGCCATGGCGGCCATAATGGCCAGAGCTGCCTTAGTTGCACGCCCGCCCCTCAACAATACTTCCCTGTCTTTCGTCATCGTTTTTTCTCCGATCCAACCGATCTTCACTCCATCACCATCGGCGACAGCATACCGAGGACCGCCACCAACCCGAGAACCACGAACCCGAGCGCGAGTTCGCGTGTCAAACTGCGGCAGAGTGTGGACAGTGCGACACTGTGATCGCCGTCAGTGTCGACGCCTTCGACAACGCTGCGTCGGCTGGTCCGGGCGTTATGCGCGCCAAAGGCGAGCATTAAGCCCACAACCGCGATTTTGGCTGCGAGTAATTGACCGTAGGCGGTCGTAAAGGTGGTCGCGCTGTCTTCGATGCCGAAAATCATCTGGGCATTGATCAGGCCGGTAATCGACACAGTTCCGACCAGTGCCACGCCGAGTGGCGCAAAGCCGTGCAGGACGACAAGCAACTCTTCCGCTGACATCCGTTCGGGGTCGCGATGGGCGACAACCGAAAGGTGCAGGAACCAGCCGATCGCACCAAGCCACAGGCCGCCTGCAAGCAAGTGTATGCCGTTACTGATCCGATGGGCTAAACCGAGCATACCCTCGGTTGCAGCCGCGTGGCCGCTCCACCCCAGGGTCATAAGCGCCGCTCCCAAGCAAAGCGCGGCGATCAGCCCCCCGGCCCCACGCCTCACTAATAAAGCTGCAAATGCCGCAATCAGCAGAGCGGTGCGCAGCAAAAACGCCCAACCCATGTCCGTGCTCAGCGTCATGGCCTCGATCATCGGCCATTCCAGCGACACCAGGGGCTGGCCCATCATTGCCGCGATCGAGGCAAGCATGAGGATGGCGGAAACGACGGGTGCGAGGCCGGCCGCGATGAGCGTGAGGTTCTTGCCGTATTCCGCGTCGAGCCAGCGCGCGGCCCGCAACCCGGTAACGCGGAAGGTGATCCAGCCAAAGAGCCCTAGAAGCAGCACATATTGCAAAAGCCGCAGTGCAAGCTGGAGCCAGTCATCCATTCGCCGTCGATCAGCTGACGGTGAAGCTGACAGTGCCCTTCATGCGGTGGCCGTCCGCCCCCGCCGCCTGCCAACGCACATCGTAACTGCCCGCACGCAAGGGCTGCTTAAGCTTCAGCGTCATGGTCTTGTTGCCGTTACTCCAAGCTGTCGTGAAATTGCGGATCACCATCTCGCCGTGATTTGGCATCCCGGGCATCGCCGTCATCACGATGCTGGCGGCAGCGGTCGGCGGCAACAGCGCTTCGCTGAATGTGAGCGTGAGGCTTCGAGGCGCTTTGACGCTCGCGCCTTGCGCAGGTGTCGAGGCAACGACCTTGGTGTGCGCAAGCGCAGCCGTCGGCGCGGTGAGCGGGGCTGCGAGCAGTGCAGCAACCGAAAAGAGAGTAATGAATTTCATAGTATCTTCCTTCATTTCAAAACCAGAAACGGATGCCGACGACATAGTTGGTGACGCTCGGATCCTCGCCAGAGGCACGGGCAAAGGTTGCACTGCGCCCCAGCTTCCAGCTTTGCTCGACCCCGACATAGGGCGCGAATTCCTTGACGATCTCGTAGCGCAGCCGAACGCCGACCTCGACCTTGTCGATACCGGCACCGATGCCGAGACGGGGAATGTTCTGCGCCGCTAAATTGACCTCGGCGCGCGGTTGCAGGATCAAGCGTTGCGTAATGCGCTGATCGAGTTCGGCTTCAACCCGTGCGGTAATGTCCCCACGGTGGGAAACGAACAACGCAGCATCAACTTCGTAGAGATAGGGTGCCAAGCCTTGAACGCCGATGACACCATAGGTCGTGTTTGGACCGGCGATATCCTGCCGCACGCCTGCCTGAAGATCGAAAAAGGGCGTGATCGCGCGCGAATACAGCGCCTGCAATTCAAAGTCCTCGACGCGCTCGCCGAACGCTCCTTCGCTCTCGCTCTTGAACCAGAACCGGTTGGTCGGCGTGCCGTAATAGCCTTGAACGTCCCACAAATAGCCGTCGCGGCCCTTGCGCGCTTGAGTCTCGAAGCGATCGCCCTGAAACCAGAAGACCGGAAAATCACCATGTGTGCGGCGCAGCTCGTAACGCGATCCTCGCATCGCTTCGGCACCCCAGATCGCATCGGCGGCGCGCGGCGGACCACTTCCGGCTTCGGGCGGGGGCGGGGTTTCCATATCAGGCCCAGGCGATGCGTCAGCGCTTTCCGTAGTGCCGTGGTCCATCGAACTATGATCCATGCCGTCCATAGTCTCATCCGGTCCCGCTGACGGAACGGACGGGGGCATGGTGTGACCCGCGTGCGGATCGCTCGCGGGCGGTGTTGCGACCGGAGCGGCAGGCATCACATGGCCCGCGTGCGGGTCTGCCGGAGCGGGCGCAGGCGCCGGGGACGCCGCAGGCTTGGGAGCCGGTGCTGGCATGGGCATTGTGTGCCCCTGGTGCTGCGCTATCGCTGGCGTTGCGAACAGAGCCGTGACAAGCGCAGCGGTTGAAAGAAGGTGCCGCATGGTCATGCGCCGCCTTTCGGACCCATGACGGTCACGGTCTGCATCATGCCGCCGTGCATGTGATACATGAGGTGGCAGTGAAAGGCCCAGTCGCCGGGCTCATTGGCGGTCAGGTCGAAAGTCGCGCTCGCGCCCGGCTGGACGATGACGACGTTCTTACGCGGTTGCTGCGCGGGCATCTGCCCGTTCACCAGTTCGAAGAACATGCCGTGCAGGTGGATGGGATGCGCCATCATGGTGTTGTTGATCAGCTTGACCCGCACGCGTTCGTTCCAGGCAAAACGGATCGGGACGTCGCTAACGGCCGAATACATCCGCCCGTCGAACGACCACATATAGCGTTCCATGTTCCCGGTCAGGTGAAGCTCAAGGAGGCGCGACGGTTCGCGTGTGTCCTTGTTAGGCTCGAGCGCCGCGAGCATCCTGTAGTTGAGGACGCGGTGCGGAACGTCGCGCAGGCCGAGACCGGGATCGCCAGTCTTATCGACGGGCGACATCGACACCATGTCGACCCCCGGTCCGACCTTCACGTCGGGCGGCAGCAGCGACGTATCACGCATGTTCATACCGTCCATGCTTATCGCGCCCGTTGCCGCGCCCGCGACGTTATCCGCAGGCGCGCCATGCCCCATTGCTGCATGATCGACAGCTTCTGCTCCAGTGGTGGGCGCGTTGTGACCCATTGCGGCATGGTCCACCGCGGCCACCCCTGCATCTGCGGCGGGCGCAGCTTTTGTCATCGACCCGTGGCCCATTGCCGAATGGTCCATACCGCCCGACCCGTGGTCCATGCCCATGTCGCCCATCGTTAGCAGCGGCGGATCGCGCAACGCCGGAACGGTGGCGCGCGCACCCGGTCGGCTGGCCAACATGGCGAGTGCCATTCCCGACCGATCCATCGACTCACCGACGATCGCATAGGCTTCAGCGCTGCCCGGCTCGACAATCACGTCATACGTTTCGGCGGTGCCGATCTGAAACTCGTCGACCTCGACCGGACGGACGTTCTGGCCGTCGGCACCGATGATCGTCATCGGTAATCCCGGAATGCGCACGTTGAAAAAGCTTTGTGCCGAGCCGTTGATGACCCGCAGGCGAATGCGTTCACCGGCGCGGAACAGATATTCAAGGCCTTCGGTTGGGCCATGACCATTTGCGAGAAACGTATAGGTCGGCGCGCCGATATCCATAATGTCGGTCGGCGGCATCCGCATCTCGGCCCACATGCGGCGCTCGGCACCGGAAAGCTTGTAACGGTCGGTCCAGCTCGTCAGCTGACGATTAAAATAGCCTTCGCCAGTCCGCAGCCGATTCATGATGAAATGCGGGTCGAGCGTCGTGAAGTCACTCAGCAAAAGGATGTAATCGCGGTCGTAGGCCACCGGCTCGGAACCCGCTGGATCGATGACCAACGGACCATAATGGCCCTGCTGTTCCTGCAAGCCCGAATGACTGTGATACCAGTAGGTGCCCGCCTGACGCACGGGGAAATCGTAGGTGAAGGTCTGCTTCGGCTTGATGCCCGGGAAGCTGACGCCCGGCACGCCATCCATCTGAAACGGAACGAGCAGACCGTGCCAGTGAATCGAGGTATCTTCGCGCAGATGATTGGTGACGTTGAACTTGACGTTCTGCCCCTCGCGCAGCCTGATCAGCGGGCCTGGCACACTGCCGTTCACGGCACGGCCGATGCTGCGGCGGCCCTCAATGATACGCAGCCCATCGCGCACCGCGAGATCGATGACCTCGCCGCGCACTTCGTCGAATCCAGCGCGGATCGTCGCGGCCCCACGCCTGGACACGCCGTGCCCACCGCCATGTCCTCCTATGCTGTGTCCCTGTGCCCAGGCCGGCATCGCACTGAAGGCGGAAGCAGCGCCGAGACCCGCTATAAGGTGGCGTCTTGATAGATTTATGGTGCTCATGACGGTGATTACGCGCGGCGCGCACGTCTCCCTCAAATTTGCTGTCGATTGATATTGTTGGGCTGGCAACGTGTCAGAAGCCCATCGTGTGCGGCCCAAACAGCATCCATAGCGCCATCGCGACCATCATCACATTCTCGGTGAGCGAGACGAAACCGAGTGGCACATTGCTGTCCCCGCCGACGCAAGCACATTTGAGTTCGCGCTTGTCGATATAGACTGCCTTGAACACCGACGCCGCGCCGACACTGCCAATGAACAGCGCGACCGGGATCGAGAGCCAGTTGAGTGCGCCTGCCGCCATCAAAACGCCCGCCAGACCTTCGGCGAACGGATAGATACGCGAGTAAGGTACCCAGCGTTTTGCGAGAAGATCGTAGTTCAAGAACATCGTTGCGAACTTCTCGACATTCTGGAGCTTGGGCGCTTCGAATTGGGGGTTGGCTTGGGGTGGGTAATGATCCCACTTACAACCACTCCGACTGCTTTGGGAAGTTCCCCTTCCCTGCCGACGTTCCCGAACCACTCAAGGACAAAATCCGCACTGAAGCCAAAGCGCTCGACGCACTTCGGAAGCGGGTGCTGGCTGAACACGAAGATCTGACCCTAACCAAGCTCTATAACATACTCGAAGCTCTGCGCGAGGGCCGCGTGCTCACCGAGGCCGAGCGGGATATGCATGACCGAGGTCTCATCACCCTGATCCGCCAGCATCACGACACCATAGATTCACTTGTAGCGCAGGCATATGGCTGGCCCACCGATTTGTCCGACGCGGATATTCTCACCCGCCTGGTCGAGCTCAACAAGGAACGCGCCTCCGAAGAAGCCAAGGGGCTGGTCCGCTGGCTGCGGCCCGAATTTCAAGCGCCAGACTATCAGACACCAGTCACTCAATCGCTCGACCTGGGCGAGGTCGCGCCGGTCATGCCCGACAATGTCATCCCCTGGCCCGGTTCGCTTCCCGAACAGGTCAGTGCTGTCCAGCAAGTCCTGTCTGCCGCAGCGGCGCCGCTTGCCCCGCAAGACGTCGCCCGCGCCTTCAAGGGTAAGCGCGCTTCAACCGTTCGTCCCGTACTGGATGCGCTCGCAGGCATTGGCATGGCGCGACGTCTTAAAGATGGACGATATGCAGCATGATCCGCCTAGACTACAGGTTTTAGGCATCTCACTCTTCAAGATTGCGCACAAACAGTATAGGTAGGACGGAGAGAAAAAAGCCGCGAAATCCGCCATTTTTCTGGCCTAAACCTTTTTGGACGCAGTTTAGGTGAAAAGAGATGAAAGCCGTTCTGAGACAGATTTTGGGGCTCTCGCCGGTCTGAACGGTTTAGGCGCCCATGCAAAAACGGCGCAGAACTGCCCGATTTGGAAGCCCCAATTGGTACTGTTCTTTAAATTTCAATTAGATAGTGGCGGAGCGTAGTCGCCCCGGATCCAACCTTCTTTTGTGGATGCCGCTCGGTTTGCAAGGATTTTCTGAACCTATGAACGCGTGATCGAGTGCGGTCTTTTGTCCGGCCTTTCGTTGCGACCTTTTTGGATGTCGCTGGCCGTGATGGTGATGCGCGGATCAAGTCCCAATCTCTGGGGCGAGCTCGAAGCTCTGAGAAGGTTCCTGGTTTCTTGACCCGGATCAGATCGATCATTTGCCCATGCGGTTCATGCCTTCCTTACAACCCCAACTGTCCAATACCGATCAAAGCCGCTGAATGATCAGGCGACACCCACCAGTACCGGATTCCTGTAATCCTCTTGCCTCGTAAGCATGGCCCAAATCCCACGAGCCATTTTGCCAGCCAAAGCCATGGCAACAAGCATGCGCGGTTTCCGGGACAACATGCGAGCAAGCCATGTTCCTTCCGCTGCGCCCTTACGTGATGCCCAGTTCACGACAGCCATTGCGCCTGTCACCAGCAGACGGCGTATATCGCGCTGTCCCATTTTCGACGTTTTGCCGAGACGCTGTTTGCCGCCGCTGGAGTTTTGTCGCGGCACCAAGCCAAGCCATGCCGCAAAATCGCGGCCTCGTTTGAACTGGTCCATTGGTGGGGCGAAAGTCTCGATTGCCAATGCACCAACCGGGCCAACACCCGGCATGGTTTGCAGGCGTCGGGATGTTTCCTGCTCTTTCGATATCTTGTCGATCCGCCTTTTGAGATCTTCGATCGAGGCCGTTAATTGTGCAATGTGATTGAGCAAGGCACTGCATAAATCTCGCGCCAGTTCCGGCAGGTCTGTGTTCGGGTCATCGACCACTGCCTCGAGGCGTGACAAATAACCAATACCTTGGGGCGCAATGTACCCGAACTCATATAGGTGGGCACGTAAAGCGTTG
>NZ_JAVYAB010000012.1:0-28666 GCF_032337075.1 Novosphingobium sp. APW14
GGCATCACCGGCATGAGCGGGCAGGACAACCGCGCGCTGCTCTCACTGCGCCTCGCGCAGTAAGGCAGACGCAAATCCCAAAGAAAGGGGCGGGTAAGGCGGATAGCCTCACCCGCCCTTTCTCTATTCAGGAAGCGCTACCCGGGGTCGCGGCGGCACACGCAGGCCTGCGTCCAACAGCCGTGGCGGTAAGGGCAACCAAAGCGCGAGTTCGAATGCTTAGTTTGATCCAGCGCTACCCGCAGGATCGGGAGGCCAAATCAGCAAATCGGCTGATTATCGATTAAGCGCGTTCCGCCGATCCTCGCCGCGACGAACAAACGCGCAGGAACCTGTCTTGGATCATCGACCGGCGCAAGCGAGACGGGATCCCGCACCTCGGCATAGTCAACCGAGGAAAAGCCGCTGGCGGTTAACCTCGCGACCAGTTCCGCCATAGCTTGACCCACGGACTGGCCGCCAAGCATTGCTGCTATCGCAGCCTTCATCGCGTGCGGCAGGGCGGCTGCCTCTGCCCGCTGCCCGGCCGTGAGGTACGCATTGCGTGAGCTCATCGCCAGGCCATCGGCTTCTCGCACCGTGGGCACACCCAGGATCGCGCTGGCGTGGGGGCGGTTGAGATCAAGGTCACAGGCCATGCGCCGGATCACGGCGAGCTGCTGCCAGTCCTTCTCCCCGAACAGCGCCAAGTCGGGCTGAACCTGGTTGAACAGTTTGCAAACAACGGTGGCGACGCCGTCGAAATGGCCGGGCCGTGCCGCCCCGCACAGTCCATCTGAGACACCCAAGACTGAGATGTTGGTGGCATAGCCATCGGGATACATTGCCTGTGGTTCGGGCGCCCAAAGCAGGCTGACCCCTTCCGCCTCGAGCAATGCCTGGTCACGGGCCAGCTGCCGGGGATAGGCATCGAGATCCTCGTTCGCGCCGAACTGGCGCGGATTGACGAAGATCGAGACGATGACGTGGGCTGCGCGCTGCCGCGCTTCGCGCACCAGGGTCAGGTGGCCTTCGTGCAAGGCGCCCATCGTCGGCACCAGGGCCAGCGTCCCGTCGATGCGCAGGGCGTCCAGCGCGTTGCGCAGTGGATCAAGCCGGGTAACGGTTTGCACGGACGAATCCCCTTGGGTAGAAGGCACCGATGCCGCCCTAGCGCCGTGACGCACTCAGGGGCAACCATACAAGCGAGCCTGACCTGACCGTGACCGCCAGCAAGAGCCCCCATCGCATTGTCTTTGCCAACGAGAAGGGGGGCACTGGCAAATCGACCACGGCAGTACACGTCGCGATCGCGCTGGCCTATCAGGGCGCGAGAGTGGCGGCGGTCGATCTTGATCACCGCCAGCGCACGTTCCATCGCTACCTGGAAAACCGGGCGGAGACGATCAAGCGCCGCGATATTGTGCTGCCGACTGCCAACTTCGCCGTTTATGATGGCACCGATGCGGCCGAGCTGGACCGGATCAGCGCCGAGCTGGCCGAAGGGCATGACTTCCTGATCTTTGACACGCCGGGCCGAGATGATCCGCTGGCGCGCCATGTTGCTACGGCGGCAGATACCCTGGTCACGCCGCTCAACGACAGCTTCGTCGATTTCGACCTGATCGGGCAGGTCGATGCCGAGACCTTCAAGGTCCGCAAGCTTTCCTTCTATGCCGAACTGATCTGGGAGGCTCGCAAGAAGCGGGCGCTGGCAACGATCCAGGAGAAGCGCCGCGAGATGGATTGGGTGGTGGTACGCAACCGCACCCAGCATGTCGAAGCGCGGAACATGCGGCGCCTTGATGGGGCGTTGACCGAGCTGTCAAAGCGCGTTGGTTTCCGCATTGCCAGCGGCCTGAGCGAACGTGTGATCTATCGTGAACTGTTTCCCTCTGGGCTGACCTTGCTCGACAAGGGACACTTGGGCGAGCTCGGCACCAGCCACCTGGTCGCGCGGCAGGAGCTCCGGGCGCTCCTGGCCAACCTCAATCTGCCAGTTCCAGCCCGGTCGGCGCCGGAACTCGCACTCGCCCGTCCGGAATAACTCCGCTTGGCCAAGTTGATCGTTCTGGCTCTGCTGGCCAGTCTGGCCTGCAGAATTCTTGCAGGTCGATGGCCGTGGGAACTATTGGCCATTTCCGAACGCTCCCACGCAGAAATACGGGCGAGAGCCTTGCTTGGGGTGGACCGCTCCGCTAGGCGCGAGGCCATTATTGAAGCGCATCGGCGACTGATCGCCCAGGTTCATCCGGATCGCGGGGGCAGCAATGATGCAGTGCACGCTGCCAATGCCGCGCGCGATCTCTTGCTGGCGCAGCTTGAGCGCAACAAAACGGAGTAGCGATGAGCCATCAGTTCCATCCCACCGTCCTGCGTGAATACGATATCCGCGGGGTGATCGGCGAAACCCTTGGCACCGCTGATGCTTATGCGATCGGGCGTGGTTTTGCGACGCTGTTGCGTCAGGCGGGCGGCACCAAGGTGGCAGTTGGCTATGATGGCAGGATTAGCTCGCCCGAGTTGGAACAGGCGCTTGTTGCCGGCCTTAACGCCAGTGGTGTTGATGTGGTCCGTATCGGCATGGGCCCCACGCCCATGCTCTATTATGCTGAAGCATCAGCTAAAGATGTGCACGGCGGCATTCAGATAACCGGCAGCCACAACCCCGCCAATTACAATGGCTTCAAGATGGTATTCCAAGGCCGACCGTTCTTTGGGCCGGACATCCTGGAATTGGGGCGGCTCGCGGCCAGTGGGGCCTGGCTCGATGGCGATGGCGGTTACGAGCGCCGCGAAGTCCTCACCCCCTATGTCGCTCGTCTGGTCGAGGGGCTGGCCGGTATCGACCGTGCGCAGCTTTCCAGGCTGCGGATCGGTTGGGACGCTGGTAACGGGGCGGCCGGCCCCGCTCTTGAACGGCTGGTCGAACAGCTTCCTGGCGAACATCATCTTCTCTTCACCCAAGTTGACGGGAACTTCCCGAACCATCACCCGGATCCCACCGAAGAGAAGAACCTGGCCGACCTGCGAAAGCTCGTCGCGGAAAAGAACCTCGATTTCGGCATCGCTTTCGATGGCGATGGCGATCGCATTGGTGCGATTGACGGCGCGGGGCGGGTGATCTGGGGTGACCAGCTGCTCATGATCTTCGCCGAGGACCTCCTCAGGATGGAGCCCGGAGCCGCGATTATTGCGGATGTGAAGGCCTCTCGCGCCCTGTTCGATCATGTCGAAAGGCTCGGTGGACGGCCCACCATGTGGAAGACCGGACACAGTCTGATCAAATCCAAAATGAAAGAGATTGCCGCGCCGCTGGCCGGGGAAATGAGCGGCCATGTCTTCTTCGCGCACCAGTATTACGGTTATGACGATGCGCTTTATGCCGCAGTGCGGCTGATTGCTGCCAGCGCCAGGCTGGGTAAGTCGGTAACCGAACTGCGCGGCGCAATGCCGGCGCTGGTCAATACACCCGAGCTTCGCTTCCAGGTTGATGAAAGCCGCAAGTTTGTCGTGATCGACGAAGTGAAGGCTCGGCTGGCCGCGAGTGGGGCCGATGTGAACGGGATTGACGGGGTGCGCGTTTCAACGCCCGATGGCTGGTGGCTGCTGCGCGCTTCGAACACCCAGGATGTGCTGGTCGCCCGGGCGGAGAGCGATAGCGAAGATGGCTGCGCCCGGTTGCTTGCCGAAATCGATGCCCAGCTTGCTGCCTCGGGACTAGAGCGCGGCCCCCAGGCGGGTCACTGAACCGCAGGCAAAAGGAAGGGCAGAGCTCCCAGCGCCACTGCTGTGCTGGCACCGAGAACGGCCGCGCTGGGCCAAGCTTTCTTCCATCCCGCCAGCCCGATCGCCGCTACGGCCTTGATCAGGGTGTTCAGCAGCACGGGTGGCATCAGGATCAGTGCAGCCAGGCGCGGGTCGACCGTGCCGCGTGGCAGGTTGCCCATGGTGATGATCGCGGAATCGACATCGAGCATCCCCGATAAGGCCAGCACCGTGGCGAGCCCGGCATCGCCATAGTGCATCAGCACCCAGCGTGCGGCCACGCTGAGCACCATGACCAGGGCGGCCAGGATCAGCGCAGGGCCTAGTGCAAAGGGATTGCGCAGCGGCAGGGCCGCATCGGCAGCGGTGCCCGCGCCGGACTGGTCTCGGCCGACGAACCAGGCGCCGACAAGGCTCACGCACATGGCCGGAACAGTCCAGGTCAGCAGTGTTGCCAGCGCGAAGGGTGCCAGGACCCCAACCAGGGTCATCACCCGCAGGAACATCACCGCCGAAGCAAGTGCAATGGCTGAATTCAGCATGGCGGCATCACCCGAACCGTCGCGCAACCTTCCCGCAAGGGCAGCCGTCACGGCCGTGGAGGAGACCATTGAACCCGCCGCAGCCGTTGCCATCGTCCCTTTCGACGCGCCCAACCGGTGGGCGGCGATATAGCCGAGGAAAGAAAAGCCGCAGACCATAACCACCACAAGCCAGATCTGACGCGGACGCCAGGCTTCGAGCGGTCCCATCGGCGTATCCGGCAGCAAAGGCAGGATCACGAGCGAGATCAGCGCGAAGTGGGCAATGGCAAGGACTTCGCGTTCCTCGAGATTGCGAATCCAGTCGTGGAGCTGATGGCGCATGGCGAGCACCAGGACCATGACCCCAGTGGCCGCGCTGGCCAGAGCATGGCCGCCTGCACCAGCCACGAATCCGCAGGCCAGGGTGAGCAGCCCGACCAGGCTGGCCGTGCCACTGATTGATGGGGCAGTGGCGGGCTGGCTGCGCGTGCTGCGCCAGTAGCCCATGACAACCAACACTGCCGTTGCCGCCAGCAGGACGGCGGACAGCGCCGGGTAAGCTGCTTGCAGGCCCCCGCCGAGCCCGCCGGCAAGGCCGAGCAGGCCATAGGTGCGAATTCCCGCAAAGCGTGTGCCTGCCGCCTGCTCTCGCTGGGTCCAGCCGCGCTCGACCCCCACCAGCAGGCCCAGGGCCAGCGCCAGTGCAACAGAGATGAGCGTGTCCTGATCCAGCCCCGGCAACATGGCTCCAGCGTGGCAGGTGGGGCGCGCAAGGGGAAGCGTGATTTTCGGGTCCTCGCCGTGACCGTTTCGTCGCCGCGCCGGGCATTGTGCTTTTTGCTGGCATTGCTCTTCGGGATGTCCTTCACCAACTAGACATCCAATGGCCCAGCCCGTTTCCGATCTTCCCCCTGAACTAGCCGGCTGGTTTGCCGCGCGTGGCTGGTCGCTGCGCCGGCACCAGCGTGAGATGCTTGATGTTGCCAGGGCACAGCAACACGCCCTGCTGGTGGCTGATACCGGGGCAGGGAAGACCTTGGCGGGCTTCCTGCCGACCCTCGCTGATTTCTGTCCCTCGCGCCTTGCTGGCAGCCCGCCCCCGGATGGGCTGCACACGCTCTACGTCTCGCCGCTCAAGGCGCTAGCCCATGACGTCCGGCGCAACCTGTTGCTCCCTGCCGAGGAGTTGGGGCTGCCGCTCCGGATCGAGACCCGCAGCGGGGATACGCCATCGGATCGCAAGGCCCGTCAGCGCGCCAATCCGCCGCACGTGCTGCTGACCACGCCGGAATCGCTTTCACTGCTGCTGTCCTATCCGGAGAGCGCGACGCTGTTTGCGGGCCTCAAGCGGATCGTGGTGGATGAGGTGCATGCCTTCGCCAATGGCAAGCGCGGGGACTTGCTGGCCCTCGCCATGGCAAGGCTTCAGGCGCTGGCCCCGGCAATGCAACGTGTGGCGCTGTCGGCCACGCTGGCGGATCCAGCGGCCTATCGGCGCTGGCTGGCGCCCCATGGGGTGGCAGAGACTGTCACGCTGGTTGAAGGTGAACAGGGCGCTGCGCCGGAGCTGGAAATAGTCCTGCCGCAAGAGGCGCGGGTGCCGTGGGGCGGGCACGCCGCCGCCTGGGCCGTGCCGCAGCTCTATCAGGCGATCAAGGCCAACAAGACGACGCTGGTATTCTGCAACACGCGGTTCCTCGCCGAGTTCATCTTCCAGGAACTGTGGGACGCCAATGCGGATCACCTGCCGATCGGCATCCATCATGGCTCGCTTTCCGTGGAGGCGCGACGCAAGGTGGAAAGCGCGATGGCAGCGGGCAAGCTGCGCGCGCTGGTCTGCACCGCCAGCCTCGATCTCGGGGTGGACTGGGGCGATGTTGACCTGGTGGTGCAAATGGGAGCACCCAAGGGCTCCTCGCGCCTGCTGCAGCGGATCGGGCGGGCCAATCACCGGCTTGACCAGCCGAGCCGCGCGATGCTGGCCCCGGGCAACCGGTTCGAATTTCTCGAGGCCTTCGCCGCGCTTGAGGCCGTGGCCGAAGGTCAGCGCGATGGCGAGGCGTTCCGGCCGGGTGGCCTGGATGTTCTGGCCCAGCATGTCATGGCCTGCGCCTGCGCCGGCCCCTTTGACGCGGCGGATTTGCTGGCGGAGGTCCAGAGTGCAGAGGCTTATGGTTGGGTCGATCCAGCAACCTGGGAGCGCATTCTGGGGTTCGTTGCAACCGGCGGCTATTCGCTGCGGGCCTATGACCGGTTTCAGCGGATCACCAAAGGGCGGGATGGCCAAAGTGGCAAGCAGCTGTGGCGGCTGACCCATCCGCAACATGCTGCCCGCCATCGCCTGAATGCCGGGATCATTATGGACAGCGAGATGATTGGCGTCCGCTTCCGCAACGGCAAGGCGCTGGGGCGGGTGGAAGAAAGCTTCGCGGCCAGCCTTAAACCTGGCGCGACGTTCCGGTTTGCCGGCCTTGATCTTGAGGTTGAAGCGATGCGCGAGACTGAGCTGTGGGTCCGTGCGGCGAAACGCAGCGGGCAGATCCCCAGTTACATGGGGGCACGGATGCCGCTGACCACGCATCTATCCAACCGGGTCCAGGCGCTGCTTGCGGATCGGGCCGGGTGGGCGCGCTTCCCCGATGATGTCCGTGAATGGCTGGAGATGCAGGACTGGCGTTCACAGCTGCCGGCGCCGGGGCGCTTGCTGGTGGAAAGTTTTCCGCACCAGGGCCGCCATTACACTGTGTTCTACACCTTTGAAGGCTGGCCTGCGCACCAGTCGCTGGGCATGCTGGTGACGCGGCGGATGGAAGAGCGCGGACTAGCGCCCATGGGCTTTGTAGCGAATGACTATGCGCTTGCGGTCTGGGGCCTGCGACCGATCGATGACCCGGCGGCCCTGCTTTCACCCGATATCCTGGCAGGTGAGTTCGTCGAATGGGTTCAGAACAGCTATCTGTTGCGCCGGGCTTTCCGCGAAGTGGCGGTAATCTCTGGACTCGTCGAGCGACAGCACCCCGGTAAGCGGAAGACCGGGCGGCAGGTCACCTTCTCCACTGACCTGATCTATGATGTGCTGTTGAAGCATGAGCCGGATCATGTGCTGATCGAGGCGGCATGGGCTGACGCGCGGGCACGAATGACTGACGTGGGCCGCCTCGCGGGGGTGCTCGACCGGGCGCAGCATGAACTGCACCATGTGCGCCTTGATCGGGTCAGCCCACTGGCGGTGCCGGTGCTGGTAATGGTTGGTCGGGAAAGTACGCCCCAAGGCCAGGCAGACGAGGAACTGCTGCTGGAGGCCGATAGTCTGGCCGGATTGGCGATGCGTCCGGCTACAGATTAGCGCGCGCAAACGAAAGGGGGGCGGATTGCTCCGCCCCCCTCAATCGCTTGTCGCTGTGTTGGCTTACTTGGCGTCAGCAGCCTTGCTGAACTCCGAGTATTGTTCGTTGCCAACGAAGCCGAAAGCCGTGACGCCCGAACCCTTGATGATGTTCAGCACCTGGACCGAAGTATCATAGGGCGCTTGCGGATCCGGCTGGTACTGCAGCTCGGGCTCCGGCTTGATCGCCAGGGTGGCCTGCAGCAGCGAGAGCAGCTGGCCCTGGTCGACTTCGCCGCCGTTCCACAGGATCGCGCTGTTCGGCATGATCACGACCTTGTTCTTGTCGCGCTTGACGACGACATCCGGCGGCGGGGCCGACGGGTTCGGCAGGTCGATGTTCACGGCGTGGGTCGCCACGGGGATCGTGATGATGAACATGATGAGGAGAACGAGCATGACGTCGATGAGCGGCGTCGTGTTCATTTCCATCATTGGCGAGCCATCATCCTTGCCGCCTGACATTGCCATGGTGGGTTACTCCTGAATTGCGAATTAGGCGGGGCAGCCGGAGCTGCCCCCACCTTTAGGCGTTGGGATCGACCGGGGTCGAAATGAAGCCGACCGTCGGATAGCCCGAGATCTGCACGTTGTAGATCGCACCGGCAACACAGCGCCACGGAGCATTCACGTCACCGCGAATGTGGACCTGCGGAACGAGTTCCGGATTGTCGCGAAGGGCATCCGGACCGCCAGCGCGCTTCACGATCGCGTCGAGACGCTTAAACGCCTGGTCACGCAGTTCGACCGAGTCGACCGGTGTGATGTTGTTGAAGTAGATGCGGCATTCACCGCCAAGGTTCGCACCTTCAAAGCTCGGGTCGCCCGCAGAGCGGCCGGCCGAGTCAGTCGTGCTGACCGTCAGCAGCAGGTTTTCAACTTTGTCTTTCGACTCGGCCGAGACCATTACCGGAATCTTCAGCTTCTGGATCGTCTGAATCGCGACTGGAACCGCGATCAGGAAGATGATCAGAAGCACCAGCATCACGTCGACCAGCGGCGTTGTGTTGATTTCCGACATTGGCGTATCATCGCCGCCGCCGCCCGTTGAAATCGCCATGGGTTACATCCTGTCCTTGGGTTGGCAGCGAGCCGCCGCGACACCGTGCCGCGGCGGCCCTAACGCTTAGGCCTTGGCGGCCGGAGCGGCAGCCGGCTTGGCAGCAGCCGGGGCCGGAGCCACGGCCGGCTTCACCGCACCCTTCGAGTTGATGTTCGCCAGCACGTCGGTCGAGAAGCCCGAGAGCAGTTCGGCGATACGCTTGTTGCGAGCCTGCAGGTAGTTGTAGGCAAGCACGGCCGGAACGGCCACGAGCAGACCGAGCGCGGTCATGATCAGAGCTTCACCAACCGGACCTGCGACCTTGTCGATCGAGGCCGAACCGGCGATGCCGATGTTGATCAGCGCGCGGTAAATGCCGACCACGGTACCGAACAGACCGATGAACGGCGAGGTTGCACCAACGGTTGCCAGGAACGGCAGACCCGAAGCCAGGCGAGCATTGACCGAAGCTTCCGAGCGAGCGAGCGAGCCGTGCAGCCAGTCATGGGCTTCGAGGGCATCGGTCATCTTGCTGTGAGCTTCTTCAGCGGCGAGGCCGTCGTCGACGATCTGGCGCCATGCGCTGTTCTTTTCGAGCTTCGAGGCGCCGTCCTTCAGCGACGAAGCGCGCCAGAACGAAGCCTTGAGGGTGCCGTACTGGGTCAGGATCTTGCGCTGTTCAAAGAACTTGGTGAACAGGATGAAGAACGAGCCGAACGACATGACGCCAAGGATGACGACGGTGGCGTAGGCAATGAAGCCGCCCTGTTCCAGCGCTTCGGCGAAACCGAACTTGTTCTGCGGGGCTGCCTGGGCGGCCGCGGTCAGGAGGTCAACGATAAACATGCGAAAAGTCCTCTCAAGCGAAATAGGTTGGTAATCTGCCGGTCCCCCCAAGGTCCCGGCGATGGCCCGGCCGAAGCCGGACCGGGAAGTTCAAAACGTCAATCCTTCGGGATCACCCAGCGGACGCGGTTGGAGTAGGAGCCCGAGGTGGGCTGGCCTTCACCGTCCGTGGCCGGATTAAACCGGGCGCGGCGCGTCACGTTCGCGCAGGTAGCATCATCAAGATCTGGGCTACCGCTCGAACTGGTGACCGAGCAGCCGGTCACACGGCCATCCGGACCAACGGTAACGCGGAAGCCAGTCGTGCCTTCACGTTCCTCACGCAGGGCGCGGGTCGGATAGTCGTTGGTGGTCGCCCAGTTAGCCGGGTTGCCCTTCGGCGACGGCTGCTTGGGCTGAACGCGCGGTGCCGCAGGCACCGGGGCCGGCGGAGCGATAATCGGCACGACCGGCGCCGCAGGCGGCGGGGTCACGACGGTCTGCACCGGCGGTGGCGTGACATTGACGTTGATCTTCGGCGGCGGCGCGACGATCGGCGGCGGCGCTGCAGCCTTCTTCGGCGGCGGCGGCGGCTCCTTCTTCGGCTCCTCCTTCTTGATATCTACAGTCGTCACCTTTTTGACGACCTGTTGCACGGCTTCATAGGCCAGGCCCGTAACCAGGGCATAGCCAACAAGAACGTGCAGCAGGGCGACGACGACGAAAGAGGCAATGCGATTGCCACTCATCTCCTGGTCAGCGTAAGCCATTCAGACGCATCACTCCTAGTCAGTCCCTATCCCGGGCCAAAACCCGGGACCCGGTGGATGCCCCGTTGCCGAAGCAGCCACCCAAAGTCTTAATATCCACCCTGCCGACCCACCCGGATAACCCGGCACAGCCTGTACCGGATGGACCAGAATGTCGGGCCCTTATTGTTCTATGGCCCGGATTTCCGTGTGCTTTAGCCAAGCGGACGCACGGGCGCAACGCTTTATCCATTAACTATCGATTCACCTGTGTTAAGCTGGAAGGCGTTGAAACGCCCGCTGAATCTGCGGCATTGAAGGCAATTGAATGAAACTGTACCTACAAAAATTGGTTCTCGAACGGCGATTGACGGCCGATTGCATCGCCGCGCTCGGCCTGCTGTTTTCCGCACTGTCTGTGCCCGCTCATGCCGCCGATTCGGCTCCGCGCGAATCGATTGCGACCAATCCTGCAGCGATTGCCAGTTATGCGGATCTTGCTGACCTGTCCGGGCCTGCAGCCGTCGTCGTCAAGGCGCAAATCCGCAAGACAGCGCAAGTTCCGCCGCAGCGCGCGGCGGGACTGCGGCCTGGCTGGGTGCGTTTGTATGTCGAGGCGAAGACCGAGGCCGTACTGGGCGGCCGATCGGCACTCGGCGAGGCGTTGCGATACCTTGTCGACGTGCCGCTGGATGCCAAAGGCAAGGCCCCGAAGTTCAGCAAGCGCAGAGTGATCCTGTTTGCACGGCCTGTTGGAGATCGGACTGGCGAACTGCAATTGGTGGCCCCGGATGCGCAACTGCTTTGGGACCCGGCCCTTGAATCGCGAACAAAGGGCATCCTCGCAGAGCTCTACGCGCCCGGAGCCCCGCAAGCCGTAACCGGCCTGCGCGAAGCGATCCATGTTCCAGGGGCCCTTGCCGGCGAGGGCGAAACCCAGTTCTTCCTGGCAACGACCTCGGGCGATCCGGCGGCGATTAGCGTATCCCGTGCACCGGGTGGCGAACCACGCTGGTCGGCGTCTTTTTCCGAACTGGTCGAGACTGGCGATCCGGCGCCCGCGCGCGAGACACTGGCCTGGTATCGCCTGGCCTGCTTTCTTCCTCCGCAGCTTCCAAGCGGAACGAACATCTCCGCTTCGCCCGAAAGTCGGCAAGTGGCCGAGGATGACTACCGCTTTGTGATCCAACAGCTCGGGTCCTGCCCGCGGTTGCGTCGCTAGCGCTGCTCGCCTAGGGCGCGGCGGCGAAAGGGGGCGATGATGGCCGAACCGTTGAGAGTGGCACTGGCAGGACTGGGCACCGTGGGTGCCGGGGTCATCCGTCTGGTCGAAGCGAACGCAGCCCTCATTGCGCGCCGCGCCGGTCGGCCGATTACGATCACCGTGATCAGCGCGCGTGACCGCTCAAAGAAGCGCCCGGTCGATCTTTCGCCCTATCTCTGGGAAGACGACATGGTCATCCTGGGTGAGCGGCCGGACGTCGATGTTGTGGTCGAGCTGGTTGGCGGTGCCGATGGCCCCGCCCTGTCCTGTGCTCGCGCCACCATTGAAGCCGGCAAAGCGCTCGTCACTGCTAACAAGGCAATGATCGCTCACCACGGGCTGGAACTGGCGGCCAAGGCCGAAGCGGCCAAGGTTGCGCTTAAATTCGAAGCGGCGGTTGCCGGCGGAATTCCGGTGATCAAGGGCCTGCGCGAAGGTGCTGCGGCCAACGCGATTGAGCGGGTCTACGGGATCCTCAACGGCACCTGCAATTACATCCTTTCGACAATGGAAGACACTGGCCGCGACTTTGCCGATGTTCTCGCCGAGGCGCAGGCCAAGGGCTATGCCGAGGCCGATCCGGCCTTTGATATCGAAGGCACCGACGCGGCCCACAAGCTTTCAATCCTTGCCGCCATCGCCTTTGGCAGCAAGATCGACTTTCCGGGCGTGGAAACCAGCGGGATCACCCGGTTGCGCGCTGCCGACATCGCCCAGGCCCACGCGCTGGGCTATGTCATCCGCCTGATTGGCATGGCCGAGGCTCAGGGGGACCAGCTGTTCCAGCGGGTCCAGCCGCACCTCGTGCCCGTCAACCACCCGCTTGCCCATGTCGATGGCGCGACCAACGCGGTGGTCGCTGAGGGCAACTTCTCGGGCCGACTGCTGTTCCAGGGTGCCGGTGCCGGCGATGGTCCAACCGCCAGCGCCGTTGTGGCCGATCTGATCGATATTGCCCGCTCGACGGTGGGAGGCGGCGATATTGGCGTGCCGTTTTCGGTCCCGGTTGCCGAGCTTGAGGCCATGGTCCCGGCCGACAGCGGCCCTCGGCTGGGACGCGCCTATATCCGTTTCACGGTTGCGGATCGGCCGGGTGTGCTGGCGGAGATTACGGCCGCGATGCGCGATGCCGGCGTTTCGATCGAAAGCCTCATCCAAAAGGGGCGGGCAGGCGACAGCGAAGCGGTGATGGTTGCCATGGTTACCCATGAAGGACCCGAAAGCGCCGTGGCCGAAGCGCTGCGGCTGCTCGAGGGCTCAGCCAGCCTGACCGAGCCGCCGCTGGTGATGCAGCTCCTCGGCGATTAACCCTAGCGGTCCGGCAATTCGCCTTTGGCGATCCGGTCGGCGTCTGACCCCTCGGGTGCATTGGGAAGGGCGGCCGGATCGATCACATAGATCGGCGGTGGCGCCCAGCCGCCCACGACGCAACCAGGCTGTCCTTTGCAGGAACCGCGATCAAGCTGCGGCGCGCGCGGCACCCCGTTGTTGAGCGCACGCCGCGCCGCCAGCGATGACGGATCGCTCTCGGCCGTCGAAGGAACCCGCAGGTCTTCGCCGCGATCGATGCAGACAATGATTTCACCACCCCGCCGCGCGGCGCGGCAGCGGTCCTGCACGGTTTCGACGCTCAGTCTGGCCCGCGCTGCGGCGATCCGCTCGGCGATCTGTGGATCGGGTGATGAGGGTTCCGGCTGTGCGGCTGCGGGCCATGCGCTTGCGCTGATCATCAGCCCCACAAGTTTGGTCAGCCATCCCATTTCTCGACAAGAGCTAGCTCGCGCTTAATCCGGGGTGAACCCCCTGCGGTCATGGTCGCTTACTCGACAAGCGCGGAGTGGCTCGCTAAGCGCCACCCTGCATTCGTATTCACAAAAGCAAGGGATCCCCTCACCCATGACCAGCCCCGTCGCCAGCAAGGTTCTCGACCGCGTTCTTGTCCTCGAAATGGTCCGCGTGACTGAAGCGGCGGCGATCGCGGCATCGAAGCTGGTCGGGCGCGGGGATGAGAAGGCGGCTGACGCTGCTGCCGTAGAGGCCATGCGCGAGGCCTTCGACGAGCTTGAGATCGACGGCACCGTGGTGATCGGGGAGGGCGAGCGCGACGAGGCACCGATGCTCTATATCGGGGAGAAGGTTGGCGGGGCGCAGGGCACTGGTCCCAAGATCGACATTGCGCTTGATCCGCTGGAAGGCACGACCATCACTGCCAAGGCCGGCCCCAACGCGCTCGCCGTGCTGGCCTGCGCCGAAGAGGGTAACCTGCTCAACGCGCCAGATGTTTACATGGACAAGCTGGCGGTCGGGCCTGGTTATCCGGATGGCATCATCGACCTGGCCAAGAGCCCGACCGAGAACGTCAAGGCCGTTGCCGCGGCCAAGGGTGTCGAACCGCACGAAATTATCGTCTGCGTGCTCGACCGGCCGCGCCATGCCGATCTGATCGCGGAACTGCGTGGTCTGGGCTGCGGCGTCGTGCTGATCGGCGATGGCGACGTGGCCGGCGTGATCGCGGTAACCAATGAAGAGACCACGATCGACATGTACATGGGCTCGGGCGGTGCGCCGGAGGGGGTGTTGGCTGCCGCGGCATTGCGCTGTGTTGGCGGGCAATTCAACGGCCGGCTGCTGTTCCGCAACGATGACGAGCGCGCCCGCGCCCGCAAGTGGGGCATCGAAGACCTCAACAAGATCTACTCCCGCGACGAGTTGGCCAAGGGTGATTGCATCTTTGCGGCAACCGGGGTGACCGATGGTTCGCTCCTGGCTGGGGTCAAGCGCCGTAAGGATGGTACCATGACTACCGACAGCGTGGTTATGCGTGCCAGTTCTGGCACAGTCCGCTGGGTCCGCGGTGAGCATCGCAAGCCGCGCTAATCCACGCTGCTGCCAGCGGAGCGCCTTGCATTCCGCTGCACCCTGATTAGAGGCTCGAACCGGGTCAGAATGACGGGGAAGGCAGCGCAATGAAACTGATGGCCGGCAACTCCAACCTGCCGCTGGCGCGGGATATCGCTGCCTATCTCGATCTTGAACTGACCGATGCCTCAGTGCGCCGTTTCGCCGACGAGGAAGTCTTCGTCGAAATTCATGAGAACGTGCGCGGCGAGGACGTTTTCGTTATCCAGTCGACCAGCTTTCCGGCCAATGACAACCTTATGGAGCTGTTGATCGGGATCGACGCTCTGCGACGCGCATCTGCCAAGCGGATCACCGCAGTGCTCCCCTATTTTGGCTATGCCCGCCAGGATCGGAAGCCCGGTCCGCGCACGCCGATCTCGGCCAAGCTCGTTGCCAATCTGATTACCACGGCCGGTGCCGACCGGGTCCTGGCGGTTGATCTCCATGCCGGACAGATCCAGGGCTTCTTCGATATTCCGACCGACAACCTCTATGGCGCTCCGGTTATGGCTGCAGACATCCTGGAGCGGACCGGCGGTGAGAACCTGATGGTCGTATCGCCAGACGTGGGCGGCGTGGTGCGTGCCCGCGCCTTGTCAAAGCGGATCAATGATGCGCCGCTTTCGATTGTCGACAAGCGCCGTGACAAGCCGGGTTCGTCGGAAGTGATGAACATCATCGGTGATGTTAAGGGTTGGGACTGCATCCTGATCGATGACATCATCGATTCGGGGGGCACGCTCTGCAATGCAGCTGCGGCGCTCATGGAAGCGGGCGCGAAGAGCGTAACTGCCTATCTCACCCATGGGGTTCTCTCAGGCAAGGCGGTTGAGCGGGTCAGCAATTCCGCACTCAAGGAACTGGTGATCACAGATTCGATCCAGCCGACCGAAGCCACCAAGGACAGCCCGAAGATCCGCATCCTGCCGATCGCGCCGCTGATTGGCGAGGCGATCCGCCGGATTGCCGATGAAAGCTCGGTCTCGAGCCTGTTCGACTGATGAACCTGACTGCCGACATCGCCCTGGCGCACCGCCTGGCCGATGCGGCGCGGGCGGCAATCCTGCCCCATTACCGGGTTGGCCTTACGAGCGAGCGAAAAGAAGATTCCTCGCCGGTGACCCTGGCCGACCGCGCTGCCGAAGAGGCGATGCGCCGGATCATCAAGGCCGAGTGCCCGCGCGATGCCATCCATGGCGAGGAATTCGGAGCCGAGACCGGATCATCGAGCCGCACCTGGGTGCTCGATCCGATCGATGGGACAACCTCTTTCCTGATTGGCCGCCCGATCTTTGGCACGCTGATTGCGCTCGTGGTTGATGGCTGGCCGGTGCTGGGGGTGATTGACCAACCGGTACTGGGCGAACGCTGGATTGGCGCTACCGGGCAACCAACCCTGCTCAATGGCCAGCCGGCCCGGACCCGGCTGTGCCGCGAATTGGGCGATGCCACCCTGGCGACGACAGGCCCGCACTATTTCAATGATCATGATGGCGGGCACTTCATGGGCCTGGCCGCCAAGACCGATCATCGCCGCATGGTAATGGGCGGTGATTGCTACAACTATGCCCTGCTGGCCTCGGGCCACGTCGACATCGTCTGCGAAGCCAATCTCAAGCTCCATGACTATGCCGCGCTCGTGCCGGTGGTTGAAGGCGCAGGCGGTACGATGTGTGACTGGAACGGCGATCCGCTTCACGCCGCGTCATCGGGGCATGTGCTCGCGCTGGGCGATCCGGCGCGCCTGGACGATGTGGTCGAAGCGCTGGCCTGCCATCACTGACCGGCCCGCAGCCCGGCTTTACTGCAACGCGGCCTTGATGAAATCTGCGGCGCGTTCGCCGATCATGATGCTGGGCGCATTGGTATTGCCCGAGACCAGTCGCGGCATGACCGAGGCATCGGCCACCCATAGCCCCTCGATTCCGCGCAACTGCAGCTTGGGATCGACCACGCTTTCGGCGTCGTTGCCCATCCGGCAAGTGCCAACCGGGTGATAGACCGTATCGGCCCGGCTGCGGATCAGATCGTCCACCGCTGCGTCGTTGCTGATATCGACCGGCTGGCGCGGCGTGCCGCCATAGGCGCCAAGCGCGCCATTTTCGGCAATGCGGTACATCAGCCGGACGCCTGCGCGAAGCGTTGCAATATCGCGCGGATCGTCGAGGAAATTGGGGTCGATCGCCGGAGCTGCGGCCGGGTCTGCGGAATTGAGGCGAACCGTGCCGCGGCTTTCCGGGCGCAGCACGCAGGCATGGATCGAAAAGCCATGGCCCTTCACCTTGGTGCGCCCATGGTCTTCCAACATGGCTGGGACAAAGTGATACTGGATATCGGGCGCCGGCAAATCCGGGTTGGTGCGCCAGAAGCCGCCAGCCTCGGCGAAGCAGGTGGTCATGATCCCGGTGCGCTTCAGGCGGTGTTCGATCACCGCCTTGGCCATCTTCCAGGTGCCGGCAAGGCTATCGCCGATGAAGTCGAGCGAGCCGGTTTCCCAGCTGGCCACGAAGTCGATATGGTCCTGCAGGTCTTCGCCCACGGCGGCCCGGTCAAGCAGCACCGGAACGCCCTTGTCCTTCAGGTGTGCGGCCGGCCCGATGCCGGATAGCATCAGCACCTGCGGGCTGCCGAAGGCGCCGGCCGATAACACGACCCCGCCGCCGGCGCGGATCACTTCGCGCTTGCCGCCGAAGCGGGCCTGGACGCCGACTGCACGGCCATTTTCGATCACGATCTTTTCGACCAGTGCTCCGGTCCGAATCGACAGGTTGGGGCGGGGGCTGAGGTAGGCGCGGGCCGCTGACCAGCGCTCACCGGCTTTCTGTGTCACCTGGTACAGCCCGAAGCCATCCTGGCGCGCACCATTGAAGTCATCGTTTTCGGGCAGCTGGAGTGCCGCGGCGCTGGCCACGAACGCCTCGCTGCCGGGGCTGGGCCAACGCTGGTCCATCACGTTGAGCGGTCCATCCGCCCCGTGCCATTCATTGCCGCCGCGCTCGTTGCCTTCGGCGCGCTTGAAATAGGGGAGCACGTCGGCATGGCTCCAGCCGGTACAGCCCAGCTCAGCCCACTGATCGTAATCGAAGTGGTTGCCGCGGATATAGACCATTGCGTTGATCGCACTGGAACCGCCCAGCCCGCGCCCGCGCGGTTGGTAACCGATCCGGCCGTTGAGCCCCTTTTGCGGCACCGTATCGAACCGCCAGTTCGACTTTTCCGGGATGAACGGCATGAACCCGGGGGTCTTGACCTGGATCGTATCGTTGTGCGGACCTGCTTCGAGCAGGCAGACCCGACGTGTGCCGTCTTCCGACAGCCGCCCTGCCACCGCGCTGCCCGCGCTGCCGCCACCGATCACGATGATATCGAACTGGTCCATCTCAGACGCTCTCCCTTTGGATGATGCGTTAAGCGACCGGTTAAATCACTGCAATCCTATTCCGCTGGTTCAGCAACCTGGCGGGCCTGCCAGCGGGCGCGGATCGTGTCTGACGTGTCGCGGCTGCCATCGTGCGTCCAGCCCGGCTGGCGCCAGAGGTAGGACAACTTGTGCCGCCAAGGAGCGTGCCAGACATCGCGAGCGATGCCGATCCATTCATGAAACACGGCATAGAGCAGGTTGAAAGTGCCAAGCTGGCGGACGATCCCGTAACTGATCTGCTCCTCGTTCGTTTCGGGCACGAAAGTCCCGAACAACCTGTCCCAGACTATGAAGACCCCGGCATAGTTCGAATCAAGATAGCGTGGGTTGGTTGCGTGGTGGACCCGGTGATGGCTGGGCGTGTTCATTACCGCTTCGAACCAGCGCGGGAAACGGTCGATCACCTCAGTATGAATCCAGAACTGGTAGATCAGGTTCACCCCGCCGCAGAACAGGATCATGGCCGGGTGAAATCCGACCGCGGCCAGGGGCAGCTTGAACAGGAAGGACATTGCCAGCCAGCCGGTCCAGGTCTGCCGCAGGGCAGTCGAGAGATTATAATGCTGGCTGGAATGGTGATTGACGTGGCTCGCCCAGAACCACCGCACGCGGTGCGCGCTGCGGTGGAACAGGTAGTAGAGCAGGTCATCCAGCACGAAACACAGGATCCAGGCCCACCAGGTCCAGGGGACGTTTAGCGCGCGGTGATCCCACAGCCACACCATCAACCCATAAATCGCCCCGCCGAAGATCAGCCCGGCAACTGTGCTGCCAAGCCCAAAGGCGAGTGAAACCAGCGTGTCTTTCGGCTCGTACTTCTCTGGTGCATTCCGGCGCGCCCAGATCATCTCAAGCACGATCAGCAGGATGAAGAAGGGAACGGCAAAGTCCACCGGGTTGGGCAGTTTAGGCATGCGGTACTCCTGCCCGCGGTAAGCGGCGAAGCCCCGCGGCCCAGACGCCGGTAGCCTCGCCAAGATGAAGCGTGATGGTGCCGAAGGTCTTTTCACCCGTGCCGATTACCAGGAAGTCCCGGTCCAGCCGGGCCTCGGTCCGGTCATCGAGCAGGCGTCCCACCCAGGCGGCACCGTGCCGGCGCAGCAGCATCTGGCGTCCATCGGCATCGCGCAGCAGCGCGCCGATCCCAGCCTTGTCGAGCACCAGATCAACGGGCTCGAAACCTTCGACCGCCTGATTCGCCAGGAAACATGCATGATCGGCATCGCGGATCCGCAGATCGCCGCCCAGATCCATCCACCGGGCCAGCCAGGCCAGGCCCAAGATCGCCGCCAGTGATGCGCCGAACTTGGCCAGATCGATCCAAACCCCTTCCATCGCGACCTATCCGCTGCGGGCCTTGAGCATGTCCATCAGCGGCCGGACGGGGGTAACATCATAGCCGGCGGCAGCGGCCTGGGTCGTAACTTCTTCAAGATCGGCGCCCGCGCTTGCCTGAGCCAGGGCCCACAGCAAGGTGGAGCGGGTGCCAGAGCGGCAATAGGCCAGGACTTTGCCTTCGCTCTTGGCCAGAGCGGCGGCCATCGCGTCGACCTGCGGACCGGAAAAACCGGAATGGGTGACCGGAATGGCAATGTAATCCATCCCCAGCGCCCGCGCCGCCGATTCGATCTGGGCGCCGGGAACCTGGTCGTCGCTCTCACCCTCGGGGCGGTTGTTGATCACCAGGGCAACGCCCAGGGCCTTGGCCTCGGCCAAATCATCCACGCTGATTTGCGGGCTGGCCAGGATGCTATCGGTTAGGCGGCGAAACATTGTGGGCACCCCATCGGTGAGTTTCGCCTTCGACTAGCCCCGACCGGGAGCAAAGCCAAGCGTCTGATCGATGTGTCACGCGCGGTGTCATTTCGGCAGAAATGTCACAGTGGCGCGCGGGCGGTACGGTTGCACGCGATTCGATTCGCCAAGGGCCAACAGATGGGTTATCACCAGACCTGCAGCGCTGCGGGCATTGAGTCCGTCGTATCTGCCTCCCCGGTGCGTTTCGTCCGCGCGGCCAGGGTTGTGAGCTCGCGGACGATACGAAAGTGCGTTCGGGTTTATGGGTTTTGATAGAGGACGTCGCGGCCGTGGCCGTGACAAGCGCGACGGTTTCGGCGAAGACAGCTTTGATCCGTTTGCGGGCAGCGGCGGCGACCGTTTTGGCGGTGGCGACCGGTTTGGCGGCGGCGATCGTGGTGGCTTTGGTGGCCCGGGTCGCGGTTTTGGCGGCGGTGGTCGCGGCGGCTTCGGCGGCGGCGCCCCGCGTGGCGGCGGTGGCGGCGGTATGCCTGCCCAGGTGGTCGGCGAAGGTTCCGGCACCGTAAAGTTCTTCAACGCGGGCAAGGGCTTCGGCTTCATCCAGCGCGATGAAGGCGGCGAAGACGTGTTCGTGCACATCAGCGCGGTTGAGCGCGCCGGCCTTGAAAGCCTGGCCGAGGGCCAGACGCTGAAGTTCACCCTGGTCGATCGCGGCGGCAAGATTTCTGCCAGCGACCTTGAGATTGTTGGCGACCTGATCGAAGCCCCCAAGCGTGAAGCTGCTCCGCAGCGTCAGCTGACGGGTGACAAGGCCACCGGCACGGTCAAGTTCTTCAATTCGATGAAGGGCTTTGGCTTCATCACCCGTGATGACGGGCAGCCAGACGCATTCGTGCACATCAGCGCGGTTGAGCGTTCGGGCATGTCTGGCCTCAACGAAGGTGACCGGGTTGAGTTCGACATCGAAGTCGATCGACGAGGCAAGTATTCGGCCGTGAACCTGGTGCCGCTGCAGGGCTGACCTGCCGGTGCCAGTCCCGGGGTTGCCCCGGGACATTCCACGGCCTAGAACTCCGCAAATGGCGGCCCTTAGCGGGGCCGCCATTTGTCGTTTTCCATTTCGTGCATATCTCGCATCCAGCAAAGGAAATCAGCGATGTCGATCACTCCGCTCATGCCAGTCTACCCCCGCTGTGGCTTTCGCCCGGTGCGCGGCGAGCACTGCCATCTGATCGGTGAAGATGGGCAGCGATATCTCGATTTTGCCGCGGGGATCGCGGTCAACCTGCTGGGCCATTCGCACAAGGGTCTGATCGGCGCGATCCAGAAGCAGGCTGAAACGCTGATGCACGTCTCGAACCTCTATGGCAGCCCGCAGGGTGAGCACTTGGCCCAGCGGCTGGTCGACCTGACCTTTGCCGATACGGTGTTCTTCACCAATTCTGGTGCCGAGGCGGTGGAATGCGCGATCAAGACGGTGCGTGCCTATCACCAGCATGCCGGCAACGATCACAAATTCGAGATCATCACCTTCAAGAACGCCTTCCACGGCCGGACCATGGCGACGATCAGCGCTTCCAACCAGGAGAAGATGCACAAGGGCTTCATGCCGCTCCTGCCCGGCTTCAAATATGTCGATTTCGACGATCTGGAGGGCGCCAAGGCGGCGATCGGCCCGAACACGGCGGGCTTCCTGGTTGAGCCGGTCCAGGGGGAGGGCGGCATTCGCCCCGCTTCTGACGCGTTTATGCAGGGCCTGCGTGCGCTCGCCGATGAGCATGATCTGCTGCTGGCGCTGGACGAAGTACAGTGCGGCGTCGCCCGCTCGGGCACGCTCTATGCCTACGAGCAGTACGGGATCGTTCCCGACGTTGTTGCCACGGCCAAGGGGCTTGGCGGTGGCTTCCCGATCGGCGCCTGCCTTGCCACCGAAAAGGCCGCGCGGGGCATGGTCATCGGTACCCACGGTTCGACCTATGGCGGCAATCCGCTGGCCATGGCTGCGGCTGAGGCGGTGCTCGATGCGGTTGCCAACGATGAATTCCTGACCCAGGTCCGCACAACCAGCGAACGCCTGCGCAGCCGGCTGGAACAGTTCATCGGCAACTATCCCGATCTGTTTGAACTGGTCCGCGGCAAGGGGCTGATGCTGGGGATCAAGATGAAGTTCGAAACCCGTGGGTTCGTGGCGCACCTGCGCGATAACCATCACCTGCTGACGGTTGCGGCCGGTGACAACACCCTCCGCCTCGTCCCGCCGCTGGTGATCGGCGATGCCGAAATCGACGAATTCTTCGACAAGCTTTCGGCCGGTGCCGCCAGCTTCCAGCCGCCGGAAGTCGCGGCATGACCCGGCATTTCCTGAACCTCGCGGATGCGGGCGGTGACGGGCTTGTCGCCATGCTCAACGATGCCCTTGATCGCAAGGGGGCGCGCGTCGGCTGGCCCAAGGGCAAGGCCGACTCGGATGCGCCGCTGGCTGGTCATATCCTGGCGATGGTGTTCGAAAAGAACTCGACCCGGACCCGCGTTTCGTTCGATGTCGCCATGCGTCAGCTTGGCGGCGGTGCGATCACGCTGGAATCGGGCACAAGCCAACTCGGCCGCGGCGAGACAATCGCCGATACCGCCCGGGTGCTGAGCCGTATGGCCGATGTGATCATGCTGCGAACCGACGATCACGCCAAGATCGAGGAACTGGCACACTACGCCGATGTACCCGTGATCAATGGCCTGACCGATGAAAGCCACCCGTGCCAGATCATGGCTGACCTGCTGACCCTGCTTGAGCGCGGCAAGGCACTGCCGGGTCTTGAAGTGGCCTGGCTTGGCGATGGCAATAACGTGCTCAATTCGATCATCGAGGCGGCCGGCCTGCTGCACTTCAATGTGCGGATCGGCACGCCCAAGGGCTATGAACCGGATGCCGGATACATCGAACGGGCCCGCGCGCTTGGGGCCACGATCACCCTGACCAACGATGCCGCCGAAGCGGCGCGCGGGGCCGACGTGGTGGTGACCGATACCTGGGTTTCGATGGGCCAGGACCATGCCCACAACAAGCTTGCGGCCATGGCGCCATTCCAGGTCGACGAAAAGCTGATGAGCTTGGCCGGCCCTGGGGCAACCTTCCTGCATTGCCTGCCCGCGCATCGGAACGAGGAAGTGACCGACGCCGTGATCGACGGTCCGCAGTCGGCCGTCTGGGATGAGGCGGAGAACCGCATCCACGCTCAAAAGAGTGTGCTGCGGTGGGTCTTCGGTCAGCTATGAGCCTGCCGGAGCATATCGTGGCCGGTGAAACTGGTTATGACCGGGTGCTGCGCTTCTCAATCCCCGGGCGTGATGCCCGCGGACGGGTCGTGCGCCTGGGACCTGTGCTCGACACGATCCTGACCGCGCACGATTACCCCCCACCAATCCGCCGACTGCTGGCCGAAGCCCTGGTGCTTGCGGCCCTGCTCGGCACTCTGCTCAAGGACGAAGACAGCCAGCTGACCATGCAGGCCCAGACCGAGTCTGGCGTGGTCGATCTGCTGGTTTGCGATTACCGCAATGGCGAGCTGCGCGGCTATGTCCGTCATGATGCTGAGCGGTTGGCGCAGCTCGGCCACAACCCCAGCCTCGTTGCCCTGTTCGGCAAGGGCTATCTGGCTGTCACCTTTGATCTTGCCGCAACCGGTCAACGCTATCAGGGGATCGTCCCGCTTGAAGGCGCGAGCCTTGCCGAAGCTTGCGAGAGCTACTTCGCCCAGAGCGAGCAGGTGCCGACGCTGATCCGGGTCGGGATTGGGGATGGGGCAGCCGGTTGCATCGGCGGTGGCATCCTGATCCAGCATCTGGCTGAAGGCGAAGAAGGACGCGAGCGGCTCCACGTGAAGATGGACCATCCGGAATGGGAGCATGTCTCGATACTTGCGGGCAGCACCCGTCCTGAAGAGCTTGTCGATCCAGACCTGTCGCTAGAAGCCTTGGTCTGGCGCTTGTTCCATGATGAGCGCGAGGTGCGGGTCGAGGCGGGGGCGCCGCTGCACCGCGGCTGTCGCTGCTCGGTTGAACACTACCGCTCGGTGCTGGGCAGATTCCCGGAAGAAGAGCGGGTTGAAATGCGCAGTCCTGAAGGCCTTATTGAGGTCGACTGTGCGTTTTGCTCAAAGCTGTTTCGGATCGACGCCTAGCAAGGATCTTTTTCATCGGGGGGCATGTAATGCGGCAGCTGATCTGGTTAACAGCCTCTGCTTTGACAGGTTGGGTGGCACTTGCTGTGCCCGCTTCAAGTCAGCGCCCTGCGCTTGAAATGCTGAACCAGCTTGAGCCCGGCCGCTGGGAAATCCGTTTGCGTGACGGCAGCCGCCGATCCTATCCGATTTGCCTGAATAGCGGCCACAAGTTCATTCAGCTGCGCCATGAAGGTCTGAACTGTGAACGGCTGATTGTGGATGACCGGGATGACCTGATCACCGTCCAGTACACGTGCCGTGGGCGCGGTTATGGGCGAACAAGCGTGCGGCGCGAAACCAATCGTCTGGTGCAGATCGAAACCCAGGGCATTGCAGAAGGTCTGCCGTTTGAATTTGCCGCAGAGGCGCGCCATACGGGGGATTGCAGCGGCTAGGCGATGTGCGCAGTTGCCATGGGCCTCTGCTCAGGCTAGCCCGTCGACAATGTCTTCCGCTGCCAATTCTCAACAGCGCCAGGCTGTCGTGCTCCTTTCGGGCGGCCTCGATTCCATGGTGGTCGCCGGGCTCGCGCAGGAAGCGGGTTATGCAGTCAACGCGCTGACGATCGATTACAATCAACGCCACCGCCGCGAGCTTGATGCTGCCGCGGCGATTGCCAAGCGGATCGGGGCAGTGCGCCACGTGGTCCTGCCGCTTGACCTTTCGCGATTCGGTGGCTCGGCCCTGACCGACGATATCGCGGTTCCCAAGGACGGCGTTGGTCCGGATATTCCGGTCACTTATGTGCCGGCTCGTAACCTGGTGTTTCTGTCGCTCACACTCGCCTGGGCCGAGGCGCTTGGGGTGCGCGACCTTTTCATCGGCGTCAATGCGCTCGATTATTCGGGCTATCCCGATTGCCGGCCCGAATTCATCGCCGGGTTCCAGGATCTGGCGCGGCTGGCGACCAAGGCTGGGGCTGAAGGCGATGACTGGCGCATCCACGCACCGCTTCAGTTCCTCGGCAAGGCAGAAATCGCGGCCGAGGCGCATCGCTTGGGGCTCGACGCCGGGCTCAGCTGGTCCTGCTACGATCCGCAGCCCGATGGCGCGGCTTGCGGCCTGTGTGACAGTTGCCGCTTGCGGCGCGAAGGCTTCGCCAAGGCAGGACTGACCGATCCGACCCGCTACGCGGCATAGAGCAAAGATAACGACAGGGAGAGACCAGGTGAACGAAGCTCAGGAAACCGCCGCAGCCCCGCGCGAGGCAAGCTCCTATAGTTGGTACGTTCTGAGCGTCCTGGTCGTGGTCTATATCCTGAACTTCATTGACCGGCAGATCATCTCGATCCTCGCGCTCGAGATCAAGGCGGACCTAAACCTTACCGATAGTGACATGGGCTTTCTGGGCGGTGCGGCTTTCGCCGTGTTCTATGCCCTGTTTGGCATTCCGCTCGGCCGCCTGGCTGACAACTGGAGCCGGGTCAAACTGCTTAGCATCGGGCTTGCCCTGTGGTCGACAATGACCGCCCTGTCAGGCTTCGCTCGCAACCAGATGACCTTGACCCTCGCGCGGATGGGTGTTGGCATTGGCGAGGCTACCGCCAGCCCAACAGCCTATTCGCTGATCTCGGACTATTTTCCCAAGCGCCAGCGCGCGACGGCGCTCGCGATTTATTCATCGGGGCTTTACCTCGGTGGCGGGGTATCACTGCTGATCGGCGCCAAGATCAGTCAGGTCTGGAATGCGGCATATCCTGGCGGTGGGCCGATGGGGCTGGTTGGCTGGCACGCGGCCTTCCTGGCAGTGGGCATCCCTGGCCTGCTGGTTGCGCTGTGGGTGGCAACCCTGCGCGAGCCGGTGCGCGGGGCAATGGATGACACCCCAAGCAAGAGCTCTGACCGACCCTTTGCCGAATTCTTTGCCGATCTTTCAACCATCGTGCCGCCCTTTACCCTGATCGGTGCCGCCCGCCGCGGCTTTGGGGCGCTGGCGATTAACATCGCAGTGGCGGTAGGGCTTTGCGCTTTCGCCTGGATCATGATCCAGTTGACCGGCAATCTTCCGCAATGGTCGGCCGTGGCACTGGGCTATTACGCGGTGTTCTCATGGGCCTCTGTACTGCGCCAGAAGGACCCGGCGACCTTCCGGTTGATCTGGGGCACCCCCGCTTTCATCTGCACCACTCTGGGTTATGCGATGGTCTCGCTGGCTGCCTATGGCCTGTCCTTCTGGTCGGCGCCCTATGCCGAACAGGTGCTCAAGCTGCCGAAACACGAACTGGCCTTCTGGCTGGGCGCCAATGGCGCGATCAGCGGCTTCCTTGGCGTGATTATCGGCGGCCGCGTGGCCGATGCGCTGCGGGCGAAGAACCCGGCCGGGCGGATCCTGGTGATCCTGTTCGGGGTGGTCGCTCCGGCCCTGCCGATCTGGATTGGCTATACTACAGCCAATCCGGTGCTGTTCTATGTGATGAACTTCCTGGCGGGCCTGTTTGGCGCTGCGGCACTGGGCGCTGCCGCGGCGACGACGCAGGATTTGGTGCTCCCCCGGATGCGCGGCACGGCGACAGCCTCGTTCTTTTTGGGCACGACGCTGGTTGGCCTCTGCTTCGGCCCCTACATGGTCGGGCAGGTGTCCGACCTGGCTGGCAACATGGTTGATGGCAAGCTGGTGGGCGATCTGCGGACCGGGATCCTGTCGCTGATCGCGGTGGCCCCGCTTGCGGTCGCCTTGCTGGTCTATGCCTACAAGGCTGTGCCGCAAGCGGAGGCCACCCTGGTCGAGCGCGCTGGCGAGGGTGGCTGAACTTTCAGCGCTAACTGCGCGTCAGCACTCCACAGGCAATTCGCGCGCCGCTGTTGCCCGAGGGGTCGGTGCGATAGTCATCGGCTGCAGCATGCAGGACAATTGCTGAGCCGTCTGCATCGAACAGCGCGGCATCGATTGCCGCATCGTTGGTGCCAAGGCTGGCACTGGCCGTGCCTACACCGTTCTGGCCGATGGTCACATTGGGCAGGTCACCGAGGTGTGAGCCCATCGGGTTATCCTTGCCGTGCTGGTGCCCGCCCGGGTTGAGGTGCGGTCCTGCGCTGGCGAAGGGCGCTTCGCACTTGCCGACCGCATGCAAATGCAGGCCGTGAACTGCTCCGGGCGTGCCCGCAACGCTCAGGTTGATGAGAGTTTCATTACCCCGCCGTGAAAGGGCGGCGGTGCCGATCGGACGGCCGTTCGCATCGGCCAGCTCTGCTATGGCAAGGTTGCCGGATCTGGTGGTGGTCGTGGCGCACCCGACCAAAGCCAGGGCGATCACAGCGGGGGGCAAGTAACGCAGCATAGGTCTCTCCAACTCCCCCTCCCATCAAAGGAAAAGGGGGCCGGATTGCTCCGACCCCCTGAACCTTTAGCACCTTTCGGTAGCTGATTACATGCCCGAACCCGGACCGTAGGTGATTTCCACCCGGCGGTTCTGCAGTTCGCGAACGCCGTCAGCAGTCGGAACGCGCGGATTGTTTTCACCGAAGCCCTGGCTGGTGATGGCGCCATCGGCGATACCACGCGAGGTCAGGTAACCGCGAACCGAAGCGTTGCGACGCTCCGACAGGCCCTGGTTGTACTTTGGCGCACCCGAACGGTCGGCATAACCGGCCAGCATGATCGGAACATTGGCGCAGTTGGCATAGGCCGTTACCGCACTGTCGAGGATCGAAGCTGCTTCCGGCGTGATGTCCGACTTATCCCAGTCGAAGAACACGATGTACGGGCCCTTATTGCAGACCACAACCGGCGGCGGCGGCGGCGGCGGAGGAGGTGGCGGGGGCGGCGGGGGCGGCGGCGGAGGCGGCGGCGGAGCAACCGGCTCAGCACCACCGAAGTTGTAACCCAGCGTCAGCAGCAGCGAGTGCGAACGGAAGCGGGTCTGAACGTTACGACCGGCATTGTTCACCAGATCGTTGTGATCCTGGTTGAAGAAGCGGTACTTCAGGCCGACGTCGACGTTGTCAGACAGCGGCGCGCGGATCCCGGCAATAGCCTGCCAAGCGAAGCCGGTGTCCGAATCGTTAACATTCAGAGCAGCGTTCGGCGTGAAAAGCTGGTTCTTGACGCGTCCGACGCCGACACCGCCACCAGCAAAGCCCTGGAGGCCATCATCGGGGCCGAAATCGAGCATGCCGTTCAGCATGAAGCTAAGTGCCGAGGCGCCGCCATCAAGCTGCGCGCCCGTGTAGCGGGTCGTCGCGCTGGCATACGAATCTTCGTTTGCGCGACGATAGCTTGCTTCGGCTTCAAGGCGGAAACCGCCAAAGTCATAACCGACGATACCACCGAAGTCGTAGCCGGTCTTGAGCTTCAGCGTGCCTTCGTTGTTCACCCCAGTGAAGTTCTTGATATCTTCGACGATCATGCCACCGGCATCAGCTTCGACGTACCAAGAATCATCGCGCGCGAGGGCAGGCGTCGCGAGGGCCGAGGAGGCAAGTGCCATCCCAATGACCAGTTTCCGCATTATCGTTTTCCCCTTGTAACAGGATTGAACCACCGAGTTCGTCGTATCTAACTGTATATACTAGTCCGTGCAAGCAGACAAAGCGCCAACTTGTTGCAATAATGTCGCACCTACGCCCCTCCTCTCCGCGAAAATGCAACGTCTCGTCGCCAATTCACTGCGCCGCCAGAACCCCGGATACGATCAGAACATTTACGATCGCGTCGATTGCTGCGCGCGCCTGTGTGTCAACGACGGTGCCTCCGGTTGGCAGGGCTGGTTTTGACCGGCCCCCACTGAGTGGTCCGTTCGGTTTGTTAGTGCATGATCGCCTCCTGCGCCATGGCTGGCCGTAGGTGGAGCGAAGCGGAACCGGAGGGCAGCCATGGCGATGGCGCTGTTT
>NZ_JAVYAB010000013.1:0-3349 GCF_032337075.1 Novosphingobium sp. APW14
CGATCTCCGCTTCACGCAGCTTGCCAATGATGTCTTCCGGCTTGTGCTTTCTTGCCATTCCATTCCTCCTTCGTGGCCATTCCTAAAATAGAAATTGGGCCACTCAGAAGGGGGCAGATCAAGCGGTGCGTCGGGTGTCGAGGCTGGGGGCGCGCGCGTCAACATCAGCGGCAGCAACTTGGCTGGGACCACATCGGTTACCTTTGGTGGTGTCGCCGCGCTGTCCTTCACGGCAACCAGCGGCAACATCACTGCCTATGCTCCTGCCGGATCGGGCACCGTGCCGATTGTCGTGACGAATTCATTGGGGTCAACGACGGCTACCACTCAGTTCACCTACACGTCGGCCACGGCGCCCTCGATTCTGGGTCTTTCAAACTCGGCACCTCCAGCCAGTGGGGGCAAGGTTGCGGTGTTTGGTTCAAACCTTGCGAGCGCAACGGGGGTGACCGTCGGCGGGGCATCTGTGCAATTTAATGTTGGATTGATTGCAACGACCGGGTCGGATCGCCTGGAAGTGGTTGTGCCCCCGGGCACGGCCAACGCCCCCACCACGCTGGTGGTGACTACGCCAAGCGGTTCGGCGTCGACGACCCTCACTTACTTCCCGACACCTTCGGGCGCCCCGGCCATCTCCTCGGTGACCCCGCAGACAGTCTCTACCGCTGGCGGGGTCTCGGTCCAGATTAACGGATCCAATTTGTCAACGGCAACGGCCGTGAGCTTTGGTGGTGTCGCCGCACCTTGGTTCTATCAACAAGGTTCGAACGCGCTGTTTGCGATGGTCCCGGCTGGCGCAGCAGGTGCCGTAGACGTCTCGGTCACTACACCAGTCGGAACGGCGACAGCCCAGGGCGGCTTGACTTATGTTGCCGCACCCGTGCCGGTCATCACATCCGTTTCCCCCAGTATCGGCCCAGTGGCGGGCGGGACCACCATCGTGATTAGGGGTACTGGCCTTACCGGGGCAACCGCGGTAGCTATCGGTGGTCCAAACGCACCGTCGTTTACCGTTGACAGCGATACTCAGATTACGGCTGTCACACCGGCTAACTCCAGTGGTGGCGGTGCAACGGGTGTCACGGTGACCACACCTGGTGGACGGTCGACCTCGGCTCCGTTCACCTATGCAGTTGCCGGCTTCCCGGCACCGACGGTCTCTGCAATAGCGACGTCAAGCGGCCCAACCGCGGGGGGAACCTCCGTGGTTATTACCGGCACGAACTTCATCGCTGGTACGTCGGTCACCTTTGGTGGCATCGCGGCGCGGATCGCAATCAACAGCAGCACCCAGATCACCGCAACCACCCCGGCCGGCTCGGCGGGCACCGTTGATCTTGGGGTCACGAGCCCGGGCGGTGCAACTACGCTGAGCAACGCGTTCACTTACAGTGGGCAACAGCAACAGCAGCAGGCGGCGCCGACGATCAGCGGGGTTGCTCCGGCTACGGGTGCGACCGCAGGCGGCACCAGCGTAGTGATCACCGGGACTGACTTTACCGGCGCAACTGCGGTCAGCTTCGGCAGCACCGCTGCAAGCTCGTTCACCGTGGACAGCGCAACGCAGATCACGGCGGTTTCGCCTGCCGGATCGGCTGGGGCGGTGAACGTCTCTGTCACCACGGCTGGCGGCAGCGCCACGTCGAACGGTGCCTTTACCTATGTGGCAGCTCAGCAGGCTGCCCCGACGATCACCACGATTGCGCCCGCCAGCGGCACATCCGCAGGCGGAACCAGCGTGATCATCACCGGCACCAACCTGACCGGCGCCAGCGCTGTGACGTTTGGCGGCACGGCGGCAACCAGCTTCACCGTGGACAGCGCAACGCAGATCACGGCTGTCGCTCCGGCTGGTACAGCTGGTGCGGTCAACCTGGCGGTCACCACCGCGGGCGGCACGGCTACGCTTAATGGAGGCTACACTTATATCGCCGCCGGCACGCCTGCGCCGACCATCGCGGCGCTTGCGACGACCAGTGGCCCGATTGCGGGTGGGACTAGCGTTGTTATCACCGGCACCGGCTTCACTGGCGCCAGCGCTGTGACCTTTGGCGGCACGGCGGCAACCAGCTTTACCGTGAACAGCGCAACGCAGATCACGGCGGTTGCGCCGGCTGGCTCAGCCGGTGCTGTTGACGTGGCGGTTACGACTGCCAGCGGTACGGCAACCCTCAATGGCGGCTTCACTTACGATGCCGCTCCTGTCATCACGGCGCAGGGGGGTACTTCCGGTGCTACCACCGCGGCGCTGTCAGTGAATGAAAACCAGACTAGCGTCATCCGCCTGACGGCGAATGAAACGGTAACCTGGTCCATCACCGGCGGAGCCGACCAGGCCAAGTTCCAGATCGCTGCCGACGGCACGCTCACCTTTGTTGCGGCTCCGAACTTCGAAGCCCCGAGCGATGCGGATGCGAACAACAGCTACGTCGTCGAGATTACTGCAACTGACTCCGGCAGTATCGCCAGCACCTTGGCGATCACTGTCACGGTCCGCGATATCGATGACACCGCCCCGGTTATCTCTGGCCCGAGCGGTGGTGCGGGAGCTGCGGCTTCGGCGCAGTCGATCAATGAAGGGCAGACGGCGGTGGCCACGTTTACGGCCAGCGAAACCGCGAGCTGGTCGCTCGATGGCGGCAGCGATGCGTCGGCATTCCGTATCGATCAGACTACCGGCGTGCTCGTATTCGCCTCCGCGCCTGACTATGAAAGCCCAACCGATAGCGATCGCAACAACACCTACGTGGTCCGGGTGAAGGCGGCAGACGCCGCTGGCAACGCTGGCTACCAGACGCTGACCGTGACGATCAGCAACGTAGATGAGTTGGGACGTAGGCTCGCTCAGGCTGAAGGACAGCTTCGCACCGGTTTGCGTAGCCATGTCGCACACAGCCTCAGCGACATGCTGAGCTTCAATGAAAGCCTGATGAAGGCTGCAAACGACGACGATTGCACCAACCCGTCAAACAAGTCCCTTTCGGGCAAGGCCAATGCCAACCAGGATGGCGGCAAGGTGAACATGGCGCAGCGCCTGTCGGAATGCGGCCGTCGTCATCAGGCTTACATTGACTTCGGGCTGAACTATTCGAAGCAGGGGGACAATTGGACCACCCGCATGTTTGCGGCACTGCGTCTCGAAACGAAGGTGGATTCAAACCTGACTTTGGGTGCATCGCTTATGGCCTCTCAGGCCAGCGATACGCTCACTGGGTTCACCAACAGCTCGATCTCGGATGAAACCCTGCAGCTGAGCCTCTATGGCCGCTACGCAATCAGCAACAAGCTGCGCACCGGGGCCTTCGCTGGCTATGGTCAAGGCTGGTATGACTTTGGCCTGGCGGAAAGC
>NZ_JAVYAB010000014.1:0-1257 GCF_032337075.1 Novosphingobium sp. APW14
CCCTTCTGAGTGGCCCAATTTCTATTTTAGGAATGGCCACGAAGGAGGAATGGAATGGCAAGAAAGCACAAGCCGGAAGACATCATTGGCAAGCTGCGTGAAGCGGAGATCGTGCTAGCGCAAGGCGGAACGGTTGCAGATGCCTGCCGGCGGATCGGAGTTACCGAGCAGAGCTACTACCGTTGGCGCAAGGAGTATGGCGGCCTGAAGATGGACCAGGCCCGACGGATGAAAGAGCTGGAGAAAGAGAATGCCCGGTTGCGCCGAGCGGTGTCGGACCTGACGCTCGACAAGCTGATCCTGCAGGAAGCCGCACGGGGAAACTTCTAAGCCCCGCCAGGCGTCGGCGCTGTATCGATCATATTAGGGGCATAATCTCAGTGTCCGAGCGACGGATCTGCCGTGTGCTGGGGCAACACCGATCAACACAGCGCAAGGCGCCGCGTGGGGCTGATGACGAAGCGGCCCTGACCCAGGACATCATCGCCTTAGCCAGGCAATATGGTCGCTATGGCTATCGCCGTATAACGGCTCT
Source organism: Novosphingobium sp. APW14 (assembly GCF_032337075.1). Lineage (NCBI taxonomy): Bacteria > Pseudomonadati > Pseudomonadota > Alphaproteobacteria > Sphingomonadales > Sphingomonadaceae > Novosphingobium > Novosphingobium sp. APW14. The sequence continues at coordinate 536 of NZ_JAVYAB010000014.1, forward strand.
GCTGCGCGAGACAGGCTGGCATGTGAGCTTTAAGCGCGTGGAGCGCATCTGGCGCCGCGAGGGGTTGAAGGTGCCGCAAAAGCAACCGAAGCGAGGGAGGCTCTGGTTCAACGACGGGTCATGTATCCGGCTGCGACCCGAGTATCCGGGGCACGTATGGTCCTACGACTTTGTCGAGGGCCGTACGCACGATGGTCGCAAGTTCCGCATCCTGTCGATCATCGACGAGGCCAGCAGAGAGTGCCTTGCCCTCCCTGTCGCGCGACGGCTCAGAAGTGAGGATGTCTTGGCGGCGTTGGCAGAGCTGTTCGTCACGCGTGGCCCACCGGCCCACATAAGGTCGGATAATGGCCCTGAGTTTATAGCCAATGCCGTGCAGCAATGGCTGGCGAGGATCGGAGTGAAGACGCTCTACATCACACCCGGCAGCCCATGGGAGAATGGCTACTGCGAGAGCTTCAATGGCTCGATGCGCGACGAGCTCTTGAATGGCGAGATCTTCTACACCTTGGCTGAGGCAAAGATCCTGATCGAAGCCTGGCGGCGGCACTACAACACCGTCCGGCCGCACAGCTCGCTCGGTTATCGGCCACCGGCCCCAGAAACAGCGCCATCGCCATGGCTGCCCTCCGGTTCCGCTTCGCTCCACCTACGGCCAGCCATGGCGCAGGAGGCGATCATGCACTAACAAACCGAACGGACCACTCAGTGGGGGCCGGTCA